>VAXO01000036.1 GCA_005888435.1 Actinomycetota bacterium | reverse complement strand
CGTGGTACGGCGATCCCGACTTCGTCGACGTCCCCCTCGACCTGCTGCTGAGCAAGGAGTACGCCGAAGAGCGCCGCGCGCTCGTCGGCGAAACGGCGTCGGCGGAGCTGCGGCCCGGCGGCGACGGTCCGCGGCTGCCTTCGCCCGTCACCGGCGCTGTCGTGGCAGGCGCCGGCGAGCCGACGCGCGCGAGCGACACGTGCCATGTGGACGTGGCGGATCGCTGGGGCAACCTCGTCTCCGCGACGCCCTCCGGCGGGTGGCTGTGGAGCTCGCCGGTCGTGCCGAAGCTCGGCTTCCCGCTCGGGACGCGCGCCCAGATGTTCTGGCTCGAGGAGGGGTTGCCGAACTCTCTCGAGCCGGGCAAGCGCCCGCGGACAACGCTCTCGCCCTCACTCGCTTTCCGCGGAGGAGATCCCTACCTCGCGTTCGGCACGCCGGGTGGCGACCAGCAGGACCAGTGGTCGCTCAACTTCTTCTTGCGTCACGTGCACGGCGGGCTCAACCTGCAGGAGGCGATCGACGCTCCGAGCTTCGACACGAACCACTTCCCCAGCTCCTTCTATCCGCGCGACAGCAAGCCGCGGGAGGTCGAGCTCGAGGCTCGCTTCGGCGACGACGTCGCCCGGGCCCTCCGTGAGCGCGGCCACGACGTGGTGGTGACGGGCGACTGGTCGCTCGGCCGCGTCAGCGCTGTCGCCCGCGAGGACGGCTTGCTGAAAGGCGCCGCGAACCCGCGCGGCATGCAGGGCTACATCGTGGGGCGCTAGGCATCGCCTCTCGCTAGACTCCGAGCCATAGTCGCTGCGTGATCTCACCGGTCCCCTGAGGCGCCTCCGAGGCGAGGCTAGGATCGCGCGCGAGATGGAACCTTTCTACAAGCCCGAGGGCGTCGAAGAGCGCTGGCAGCGGACGTGGGAGGAAGAGGGGCACTACAACGCCGATCCCGACCCCTCGCGCGAGAGCTTCGCGATCGCCCACCCGCCGCCGAACGTCACGGGCGACCTGCACCTCGGCCACGCGCTCCAGCTCTCGCTCGCGGACACGATCGTCCGCACGCGCCGCATGCAGGGCTACAACGCGCTCTTCCAACCCGGCTTCGACCACGCCGGCATCTCGACGCAAAACGCGGTCGAGAAGCACCTCGCGACAGAGGGGAAGACGCGCCAGGACCTGGGCCGCGAGGCATTCGAGCAGCGCGTTTGGGAATGGCTGCGCGAGTACGGCGGGAAGATCATGTTCCAGTTCCGCCGCACGGGCGCGTCGCTCGACTACCGGCGCGAGCGCTTCACCATGGACGAGGGATACGTGCGGGCGGTGATGCGCTTCTTCGTGCATCTCTACGACAAGGGCTGGATCTACCGCGCGAACCGGATCATCAACTGGTGCCCGTTCCACCTGACCTCGCTCTCCGATCTCGAGCTCGCGCACGTCGAGGTCGACGACACGCTCACGTACGTCCGGTATCCGCTCGCCGACGGCGACGGACACATCACGATCGCCACCGTGCGGCCGGCGACGATCCTCGCGGACGTGGCGGTCGCCGTGCACCCGGAGGACGAGCGCTACAAGGCGCTGGTCGGCCGCGAGGTGATCGTCCCCGTCGTCGAGCGCCGCGTGCCGGTGATCGCGGACGAGCGCGTCGAGCGGGACTTCGGCACCGGCGCGCTGAAGGTGACGCCGGGTCACGACCCGCTGGATTACGAGATCGGGCGCGACCACGGCCTGCCGGAGCTCACGGTGATCGGGCCCGACGGACGCATGAACGCACAGGTGGGGGAGTACGAGGGGCTGACGCAGGAGGAAGCCGACGCGCGCGTGCTCGAATGGCTGAAGGAGCACGGCCGCCTCGAACAGCGCGAGTCATACCGGCACACGGTCGCCGTCTGCGATCGATGCGGAAGTCGCATCGAGCCGCGCATCTCGCTCCAGTGGTGGTGCTCGATGGAGGAGCTGAAGCAGCCCGCGCTCGAGGCGCTGCGCAGCGGGCGCGTGCGCTACCACCCCGAGTCGCAGCATCGGTTCGCGATCTCCTCCCTCGAAGAAGCGCCCGACTGGAACATCTCGCGCCAGATCTGGTGGGGCCACCAGCTGCCCGTGTGGGAGTGCCCCGACGGGCACGTCACCGTCGCCGAGACGGAGCCGCACGCGTGCACGGAGTGCGATTCGCAACAGCTCACGCGCTCGACCGATGTGCTCGACACGTGGTTCTCGTCGGCTCTGTGGCCGTTCGCGACGCTCGGCTGGCCCGACGACACGCCCGACCTGCGGCAGTTCTACCCGGGCGACCTGAACACGACGGCGCGCGACATCATCCGGCTCTGGGAGAACCGGATGATCTTCTCCGGGCTCGAGCTGATGGGCGACGTGCCGTTCACCGACGTCGTCATCCACTCGACGGTGCACGCGCCGACCGGCGGCCGGATGTCGAAGAGCCTCGGCACCGGCATGAACCCGCTTGCAGTAATCGACGCGTACGGTGCCGATGCGATGCGCTACGGGCTGATGAAGATGGCGTCGTCGCAGGACGTCCGTTTCTCGGAGGGCGCGATCGACGAGGGTCGCAAGCTCGCGAACAAGCTCTGGAACGTCGCGCGGCTGATCATCCTTGCGTCGGAAGGGGCTGTGCCCGAGCAGCGGCCGCGCACGCTCGAGGAGCACTGGATTCTCGCGCGGCTCGCACAGACGCAGCGCCGCATCGAGCGCCACCTCGACGAGTTCGACTTCTCGCACCTCGTCGACGAGCTGTACCACCTCACGTTCGACGACTTCTGCGACTGGTACGCGGAAGCGGTGAAGCCGCGGCTCTACGACGGCGACGCGGACGCGCGCGCGACCGCGACCGCGGCGCTCGAGCGGCTGCTGACGCTACTGCACCCTGCGATGCCGCACGTCACTGAGGAGATCTGGTCGAACCTGCCCGAGCGGCGGTCGCGGCTGATCGTCACACCGTGGCCCGAGGCCGGAGGCGAGTCGCAAGCCGGTGCGCTCACGCGCGTGCAGGAGGCCGCCGAGATGTTCCGCCGAAGCGGCGTGCGCATGCCGCTCGAAGGGGAGGAGCTGCGCATCTTCGAGGCGGTCGTCCGGCCCCGCGAGGACGGTGACGGCAACGCGGCGGCGGAGATCGAGCGCCTCGAGAAGGAGATCGCCCGCGCCGAGGGCATCCTCGCGAACGAGCGCTTCGTGGAGAACGCGCCCGCGCAAGTCGTCGATGCGGAGCGGGAGAAGCTCGCGCGCTACCAGCGGGAGCTCGATGCGCTCACCAATTGACTATGTGGAATCGCTGAGCCCCTGGCCGAAGGACGGCTTCGGGCTCGACCGCATCGAGGCGCTGCTCGCGGAGCTCGGCCGGCCGCAGCTGCGCTACCCGTCGATCCATGTCGTGGGAACGAACGGCAAGTCGACGGTCGCGCGCACGATCGAGGAATTGCTCGCACAGTCCGGGCTCGCGGTCGGCGCCTACCTCTCGCCGCACGTGCGCGCCTGGAGCGAGCGCATCCGCGTACACGGGAGCGATGCGGACTTCGAGGCCGCGATCGAGCGCGTGCGCGAAGCGGCCGAGCGTCTCGAGGCGACGCAATTCGAGTTGGTGACCGCCGCGGCGCTCGCCGAGTTTGCCGCGACCGCCGTCGACGTCGCGGTCGTCGAGGCAGGACTTGGCGGTCGCTACGACGCGACGAACGTCCTGCGCTCGCCGGTCCAGGTGCTGACGAACGTCTCGCTCGAGCACACCGAGGTCCTCGGCACGACGCGCGAGGCGATCGCCGGCGAGAAGCTCGCGGTGGTGCAGCCAGGCGCGACCGTCGTCCTGACCGAGCCCGAGTGGGAGGGGCTGGCGCTCGAGAATGGCGCCGCGGAGGTCGTCCTCGCGGGACGCAGCAACCTCGCGATCGCAATCTCGGCCGCTGAGGCCTACCTTGGCCGGCCGGTCGACGGCCACGTGAGCGTGAGCCTGCCCGGCCGCCTCGAGCGCGTGAGCGACGACCCCCTCGAGATCTGGGACGGCGCCCACAACCTCGGGGGCGTGGGCTATGTCCTGGCCAGGCTGCCGAGCGAGCGCTACACCGTCGTCGCCTCGATCCTCGCCGACAAGGACGTGGAGGGCATGCTGGCCGCGTTCTCGGCGCTCGGCGACCGCTTCGTCGCGACGCGCTCGAGCAGCACGCGGGCGCTGTCCGCGTCCGACCTCGCAGAGCGCGCCCGCCGTTACTTCGCCGAGGTCGAGGCCGTCGAGGACCCGGTCGAGGCGCTCGCGTCGGCACGGGCCGGGGGCGGCCCGCTGCTCGTCACGGGCTCCCTTTACCTCCTGGCCGATCTCGCCAAGGATGAGAGCGTACGATGGCGAACGTTGGCGAGAGGCTGACCGTTTTCGCGTTCGCGACCTTCGTCCTCGTGGCGATCGTCGGGCTCGCGTTTCTTGCTGGGTACTTGATCGGAAGAATCCTCCTGTGATCGCAAGCACTTTCGGCGGGGTCCACGACTTCTTTTCCTCCGGGACCTGGCACGTCGCCGTCAACCTGCTGATCTTCTTCGCGATCGTCCTCTGGCTCTCGGTCGCCTACTGGGTCTACAAGGACGCGAAGCGGCGGATCGACGACCCGGTCCTCGTTGCCGTCTCGGTCGCCGTCGGCCTCGTGCTGCCGTACGTCGGCGCGCTCGTGTACATGCTCTTCCGCCCGCCGGAGTACCTCGAGGACGTGCGCGAGCGCGAGCTCGAGATCAAGGCGATGGAGGAACGTCTCTCCCGCCGCGACCTGTACTGCCCGGTCTGCCGCGCCGAGGTCGGCTCCGACTTCCTCGTCTGCCCCGTCTGCACGACGAAGCTCAAGCAGGCGTGCGTGAACTGCAAGGCGCCGCTCGAGGCGCTCTGGCAGGTCTGCCCGTACTGCGAGACGCCGGTCGAGCCGACAGCGGTCGAGTTCCCCGCGTTCGAGGCGCGACCGCCGAGACGCAGACGGCGCTCGGAGTAGACTCCCGCGCTCGATGGCCGTCGAGCGATCACTGGTACTGATCAAGCCCGACGCGATGCAGCGCCGGCTCGCCGGTGAGATCCTCGGCCGGATCGAGCGCCGCGGTCTGACGCTGCGCGGGGGGAAGCTGATCCATGTCAGCCGTGAGCTCGGCGAGACTCATTACGCCGAGCACAAGCAGAAGCCGTTCTTCGGCGAGCTCGTGGCCTTCATCACCTCGGGCCCGACGCTCGCGCTCGTCGCCGAGGGGGAGGGAGCGATCACGACGCTGCGCACGACGATCGGCGCCACGAACCCCGCCGATGCACAGCCGGGGTCGATCCGCGGCGACCTGGCACTTGCGATGCCGGACAACCTCGTCCACGGCTCCGACTCGCCGGAGTCGGCCGAGCGCGAGATCGCGCTCTGGTTCACGGACGATGAGCTCGTCTGACTACGTCAAGCAGAACGTCGCGTACTGGACCGAGCGAAACGCGGAGTACACGGACGCCTCAGCTGAGCGCGCGTGGGCGGCGGAGGAGATCACCTGGGGGGTGTGGCGCACGCCCGAGGCCGAGCTGGACGTGCTCGGCGAGCTCGAGGGGCGTGACATCGTCGAGCTCGGCTGCGGGACGGCGTACTTCTCCGCGTGGCTTGCCCGCCGCGGCGCGCGCGTCGTCGGCGTCGACCCGACGCCTGCACAGCTCGAGACTGCTCGGCGGCTGCAACGCGAGACAGGCCTGGAGTTCCAGCTGATCGAGGCGCCCGGGGAACGCGTGCCGCTCCCGGACGCGTCTTTCGACCTCGTGCTCTCGGAATACGGCGCATCGATCTGGGCCGACACGTACAAGTGGATTCCCGAGGCTGCGCGACTGCTGCGTCCCGGCGGCCGTCTGGTCTTCCTGCGAAACGCGACGCTGCAGTTGCTCTGCATGGAACTGGACGGGGTCGTCGAGCGCCTCGTGCGGGGGCAACGCGACCTGCATCGTCTGGAGTGGGAGGACACCGGCGAGGTGGAGTTCCATCTCCCGCACGGCAAACTGATCGACCTGCTGCGCGAGAACGGCTTCGACGTCGAGCGCTTGCTCGAGCTGTACCCGGCGGCGGACGCGGAAACGCACGAGTACTACGCCTACGTGACGGTCGAGTGGGCGCAGAAGTGGCCGTCCGAAGAAATCTGGGTCGCCACGAAACGTGGCTGACGCGCCGCCGGCAACTCCGCTGCTGCTCGCCTCGCGCTCGCCGCAACGGCGCGCAATCCTCGAACAGCTCGGCATTCCATTCGACGTCGTTGAGCCGCTGTACGAGGAGCACGAACCGCCGGAGCTCGCGGACGCGACTGAGATCGTGCGCGAGCACGCGCAGGGGAAGGCACGGAGCGTCGCCGGGATCGCAGGCGACCGTCCCGTACTGGGCGTCGACACCGAGGTCGTGCTGCAGGGGCAGATCTTCGGCAAGCCGGCCGATGCGACGGAGGCGGAGCAGATGCTCGAGGAGCTCTCCGGCGAGACACACGTCGTCATGTCCGGCCTCTGCCTGCTCACGCCGGGCTGGGAAGAAGTTGAGCACGAGGGCACGCGCGTCACGTTCCGCGAGCTGACGCCGCGCGACCTCGCGTCATACATCGCGACTCGGGAATGGGAGGGGCGCGCCGGCGCGTACGCGATCCAGGGAAGGGGCGCCGGGCTCGTCAGGTCGATCGAGGGGGATTACCTGAATGTCGTCGGCTTGCCCGCGTCTTGCCTCGTGCGTCTCCTCGCGGACCGCTTCGCGGGCACCTACGGCTTCGGCTAAACGGGACATGTCCGATTCGGTTTTGCAGAACGTCCCAGCTAGACTCGGCTAGCTCCATGGGCCTCTTCGACAGCATCGGTGGCTTCGGCGGCCGCGACATGGCCGTGGACCTCGGCACGGCGAACACGCTCGTGTACGTACGCGGACGCGGCATTGTCCTCTCGGAGCCGTCGGTCGTCGCGATCGACCAACGCACCGGCGAGGTGCACGCGGTGGGCGTCGAGGCGAAGCGGATGCTCGGCCGCACGCCGGGCACCATCTCCGCCATCCGGCCCCTGAAGGACGGCGTCATCGCCGATTTCGACGTGACGGAGCAGATGCTCCGCCACTTCATCCAGAAGGTCCATCAGAACCGCTTCGCGCACCCCCGCGTCGTCGTGTGCGTTCCGTCGGGCGTCACCGGTGTCGAGAAGCGCGCAGTCGAGGAGGCGACGCTCAGCGCCGGCGCGCGCCAGGCGTACCTGATCGAGGAGCCGATGGCGGCCGCGATCGGGGCAGGGCTGCCCGTCGCAGAGCCGACCGGCAACATGATCGTCGACGTCGGCGGCGGCACGACGGAGGTCGCGGTCATCTCCCTCGGCGGGATCGTCGTTTCGCAGTCGCTGCGAGTGGGCGGCGACGAGATGGACGAGGCGATCATCAACCACATCAAGCGCGAGTACAAGCTGCTGATCGGGCAGCAGACGGCGGAGGAGATCAAGCTCGAGATCGGATCCGCGTGGGACATGCGCGACGAGCTGCAGGCGGAGGTCCGCGGCCGCGACATGCTCACCGGCCTCCCCAAGACGGTCGTGCTGTCGTCGGAAGAGGTCCGGCGGGCGCTCGAGGAGCCCGTCCAGCAGATCGTCGAGGCGATCAAGTCCACCCTGGACAAGACGCCTCCCGAGCTGGCCGCGGACATCATGGACCGCGGGATCGTCCTCGCCGGCGGCGGCGCGCTCCTGGCGAATTTCGACGAGCGGCTCCGCCACGAGACCCAGATGCCGGTTCACCTCGCCGAAAGCCCGCTCACCTGCGTGGCCGTGGGCTCGGGCCGCAGCCTCGAGGAGTTCGAGGCGATCCACCGCAGCTCGAAGGCGCGGCGGAACAACCACCGCCGTTAGCCGAAGGGGTCTGACCGCGCAGGGTCTGACCAAGCCTTCGACCCCGCAGCTCCAGATGCAACCGCTGGGTCTGACCCCTTTCGGGGTCAGACCCCCGGCTTGCGCGCTAACGTAGGTCGCTCCCGTGGCTCGCAACCGCAGTGTCAGTGCGGTCCTGGGGTCGTCAGTACCGAGACCGAGGCCTCAGCCGTTCCCCTCCCGCAGCCGTTCCGCTCTCCGGCGGCGCGGCGTCGTGGCGGGGCTCGTAGTGCTGGCGCTGATCCTGATCACGATCTCGTTCCGTGAGCCGACCTCGGGCCCGCTGCATGGCGTGCAGTCGGCCGGGGCGACCGTTCTACGCCCGTTCGAGGTCGCGGCCGAGCGCGTCGCGCGCCCGTTCCGGGACGTCTACGGGTACTTCGCCGGGCTCGTCCACGTCAAGCAGGAGAACGAGAAGCTCAAGGCGCAGGTGAACGAGCTGCGGCAGAAGGCCCTGCTCGGTGAGTCTGCGCGCGCGCAGAACGAGGAGTTCCGCAAACAGCTGAAGTTCGTCGACAGCCCGCTCTTTCCGAGCGACTACAACGCGGTGAACACGCGCATCATCGGGTGGCGCAATGAGTTCGACGAGCGCGTCGTCATCGCGGCGGGTCGTAACGCCGGCATCCACCAGGAGACGCCGGTCGTTACGAACGACGGCCTGGTCGGCAGCGTCACGCAGGTGTCGCCGAGCGCCGCGCTCGTCACACTGCTCACCGACGAGAGCAGCGCCGTTCAGGCCCGCGACCAGGACACCGGCGCATTCGGCGTCGTGCGGCACGGCGAAGGCACGGGCTCACTGATCGTCGACCGCGTGACGAAGGACAAGCTCGTCAAGGAGGGTGACGTGATCGTCACTGCCGGCACGCGCTCGAAGCAGTATCCGTCGCTTTTCCCGGGGAACATTCCGATCGGCTACGTCATCAGCGTCGGCCAGAGCGACACGGCGCCCTTCAAGCAGATTCAGATCCAGCCATTCGTCGACTTCTCCTCGCTCGACGCGGTGACGGCACTGATCACGAAGAAGAAGAACCCGCAGGCGCCCTGATGGCGGCGGACATCGCGAAAGCCGGAACGCTGCTGTTCTTCGCCGTCGTGCTGCAGCTGTCGATCATGGCGCAGGTCACGATCCTCGGCGGTCATCCGAACCTGCTGCTCGTCACCCTGGTGTGCGTGGCGCTGCTGCGCGGCGCGGTGTTCGGCGCCGTCGCCGGGTTCAGCGCCGGCTTGCTCGCGGACACGGGTGTGTTCGGGACGCTCGGCTTCACCGCGCTGCTGCTGACGCTCGCGGGCTACTGGATCGGGCGCTACGGCGAGACGACCGGCCGCGACCGCGCGCATGCGCCGCTGCTTTCGGTCGCGGTGGTGACGCTGCTGTACCAGGTCGCCGCGCTCGTGCTCCGCTACATGCTGGGTCAGAACGCTCCGGGCGGAGCCGTCTTTGAGGGCCTGGCCCCGACGATGTTGCTGAACCTGATCCTGACGTTCCCGGTCTACGCGCTCGGGCGCCGGCTGCTGCGGCCGCGCGAATGGGCGCCGCGTGAGGTGCGCCTCCTTGGCTAAACGCGTTCTCTCTCGCCGTTTCCTGCCCTCGGACCCGCACGTGGAGGAGCCGTACCGCCTGACGCCGCGACTTGCGCTGCGCGTCGGGTTGCTCGGCATGGTCGCGATCGCCGTCTTCGCCACGCTCTTCCTGCGCCTGTGGTCGCTGCAGATCCTGAACGGCGAGCAGCTTCTACGCGCCGCCCAGAACAACCAGCGGCGCGAGGTGCGCCTGCCCGCGCCGCGCGGCGCGATCCTCGATCGCACCGGCCTGCCGCTCGTCACGAACGTGCCGGGAACGATCGTCCAGATCGACCAGGCGAGCATGCCGAAGCGCAAGAGCATCCGGCTACGGGAGATCCGCCGGCTCGCGCGCGTGCTGAAGATGCCGGCGCGGGAGATCGGCGCGAACCTGATCCGTCACCGCAACGACCTGCTGACGCCGGTGAGGATCAAGTCCGATGTGACGGACGCGCAGGCCGGTTATCTCACCGAGCGCGCCGACGACTTCCCGGGGGTGAGCGTCCCCGTCGTGTCACTGCGCTACTACCCGCACCGCGAGCTTGCCGCGCATGTGCTCGGCTACACCGGCGACATCTCGCAGCAGCAGCTCGACACGCTCGCGAAGGATGGATACCGCCCAGGGGACACGATCGGACAGACCGGCGTCGAGGCGAAGTACGACAAGTACCTGCGCGGCGCGCCGGGGCTCGCGATCAAGCGCGTCGACTCGCTTGGCCGGCAGCAGGGATCGACGACGCCGCTCGTCCCCGCGCGTCCCGGGGAAGCCGTCCGTCTAACCGTCGATCTGAAGCTGCAGATGGCGGCCGAACAGGCACTCCGCTACGGCATCGAGCGCGCACGAAGCTCCGGCTGCCAGGGCTGCTGGTACGCGAACGGCGGCGCGATCGTCGCGATGGACCCTCGCGACGGGTCGATCCGCGCGATGGCGTCGTATCCGACGTACCGGCCGTCCCTCTACGTCGGCCGCGTGCGCCAGAGCGCGCTCGACGCTGCCGGCCTGACCACCCGCTCGGCCAAGGCGGCGAACTTTCCGGCGCTCGACCGCGCGATCGACGCCGCCTATCCGCCGGGCTCGACGTTCAAGCCGGTCACCGCGTTGGCGGCGATGCAGGAGCACATTCTGCAGCCGTACGAGCCGCTCGCCTGCACGGGCCAGTACACGAATCACGGCCAGGTGTTCAAGAACTGGGACCCGTTCGTGAACGAGGCGATGACGCTGACGACGGCGCTGGCGCAGTCGTGCGACACCTACTTCTACCAAGTGGGATATCGCTTCTATGGGATGCCGTCGGAGCGCGGCCCGCGGCTGCAGGCCTGGGCGCACCGCTTCGGCTTCGGGCAGCGCACGGGCATCGACCTCGGCTCGGAGATCACCGGCCTGCTGCCGACGCCCGACTGGCGCCGGCAGACCTTCACCAGGAAGACCGATCCCGGCCACTGGCAGATCGACAGCCTGTGGAAGCCCGGTGACTCGATCCAGCTCGCGATCGGCCAGAAGGACCTGCTCGTCACGCCGCTTCAGATGGCGCGCTTCTACGCGCTGATCGCGAACGGCGGGAGGCTCGTGACGCCGCACCTGCTGCTCGACGTCGAGCAGGCGTCGGCGAACCGGCAGGCGGGTCGCGTGATCCCGACACCGCCGCCGCCCGCGCCCGAGGCGACGAACGTCGACGCACAGGCGCTCTCGGTCGTGCGGGAGGGCCTGTTCGAGGCGACGCACTCGTCGCTCGGTACGTCGTACGCGACGTTCGGCGGCTTCCCGATTCCGATCTCCGGCAAGACGGGCACGGCCGAGAAGGCGATCGATCCGGGCGACGGCTACATGCATACGTTCAACCAGTCGTGGTGGTGCGGATACGGTCCGTCGAACTCGCCCGACCTGGTCGTCTGCGCTCTGATCGAGAACGGCGGGCACGGCGGCGACGCGGCGGCGCCCGCGGCGCTGAAGGTGTTCGAGGAGTTCTTCCACAAGCAAGCGGCCCAGCAGGGAGCGATCCACTCGGACTGATGGTCGATTACGCCTCCAGAGCAGCCGGCCGCGCGCGCCGACGCGAAACGACGGATGTCGCGTCGTTCGTCCGACGGCTCGACTGGGTGCTGATCGGCGCGGTTGCCGCGCTCGTCGCGTACGGGCTGTGGTCGATCGCCGGCATCACGCGGCACGACGTGACCGCGGACCCGCACTACTACCTCACGCGGCAGGCCGTCTACGCCTCGATCGGAGTGCTCTGCCTCGTCGCAGCGGTGCTCGTCGACCCCGATGTGTACCGGACGCGCTGGCGCCTCGTCTTCGGCGGCACCTGCTTCCTGATCGCGATCGTCCTGCTGACCGGGCCGATTCGCGGCTCGAGGCGGTGGCTCGATCTTGGCTTCTTCCGCTTCCAGCCGTCCGAGTTCGGCAAGGTCCTGTTCGTGCTCGCGCTCGCGGGCTTCCTCTCAGAACGCAGCCGGCGCCTGGGCGACCCGCGCACGACGCTCAGGGCCGTCGGGCTGGCGCTGGTGCCGATCTTCCTCGTCTTCCTGCAGCCGGACTTCGGCAGCGCGCTCGTGTACTGTGCCGCGACCGCCGCGGTGCTGCTCGTCGCCGGGACGCCGTGGACGCAGCTCGCCGCGCTGGCGGCGGGCGCAGTCGCGATCGCGGTGCTCGTGCTCGGCCTGCTGCCGGCGGCCGGGCTACCGGTGCTGAAGGACTACCAGCAGCAGCGCCTGACCGGCTTCCTCAACCCGGCCAGCGATCCGGGCGGCACGACGTACAACATCACGCAGTCGAAGAACGCAATCGGGGCGGGTCAGTTCCACGGCCGCGGGCCGAACAACGCCACGCAAACGACGCTCAACTTCCTCCCAGAGCATCACACCGACTTCGTCTTCGCGTCACTCGCCGAGGAGCGCGGCTTCGTCGGCGCCGCTCTCCTGCTGATGCTCTACCTGCTCGTCGTCTGGCGCGGCCTGCGTATCGTCACGCTCGCGCGCGAGCCGTTCTCCGCGATCGTCGCGGGCGGGCTCGTCGTCGCGCTTCTCTTCCAGGTCTTCGTGAACGTCGGCATGACGATGGGGATCGCGCCGATCACCGGCATCCCGCTGCCGTTTGTGAGCGTCGGCGGCTCGTCGATGATCGCGAACCTGATCGCAGTCGGGTTACTGCTGGCGATCCACGTCCGCGCCAGAGGCGCGCGGCGCTAGCCGGCCGCCGACACGTCCCACTCGACAGCGGTGCCGCTGATGAACGCCGCGAATCCTGCGTCGGGTGCGTGGATCGTGAGCCAGCGCGCAGGCTCGGCGCCGGCATTCCGAAAGGAGTGCGCGATGTTCGGAGGCACAGCGACGAAGCCGCCTGCGCCGACCGTGGTCGTCTCGCGCCCGATCTCGAACGTCAGCTCGCCCTCGAGGACGTAGAAGGCGTCGGTGTGCTCGTGATGCAGGTGAGGCTTCGTCATCTGCTCACCCGCCGCGCAGGACGCACGCGTCATCGACAGATCGTCTCGAGCGACAAGGACGGCCACCTCCCGCTGCTCGGTGTTACTCGCCATACAGGTCCTCCCAGCCGATCGCCGCCATCAGACCGCAGGGGTGACGCCGTGCCGACGCATGACCGCCCCAATGGCCGCCACGTCGGGCGGGCTTCCGGCTGCAGTGTCGAGGAGCGCAGCGATCTCCCGGAAGTACTCGGGCCCGAGAATTCCGGGTGTGACGAATGCGAGCGCCTTGGCCTCCGCATCGTGAGCGTTGTCGAAGTGATGGACTTCGCCGCGCCGGATGTGGAGCACGTCGCCCGGCCCGACGTCGACGCGAGCGCCGTTGACCGTCCAGCTGAGGACGCCGCTCAGCCCGTAGATCGTCTCGTCGTAAGCGTCGTGACTGTGGGCGGTCGCGACCGCCGCACGGGCAGGTACGTCGAACTCGAAAATCGCGACCGATCCCGCCGACTCCTCACCCTCGAGCAGGAATCTGATCGACAGCGGTCCGATCTTGATCTCTTCGCGTGTGCGGGCTGCCATCGCAGCTCTCCCTTCGCTAGTGGTAAAGTGACTTGACCATAGCCAATGCCAAAGACTTCGTCAAGTCCTTTTACGAAATCGGAGTACCCAGACCAAGCGTTCGGGCCGCCGCTGATCGGCGCGCTCCTGCGCATGCCGTGGGAGGCGGTGCAGCGACGCATGCTCGAGCGGCTGCACGAGCAAGGCTTCGACGACCTCGACGCCGCGCACCTGAACGTCTTCCAGTACCCGGGCCCACAGGCGGCGAAGCCGTCCGAGCTCGCCTCCCGGCTACGGATCAGCAAGCAGGCGCTCAACTACCTACTCGGCGAGCTCGAACGCCTCGGCTATCTCGAACGTCGCCCGGATCCAGACGACCTACGCGCGAAGCGCGTCGCGCTCACCCGGCGCGGGACCTCGGCGATCGCGGTGATCCGCGACGCCGTCGCCGAGATCGAGACGGAATGGGAGCAGCAGCTGGGGCCGAGACGCTTCGCCCAGCTCCGCAAGCTGCTACACGACCTCAGTGGGCCGCAGTAGGTCTCAGGCCGCTTCGGCCGCCGGCTTGAGCTTCGCCCGGCGCGTCTTGATCGCGCGCAGCCTCTGGGTGAGGCGGGCCCACGCCCACGGCTCGACCTCCTTGTAGCGCAGGGGCGATTGTGCCCGGGTCGCCTCGAGGTACTCGAACCAGGCGTCGGCCTCCTCGATCAACAACAACTCGTGAGCTTCTCGCTGTCCGGTCACCTGAGACTCACCTCCCGGGTCGCTGATGCCGAAAAGGTAGGACCGGGGCCGGACGGAGTCCCCCCGCCAGACCACTTGCTAGCCTTCAGTCAGATGTTCCATTCAGACCACAACTTGCCGCGCACGCTCCGCGCCGCCTCTTACGCAGGCGTTGCTGCAGCGCGCGCGCACGAAGGAGATTTCGCTTGCGCTGGTTTCGAAGCAGAAAGACGAGTGAGGAGCAGGCGCCGATCGAGGCTGCCGCTCCCGTTGAAGCACCCGAGCCCGTAATTGCAGAACCCGCCGTCGAGGCGGGACAACCGAGCACCACCGCGAAACCTCGACGCCGTCGCGGCAGCCGCGGCGGGCGCGGGCGGTCGAAGAAGCCCACCGCCGCGACCGAGGCGAAGACCGAGCAGAAGGAAAAGAAGGCGCCGGCCAAGGCCGCGCGCCCGGAGCGAAAGCCGCAGCGCCGTGAGCGCGAGCGGCCACAGCAGCGCCGGCGCCGGGAGCCGCCGAGACGCGCACCGCTGCCGGAGGCCAAGCGCGAGCTGCTCGTCTCCGTCGACGTCGGCGAGCAGCGCGTCGCCGTGCTCGAGGACGACAAGGTCGCCGAGGTCTACCTCGAGCGGCCCGAGCGCCGCTCGATCGCCGGCGACATCTACCTCGGCCAGGTCGACAACGTCCTGCCCGGGATGGAGGCGGCGTTCATCGAGATCGGCCTCGAGAAGAACGGGTTCCTTTACGTCGACGAGATCGTCACGCCCGAGCTCGAGGGCAAACGGCACGGCAAGAAGATCCAGGATCTGATCAGCCGCGGCGAGACGATCATGGTGCAGGCCGTGAAGGACCCGATGAAGACGAAGGGCGCGCGGCTCACGACCGAGATCTCGCTGCCTGGCCGCTTCGTCGTCTACCAACCGAACGGCGACGGCTACGGCGTATCGCGCCGGCTCGACGACGACGAACGTGGGCGCCTGAAGGACATCCTCAAGGGGCTTGACCTGAAGGGCGGCGGCGTGATCGTGCGCACCGCAGCCGAGGGCGCGTCCGCGGAGGACATCGAGCGCGACCTCGTCTTCCTGCAGAAGCTGTGGAAGGCGATCGAGGCGCGCGCGAAGAAGGCGAAGCCGCCGACGCTGCTGTATCAGGAGGCGGAGCTGCCGCTGCGCGTCACGCGCGACCTGTTCACCGAGAACTTCGAGCGTGCGTTCGTCGACGAGGACCGCGCGTACAAGCGGATCGTCGGCTACCTGAAGAAGACGTCACCGCACATGGTGGAGCGAGTCGTCAGGTACAAGGACAAGCAGCCGCTGATGGAGGCGTACGGCGTCGACGCGGAGATCAAGTCGACGCTGAGTCGCCGTGTCGACCTTCCCTCCGGCGGCTACCTGATCTTCGATTACGCGGAGGCGTTCACGGTGATCGACGTGAACACGGGCCGCTTCGTCGGCTCGCGCTCGCGCTCCTCGGGCGCCCGGCTCGAGGACACGATCACGAAGAACAACCTCGAGGCGGTCAAGGAAGTCGTCCGCCAGCTGCGGTTGCGCGACATCGGCGGGATCATCGTCATCGACTTCATCGACATGGCGAACCCGAAGAACCGCGCCACCGTCGAGGAGGCGTTGCGTAGGGAGCTGGAGCGCGACCGCACCAAGACGTACGTCGTCGAGATCTCGCCGCTCGGCCTGGTCGAGATGACGCGCCAGAACGTCACCGACGGACCGCGCGAGGTGATGACGAAGAAGTGCCCGACGTGCGGCGGCGACGGCATCGTCCTGTCGGAGACGTCGGCTGCGGTCGACGTCGAGCGCCGCCTGCGCGCGCTTGCGACCGGGTCGCGGAGCCAGGCGTACCGTGTCGAGGTCGCGGCGAAAATCGCGGCGCTGCTGATCGGCCCTGGGGCATCGCGCCTCGTGGAGCTCGAGAAGCAGACGCGGCGCCGCTTCTACCTCGTCGGCAAGCACGACACCCACCTCGACCACTTCGTCGTGCTCGAGGAGGGCAAGCGCGAGGACCTGGCGCCGACGGCACCCGTTGCCGAAGAGCAGAAGATCCAGCTGACGCTCGGCGAGGTCGGTTTGCACGACCCGAACGCCGGGGTCGGCAAGGTCGAAGGCTTCGACGTCTGCGTCGCCGGCGCGGCGAAGCAGGTTGGCAAGAAGGTCAACGCCCAGATCGAGCGCGTCCTCGACGGCATGGCCTACGCGACGCTCGTCGCGAGGACGGCCGCTGTCGAAGAGCCGATCACCGCCGAGGGCGAGGCGGAGAAGCCGACGCGACGCGCACCGGCGAAGAAGGC
Organism: Actinomycetota bacterium; assembly: GCA_005888435.1. Lineage (GTDB taxonomy): Bacteria > Actinomycetota > Thermoleophilia > Gaiellales > Gaiellaceae > 3-1-20CM-4-69-9. The sequence continues at coordinate 39,054 of VAXO01000036.1, read as the reverse complement.
TGAGGCCGAAGAGACGACCGTGGCCGAAGCGGCGGACGACGAAGCCGAGGAAGCGGAAGCGGAAGCGGAGGCGGAGGCGGGTGAGCCGACGCCGAAGAAGAAGACCCGGCGAGGCTCGCGTGGCGGCCGCGGGCGCAAGAAGCCGACTGCTGCGACGAGCGCGAGCGCCGGCGCGAACGGCGCCCCGCCTGTCGAGGCCCGGATCCACGTGCCGGATCGGGATCTAGGCGAGCCGGCTGCGGGGGAGGAAGAGCCGCCGGCCGAGCCGCTCGCGGAGCCGGTGGCCGACGGCGAAGACGCCGCAGCGTCGACGCCGAAGAAGAGGACGAGGCGTGGCACGCGAGGCGGCCGGAACCGTCGGAAGAAGACCGGTGCGGCCGCCACGGTCGCGACCGCGGAGCCGGAGCCTGCGGCCGAGGCGAAAGGCTCGGACTGGGAGTACGTCCCGATGTCCGAGTGGGCCGACGACGTGTCCGAACGGAAGTAGCCGCTACAATCCACGCGCTCGCGGGCAAAAGGCCCGCGTTTTCCACGAAATGGCTACGTACGCGATCATCTCACTCGGTGGCAAGCAGTACCGCGTCCGCGAGGGCGAGCGGCTGCTCGTCGACCGCCTGCCGACGGACGAAGGAAAGACCTTCCATCCCGATGTCCTCTTCACCGGCGGCGAGGGGAACGGCAACCTTTCCCCGCGCGTGCAGGTGACCGCCAAGGTCGTCGGTCACGTCCGCGGCGAGAAGATACGCATCGGCAAGCGGCGCCCGAAGACGGGCTACCGCCGTCAGACCGGCTTCCGCTCGGCGCTTTCGCAGATCGAGATCCAGTCGATCGGCGCGTCGAAGCGCTCCGCGGTCGAACCAAAGGAGACGCCCGCTCCCGCGCCGAAGGAGGAGGCCGCGCCCGTCGCGGAGGCACAGCCGCCGCGCGGCTACGCCGACTTCACCGTGGCCGACATCACCGAAAAGTCGAAGCGCTGGAAGCTCGAGCAGCTCGAGGCCGCACTCGAGTACGAGCACGCCCACGCGAACCGCAAGGGGGCGATCGCAGCGCTCGAGTCGGCGATCGCAGCGAAGCAGGAGAAGGAGGCCTAATGGCCCACAAGAAGGGACTCGGCTCGTCGCGCAACGGGCGCGACTCGAATCCGAAGATGCTCGGCGTGAAGATCTTCTCCGGTCAGGAAGTGAAGGCCGGGATGATCCTCGTGCGCCAGCGGGGCACGAAGTTCCGCCCCGGCGCCGGCACGGGCATCGGCCGCGACGACACGATCTTCGCCACGCGACCCGGAACGGTTGAGTTCCGGACGAGTGGCGAGCGTAGGTATGTCTCCGTCGACGACTCGCGCTAGACGCTTGAGCGGCGAGCGTCGGTTCGTCGAAGTCAACGGCGCCGAATAGCGCGTGTTCCACGACCGCGCGCGCATCCGCGTCCAGGCGGGCCGCGGCGGCGACGGCAGCCTGCACTTCCGGCGTGAGAAGCACGTGCCAAAGGGCGGCCCGGACGGAGGTGACGGCGGCCCTGGCGGAGACGTCGTCCTCGTCGCGGATGTCGATCTGCGCGACCTCTCCGCGTTTCGTGCGCGCCGACGGTTTCAGGCAGGGAGCGGCGAGCCCGGGCGCGGCGCGCTGAAGCACGGCGCGTCGGGCGAGACCGCCGAGATCGCTGTCCCCGTCGGCACGCAGGTGTTCGACGAGGACGACCAGCTGATCGCCGACCTGGCATCGCCGTCGGCGCGCGTCGTCGTCGCCCGCGGCGGCGTGCCCGGGCGAGGGAACAAGCGCTTCGCGTCGCCGACGCGGCGGACGCCACGGTTCGCGGAGACGGGTCTGCCCGGTGGGCAGGCTGAGCTGGAGCTGCGTCTGAAGCTGCTCGCGGACGCCGCGCTCGTCGGCCTGCCGAACGCCGGCAAGTCGTCCCTGCTGGCGCGCATCTCGAACGCTCGCCCGAAGGTCGCCGACTATCCGTTCACGACGCTCGCACCTGTGCTCGGCACCGTCGATGCGCCGGACGGGACCCGGCAGCTGACCGTTGCTGACGTCCCTGGGCTGATCGAGGGCGCAAGCGAGGGCGTCGGGCTGGGGCACGAGTTTCTCGCGCATCTCGAGCGCGCCAACCTGCTGCTGCACGTGATCGACTCGTCCGAGGACGACGCCGCAGAGCGGCTCGCGACGATCGACGCCGAGCTCGCCGCGTACGGCGCGGGCCTCGAGACCCGTCCGCAGGCGATCGTCCTGAACAAGACCGACCTGCGCGCCGAGCCGCCTACGTTCGACGTGCAGGACGACCGCATCGTGCGCGTCTTCCGTGTGTCCTGCGCGACGGGTGCGGGGATCGACGAGCTGAAGCGTGAGCTGTTCCGGCTCTGTCCGCCGCAGGCGGCGGCGCCCGCGCCGACGGACGGGCTCGTCGACTTCCTCGTCTACCGTCCGCGGCCCGGCGGTCGACGGTTCCGCGTGCTGCGCACGGATCGCGGGTTTCGCATCGCCGGTGTCGCGCCGACCGATGAGGCAGAGCTCGCTGCGGCGCTCAAAGCCGCCGGTGCACGGAAGGGCGACGAGGTCGAGGTCGACGGCGAGATGCTCGAGTTGCAGTGACGACGCTGCTCGGCGGCACGTTCAATCCGCCGCACAACGGACATGTCGCGCTCGCCCGGGCTGCCGAGGAACGGTTCGGCGACGAGGTCGTCGTGCTCGTCGCGGCACGGCCGGGTCACAAGGAGGTCCAGCTCGATGCGCAGGCGCGGCTGGACCTGGCCCGCGCAGCGTTCCCCGGCCACGATGTCGAGCTCGATCCGTACGAGCGGACAGTCGACCTGCTGAAGAGCGCCCGCTGGAACGATCCGCTGTTCGTGATCGGCGCCGACGAGTTCTGCGACTTCCTCACGTGGAAGGACCCGGAGGGCGTGGTCTCGCGCGCGCGGCTCGCCGTCGCAACGCGGCCCGGATATCCGCGCAAGCGACTGCAGTCGGTGCTCGATCGGTTGTCGCGGCCAGACCGTGTCCAGTTCTTCGAGATCGAGCCGCTGCCGATCTCCTCGGAGGACGTTCGCGACCGTGTCGCGCGCGGCGAAGCGATCGACCGGCTCGTCCCGCCCGCGGTCGCCGAGCTGATCCAGTCGCGCGGGCTCTACCGGAATGGGCGCTAGCTACACTGCGCGGCACTTGACGTCCCTCGAACAAGCTCGCCGGATCGCCGGCCTCGCCCAGGAGAAGCTGGCCCAGGACATCGTGATTCTCGACATGCGGCCGGTGGTGTCCTATACGGACTACTTCGTCGTTTGCACCGGCCAGAACGCGAGGCAGGCGAGCGCGATCTACTCCGAGGTGCACCAGCGGATGAAGCACGACGTCCGGCTGCTGCCGGCGTCCGTCGACGGGCAGCGGGAGGCCTCGTGGATCGTCGCGGACTACCTCGACGTCGTGCTCCACATCTTCACGCCGGAGGCTCGGCAGTACTACCGGCTCGAGGAGCTGTGGGGCGACGTTCCTTCGGTCGAGGTGGCTTAGCCGCCGACTCGGCGGCGCCGCGTAGAGGACGCGCGGGCTTGCCCGGGCGTCCGTCTAAATCACATTGTTAGGGTCGCTCGCGCTCGAGCGCCGCAGCGCTCGCGCCGTAGAGCTGTAGGGCGGCGGCGCGCCCGATTCCGTGCAGGCGGGGCGCTGCGCGGGCGAGCGCTTTCGGCACGTTGGCGAACGGCCCCGGGACGACCACGATCTTCCAGGAGCCGCCGTCGGGGATCGCGACGAGCGTGCGCTCGATGTCGGGCGCCCTGTCGAGCGCGCGCCGGAGGGCGACGGGCTCGCGGGGAAGAGGTTGCGCGACGGACGCCTGCGGCAGCGCGGCGAGGAATGCCGGCGAGTAGGGATAGAGCGCGTCGCTGCGGCGGACGTGGTCGCGGATCCACGTCGCCGCGCCCGTAACGTCGGCCCGGCTCGTTCGCGGATCGGCGACCGCGCTCGGCGCGAGCAACGCGATGCCGAGCACGGCGGCAGCGACTGCCACGCGCCCGGGCATCCGTGAGAGCCCGGCCGCGACGAACGTCGTCCAGACCGGCAGCACGAAGATCAGATGCCGGGGTGAGAGCTTGTCCCCGAAGGCAGCGAGCACCACTGCGGGGCCTGCGACGAGCAGGAGCCCGAGGGCGGCGAACCGCCGTGGCAGCGTCCAAGCGCCGATCGCCGCGAACACGGCGAAGACCGCGAGACCGGCGCCGAAACCGCCCGCCGACCCGGCAAGGGCGCGGAGCGCCGCCTCCGGCGCAGACATCCCGACATCCGGGTCGTATCTTCCGTGCAGACGGAGGTACGGCAGGATCAACGGAGCTGCAAGCAGTGCAGCAGGGAGCGCGCGGACCCGCCACAGCCACAGGGCGACGGCCAGTTCAGCCGAGAACACGAAGACGCCGAAGGGGTGCACGAGGATCGGCAGCAGCGCAGCGGCTGTCGCCGCGACGAGCGTGCCTCGTGCCGGACGGTCGACCGCGCGAACGAACAGGTCGAGCGCGAGCGCGCTCGTGAAGGCGAAGAGCGAGTACATGCGACCGAACGTGCCGTAGATCGCCAGCAGCTGCGACGTCGCGGCGAGTGCGGCCGCGGTCAGGCCGGCGAACTGTCCGGCCAGACGACGTGCGAGGTCGTAGCAGGCAAGGATCGTCGCCAGTGCGAACACGAGCGAGAGCCAGCGCAGCGTCGTCGGCGAGCCGTCGACGGCGAACGCGATGTGGGCAAGGACGAAATGGAGCGGCGCGCCGCCGCGGTCGAGCAGGACGGTGTGCAGCACGTCGCCGAGCGGCTGTGCGGAGATCAATCCCGCGACGGCCTCGTCCTCGTGCCAGGACTTGCCGCCGATGTCCGGAACCGCGCTCGCGAGGAAGTACGCGAGCGACGCGGCGAGTGCGAGGGCCGGTGCGGCGAGAAGCGTCTCGCGAACGGCGCGGCGTTCGACGGCTGCGGTGCTCACGTCGAAACGCTAGCCGTCCGAGTGCTTGAGCCCGGATTCCTGGCGCTGTGCTTCGTCGAGCGACATGTCGCCCGAGCACACCTTCGCGTTGAGGTCGTTCTCAATCGAGTCCACTTCCGACGCGCGCGGATACGGCTCCGGCCAGAGGTTCCGCGCGTCTGTTGGATGCCCGCCGAGCTCGAGGCTAATCAGGTGGTCCTCCTGATAGTTCTCGGGCGAGCCGCCGACGCCGTAGTCGCGCATCTGTTTCAGTTTCAGCGCATTCGTGTAGCTGGTCGGCGGGCGGATCGTGCGCGTCCAGCCGTGCTTGCAGATCGTCGACGCGATGTTCGTCTGCGTGACGTCCGGGTTAAGGACGCCTGGCGTACGCGCGAAATCGGCGGGATACGGGCCTTTCGACGGCGAGCCGCCTGGGCTGAAGTACGCCGCGGCGAGCAGCAGCAGCGCGGCGACGAGGAGCAGCGTGCGCATCGACATGCGGCGACGGTGCGCACGCATGCCGAGACGCGCAAGTTGTCTGAACTGGACACGGCCCAGCCGAGACCGTTGCTAGCCTCGACAACATGCTCACGACAGATCAGAAAGGCGCCGTCGCCGAGCTTGCGATCGCGAAAGCCGCGGCGGACCTCGGGATCGGCGTTTGGGGGCCGTACACGGTTGAGCGCTACGACCTGATCTTCGATGTCAGACCCGGCCTGTTGCGGGTGCAATGCAAATGGGCTGGCCTTCACGACAATGTCATCTCGGTTCCGTGTTCGCGCAATCGACGTAATCGCCACGGATTGCTCCGTCAGTACTACTCGCCCGAGGACATCGACGCCTACGCGGCCTACTGTCCAGATGCCGGTAAGTGCTACTTCCTGCCGATCGATGATTTCGCGAATCGCATTGCCATCCAGCTTCGTCTCGGCCCAACGAGGAACAACCAGAACCTCCGGATCAACTGGGCGAAGGACTACGAGTTCGCCGCTAGACTTGGCCGCCCAGGGGCCGTAGCTCAGTTGGGAGAGCGACTGGCTGGCAGCCAGTAGGGCACGGGTTCGAGTCCCGTCGGCTCCATCACCTCACTGCCTCTACTCAGGGAGGTGGCAGACAGCCTCGACGTTGTTCCCGTCCGGCTCGTGGACGAACGCGCCGTAGGAGGTCTCGTGTCGATCATCTACGCCGCATTCTCGCCGAGCGCGGCGACCTCTCGCCGCTCGGCGAGGCGCGCCAGCGCCTGCGCCTCGATCTGGCGCACCCGCTCGCGGGTGATCCCGAGCGACCGCCCGATCTCCTCCAGCGACTGCGGGTCGCGGTCGCCGTTCATCCCATAGCGGAGCTTCACAATCTCGCGCTCGCGCTCGGGCAGCGTGTCCACGGCCTGGCGGACGGCGCGCTCGGCGAGGCTGACATGCACCTCCTCGGACGGCTCGGTGTCCTCACCGGCGATCAGGTCGCCGAAGCTCGTGTCTCCCTCCGCTCCCACAGGCTTGTCCAGTGACGTGACCGCGCGCGCGGCCGCCCGCACTTCCCTCACGTGCTTGAGCGAGAGCTTCGTCTTGTTCGCGATCTCGTGATCCGTCGGCGGACGCTCGAGCTTCGCGGTCAGCTCGCGCTCCGCGCGCGAGATCTTCTGCTCGCGCTCGACGATGTGAACCGGAATGCGGATCGTCCGTGACTTGTTGGCGACGCCGCGCTGCACGGCCTGCCGGATCCACCAGGTCGCGTACGTCGAGAACTTGTAGCCCCGGCGCCAGTCGAACTTCTCGACCGCGCGGATCAGCCCGATGATGCCTTCCTGGATCAGGTCGAGCAGCGAGATGCCGTGGCCCTGGTACTTCTTCGCGATCGACACGACCAAGCGAAGGTTGGAGTTGATCATCAGGTCCTTCGCCTCTTTGTCTCCACGCTCGATCCGCTTCGCGAGCTCGACCTCCTCTGCGGCCGTCAGGAGCTTGTAGCGGCCTGCCTCGTTGAGGAACAGCTGCAACGCGTCCGTCGTCGCGACGGCGAGGTCGCCGTTCACGTACGTGCCTTCGACCGAGTCGGGACGGGCGCAGTCGTCGGTCAGCGGGATGTTCCGCTCCTCGAGCTGCTCGAAGAAGCCGGTCGTCTGCTCCTCGTCCAGCTCCGCCTCTTGGAGGAACTCGCTGACGGCGGAGAGGTTGAGGCAACCCTGCTCCTCACCCTGCTCCAGGAGCGCCTGGAGTCGCTCGTCCACCACTGCCATGCGGCGCGTATTCCCCTTTCCGCCCGCTCGCCTAACGCAGTTTCACACTCTCATCACAAAGACGTCTCACACCCGCGCGAGTTGGCTCCGTACCGTGGTTTCCGATCCCACCAGGAGGAATCCCATGCGTCGACCACGCTTCCGGTCGCTCGCGGGGGGAGCAGCCGGGATCGCCGCAGGTGTCATCGGGGGAGTGGTGCTCACATCGGTCTCGACCGCCGGCCCGACGCCCGTCGCAGCCGGTCCCGTGCTGATCGACGCCACACACGTACCGGCCGTCCTGACCTTGCCCGGCGAGGCGATCAGGTTGCGCTACGGGCTGGTCTGCACACCGCGGGCCGACGGCCTGCCGTGCGACGGCTCGGGGACCGTCTACCTGCGCGCGGGACAGTCCGGGCCGTTTCGCGCGTACGTGCTGCAACGCGGCGACGAGTCGAGGGACGGCCGCTACTACCTCGACGTGCCGGCCGAAATCGCCGACTCGCGCGACGGCTTCTCGTACTACGCCACGCTCCGGGACGAAGCGACGGGCGCAACTGTCTCGCTGCCGTCCGGCGGCGCCGACGCGCCGCAGGTCAGCCTCCCGCTGCGTGAACCGCTGACGGTCGAGCTCGGCCGCCACCTCTTCGGTGCGGTGCGCGATCCCGACGCGCGCGTGGCCGAGGCAGGCTGGGGCTCGAGGCCCGACGAGGTCGGACTTGTCGGCTCGCGCGAGCTCGGCTACAGCGGGCCGTCGTCGTTCGACGTCGAGCCCGACGGCACGGTCGACATGCTCGACTCGGTCAACGGGCGGGTGATGCGCTGGGCTCGCGGTCGCCTCGAGTACGTCCGGCTCGCCGGCGCACTCGACCTCGCCGACTTCGCGGCCGAGCCCGACGGCAGCTTCGACGTGCTCGACGATGCCGGCACGCTCCGAAGCTTTCGCGCCGACGGCTCGCCGAGATGGGCCCAGAAGCTCGCCGATCGCACCTGGGCGCAGCTCGTCCGCGGCCCGACCGTGCTGCAGCAGCCGTCCGAGCAGTGGATGCCGGTGGCTCAGGACGGCGCGCCGCTGTCCCGCGCGGGGCAGAAGCGCGGCGCGCACACGGCCAAGCACCTCGCAAACGGCCACGCCCTCCTGCTCGACCGCGTGGGCGAGGGCGAGCTGCGCCTTGCCGAGCTCCGCGGCAACGCATCGGTGCAGGCGTGGCGCATTACGAGCGAGACGCCGCTCGGAGAGGTCCAGTTGGCCGAATCGCATGGCAACGGCCTCGTCGTCGTCATGCGCGCGTACACCGACGAACGCGACGAGTTCGTCGTGCTCGTCCTCGGATCCCGTGGGCTCGTCCAACGCTTCTCGGTCGCGTCCGGCTCCTGGACCGAGACCGCGCCGCTCGCGCGCTTCCGTCTCTCGCGCGGGCGTCTCTATCGGCTGCGCACGACGCAGACCGGTGCGTTCGTGGACCGCTTCGACCTGGAGGTGCCGCAATGAGAGCGTTCCTGGCGATGGCCGTGGCCGGCTTTGCGCTGTCCGGTGTGACGGGCGCACAGGCGTACCACCGCTTCTGGGCCAACTGCACCGCCGACTCCCCGACGTTCATGACGACGATGACGCGCGACGCGGCGCAGGACTACGCAAACGCCGCCCGCTACGAGGGCTACCAGTGGGGCGGCGGCTGCTGGAACTACGACGACGTCGACTCCTACCCCAACGACCCTCCCCAGGAGACGGGCACGCACGGCGAAGGCGGAGACTGCTCCGGGCTCACGTTCAAGACGTGGCGCGAGTCGACCAACACGTGGCGCGACGGTCGCTACTACTGGCGTGCGCTGCGCAACGTGCACGGACCGTACGACGCAGCTGCGTTCCGCGACGGGAACGGCGCGCCCAACCACGTCGTCGCGAAGGCGACCGCCGGCGTCATGGACGCGTTCGCGAGCGGCACGCACATCGGGATGATTTTCGTGCGCTCGCTCTACGGCGGCGATCAGATCGTGGAGGCGAAGTGCGAGTCGTGCGGGACGAACATCTTCTACCGCACGTATCGCAGCGACTCCGCGTACGGAGGTGTCGGGCGTTGGGGCTGGACCGGCTGATGCCCTATGCGGCGGGCATCGCGCTGGCCGCCGCCGGGTGCCACGCCGGCGGCGGTCCACCCGCCCGCCTGCTCGACGGACGACCGGCGGCGCATTTCCACCCGGTTGGCGCGGGCGTGATCGCCTCCGGCCGCGTGCTCGACCTCGACGGGCGTGCCGACGGCTGTCTTGCCGCGGCTGACGAGGCCGACGTCGCGTCCGATGCGCCTGCGATCGAGCGGATCGGCGTCGACAGCCAGAGCCTCACCTTCGCGAATCGCGACGGCTCTGTCGTCTACGCCTGCGACGGCGGAATCGATCCCGCAGGCGAGCGGAGCGCGCCCTGGTGCCGCACCGTTCTCGGGGAGCTCGACGCCGGCCGCCTGCTCGACCCCCGGCTCGACGTCATCTGCCGCGATCGGCGTGGTCGGCCGCTTGCGTACGCGTTCGTCGACCCGGTCGCGGGCGCCCGCTGGGTCGGCGTCCGGCAGAACGGATACGTCGAGCTCTACGAGGTGCTCGCCGGCCTACCGGTACGGGTCGCGACGACGCGAGGGGTCGATCTGGAGCGCGACAGGGCGACGCTCGAGGTCACCCAGTACGACGCCGAGGGACGCGAGCTCGTGCGGGGCGAGCTGGAGGCCGCCGTGGCCGGTTGAGAGGGAAAAACCGGGGGTAGACTGCAATCGTCGTGTGGGAGCTGATCTGGTTGATGGTGATCATGAAGATCCCCATCCTCTACCTGTGCTGGGTCGTCTACTGGGCGGTCAAGTCCGAGCCGGGGCGTGAGGAGCCGGTCGCGACGCTGGTTGTGAACGACGACGGGCCGCCCCCGGCCTGGAGCCCGCGGCGTCGGCCGCGCCGGCCCGGCCCGCACGGGCGTCCCACTCGGACGTACGAGCGGACGCGTGGGCCGGCGGTGCGGACGTGAGCTCGACCTCGTACGAGCGCGCGCGCCCTGCGGAGACCGTCGCCGGGTTCCTCGCGGCTGCCGCGATCTTCGTCAGCCTCACCGGCATCGCGTACCGGCCGCTGCGGCTGATCCCACTCGCGATCGTGCTCGCCCTGATCGCCGCAGGGATCGGCGGCCGCGCAACGCGCCTGGCGACTTGGGCGGTCGCAATCGGCGCGGTCTCGTTCGCAGTCGGCATGGCTGTCGCGGTGATCACGAGCAAGCCGCTCTGGTAGCACGGTTGCTACGGGCGCATCGGGCGAAGTTCGGCCAGGTGCCTCCAGCCGCTCCCCCTGCTACCGTGGCGCGTCCCGTGGGCCTCTTCGCCGCAAGACGCACCGGACGAATGCGATTCGCTCTCGGCCTCGTCGGTGCGCTGGCGGCGATCGCGGTGCCCGGCGCATCAGCGGCGGACTTTGAAGGCGATAACGGCCCGTGTCGAGAGACGCCGGGTGACCCCGCTCTGCTCCGTTGTCCGACGGGGTACGTGGGCGTCCCGTACGAAGTCGAGATCGCGACCGACGAGGCGTCGGGCTGCTTTCCGTACATCTGGATACAGATCGTCAACAGCGCGCTTCCGGCAGGCCTCTCCATGTCTCAAAGCGGTGTCATCTCAGGCATCCCGACAGGCACCGGCCTCACGCGTTTCTGGCTCTGGAATCACGACCTGACCGCCGCACAAGGCGGGCCTTCATGGTGCGCCCGTGACGATGTATCCGAACGCGAGTTCAGCATTCCGATCGACCCGGGGCCCGTGATTGTCAACGCCGCTGCTAAGGCAGCCACCGTCGGCCAGCCGTATTCCGAGAGGTTGACGGCGGGGCGGCTCGTCAGCTTGAACCCGCCCACCACGGGCTCCGACATGCCCGCAGCGTGGTCGGTGCAGTCGGGCGTGCTTCCGCCCGGCGTGGCGCTCTCTGCAGACGGGCTCCTCGCGGGCACACCGACGGCCGAGGGCAGCTTTCGGTTCGTCGTCCAAGCCGACCTCCAGAACGGCAGTCCGCCCGCCACCCACGAGTACACGCTTGTCGTACGACAGCCCGTGGCCGTGCAGTCGCCGCTCGGCTCGCAAGCGGGGCCGACAGGCGAGGTCGGGAGTCGCTTCGAAAAGACCTTTACGGCTACCGGCGGAAGCGGCACCTACACGTGGTCGCTGTCCTCCGGCGCGTTGCCCTCCGGCGTCGCACTCGACGCGACGAGAGGCACGATCGACGGAACGCCTCGGAGGGCGGGGAGCTACAAGTTTGTCGTCACTGCCAAAGACAGCGAGGGGCGCGTGGCGAGCACGACTGCCGCGATGCGCGTCGTCACGAGACTCGTGATCAAGACGCCGCGTCTGAAGGCTGCCACGGTGGCACGTGCGTACCACGCGAGGCTCGCAGCGCGGGGAGGTGTTCAGCCGCTGAAGTGGCGGGTCGTTCGCGGGAAGCTCCCGCCGGGCATGGTGCTTTCCCAGCTCGGGGCGCTCGCCGGAATTCCTCGTGGGGCCGGGTCCTTCCGCGTGACGGTGGAGGCTCGGGACGCGCTCGGTGCGAAGTCGAAGAAGACTCTCGTACTCCTTGTCAGCGGCTAGCCGTAGCCGCATCTCAGCTGCCCTCGCGGATGGTTGCGAGCCTGCCTTGCTAAAAAGGATGTAGTGGACGTCGACGGACTGAACGCGGGCTTCGCACGCGACCTCCTCGAGGATTACCTCGAGAATCCCGAAGCGGTCCCGAGCGAGTGGCGCGAGCTGTTCGAGAGCGGCTCGAGCGACGTCGTCGCAACGCATCCCGGGCTGGTCCGCCTGCTGGAGCTCGCCGGCAACGGCCACCAGGCCGGCACGGCGGCGCCTCCTCCGCCTGCCCCGGCGCCAACCGAGCCGCAGCCCGTCACCGACGAGCTGCTCGGCGCCGTCGCGGCCGCGATGGCGCTCGTGAAGGCGCACCGTATGCACGGCCATCTCGCGGCGCGGTTGGACCCGCTCGGCTCAGAGCCGCCGGGCGATCCCGCGCTCGAGCCCGAGCGCCTGATCCCGAAGCTCACGCCGGAGCTGCAGGCGCGCGTCCCGGCGTCGGTGCTACGTCTGTATGTCCCCGGCGAGACGCTCGCCGACACGCTGCCACGGCTGCACGACACGTACTGCGGGACGATCGCGTACGAGATCGAGCACATCGCCGACCACGAGAAGCGCATGTGGCTCCGGCAGGCGATCGAGTCCGGCAAGTACCGCCGGCCGCTGACGGCCGACGAACGGAAGGAGCTCCTGGCGTCGCTCTCGCGCGTCGAGGGGTTCGAGCAATACCTTCGCCGCGCGTTCCTCGGGCAGAAGCAGTTCTCGATCGAGGGCCTCGACGTAATGGTGCCGATGCTCGACGAGGCGATCGAGCTCGCCGCCGAGAACGGCGCGCACGAGGTCGTGATCGGCATGGCGCACCGCGGGCGGCTCAACGTGCTCGCGCACACGCTCGGGCTCGGCTACGACTCGATCATCCGGGAGTTCGAGGGCGAGCGAACGATCGACGCGGTCGTCGCGACGGAGGAAGGCGGCACCGGCGACGTCAAGTACCACCTCGGCGCGGAGGGGACGCGCTCGACGCCGGCCGGCGAGATCACCGTCACCCTCGCGGCCAATCCGAGCCACCTCGAGGCCGTCGACCCGGTCGTCGAGGGCCGCGCCCGCGCGGAGCAGACCGACCGCTCGACGCGCTACGGACTGCACGATCCGAGCGTCGCGCTGCCGATACTCATTCACGGCGACGCGAGCTTCCCCGGACAGGGCGAGGTCGCGGAGACGCTCAACCTCTCGGCGCTCGACGGCTACTCGACCGGCGGCACGCTGCAGATCCGAGCGAAGGGCGCTCGACGCGCTACTCGAGCGACCTCGCGAAGGGTTTCGACATCCCGATCATCCACGTGAACGCCGACGACCCGGAAGCTGCAATCTCGGCCGTCCGGCTCGCGCTCGCGTTCCGCCGCCGCTTCGAGAGCGACGTCGTCGTCGACCTCGTCGGCTACCGCCGTCACGGGCACAACGAGCAGGACGAAGCCGCGTACACGCAGCCGCTGATGGCGCAGCAGATCGCCGAGCATCCGACGGCCCGCGACCAGTTCGCGCGCAAGCTCGTCGAGGAGGGCGTCGTCACGCAAGCCGAGGCGGCGACGCTGGTCGACGCCGTCACGAGCCAGCTGAAGCAGGCCCACGAGGCCCTGAAGGCCACCTTCGGCACGGCGCCGCCGGCGGACGGCAGGATCCCGTATTCCTCGGGTGACGCCGTCGTCACCGCCGTCGCCGCCGACCGGCTCCGCTCGCTCAACGAGGAGCTGCTGCGCGTGCCGGAGCACTTCGCGGTGCATCCGAAGCTGAAGGGACAGCTCGAGCGGCGGCTGCAATGGATCGAGGAGGGAGGAATCGACTGGGGGCAGGCCGAGGCGCTTGCGTTCGGCTCGCTGCTCGTCGAGGGGATCCCGATCCGCCTGACCGGACAGGACAGCGAGCGCGGCACGTTCTCCCACCGCCACGCCGTGCTGCACGACGTCAACACCGGCGAGACGTACACACCCCTGCAGAACCTCGAAGCCCAGACGGCCTCCTGCGAGATCTATAACTCGCCGCTGTCGGAGTACGCCTGCCTCGGCTTCGAATACGGCTACTCCGTCGCGGCTCCGGAGGCGCTCGTGCTGTGGGAGGCCCAGTTCGGCGACTTCGTCAACGGCGCGCAGATCGTGATCGACCAGTTCATCGTCGCCGGGCTCTCCAAGTGGCGGGAGACAACGCGGCTGACGTTGCTGTTGCCGCACGGCTACGAGGGAAATGGGCCGGAGCACTCGAGCGCCCGCCTGGAGCGCTTCCTGCAGCTGGCAGCGCAGGAGAACATCCGCGTCGCGAACTGCACGACGTCCGCCCAGTATTTCCACCTCGTCCGCCGCCAGGCGCTCGACGCGGCGGGACGCCCGCTCGTCGTCATGACGCCGAAGGGGCTGCTGCGGCTGAAGCAGGCGTCGTCGACGCTGTCCGACCTCGCGGAGGGCTCGTTCCGTCCGGTGATCGACGATCCAAAGGCGGATCACGACGCGGTCACGCGGCTCGTGTTCTGCTCGGGGAAGCTGTACTACGACATCGTCGGGCACGCGCAGCGGGCCGCCGCGAGCAATGTGGCGATCGCGCGACTCGAGCAGCTGTACCCGTTCCCGGTCGACGACTATGCGGCCGTCGTCGGCTCCTATCCCAACCTCGAAGAGGAGATTTGGGCGCAGGAGGAGCCGCAGAACATGGGTGCGTGGCGGACGATTCGCCATCGGCTCGAGGCGCCCGGGGTGCCGCTGTCGTATGTCGGGCGTCCCTGGCGTGCGAGCCCGAGCGAGGGTTATCCGACCGCGCACCTGCGCGAGCAGGACCGGATAGTGCGCGCCGCGCTCGGCGTCGGCTCCGGTTGAGGCCGCGCTAGCGGCGCCGGTTCGCTGCGCGCGCGGCGCGCGCGGTCTGAGCCGCCCGCAGCACGCGTGCCGCCACTCGCGGTCCGTGCTTGCGTGCGATGTTCAGGATCTGCTTGCGCTGGCGCGGCGGCAGACGGCGCCAGATGTCCCACGCCGTGAGCGCAAGGCCGAGGGGGCCGACTTTGGGCTTGAGGCGCGGCACGCGCGCATCCTAGTCGTCCTGCTTGTCGTGGCCGTACGCATGTCCGCGACCGTGGCCGTGGCCCGGGCCGTCGTCCTGCTCGTCGGCCTGATCGGTCGGGGCCGCTGGAGCCGCGGGCGGCGCAGCCGGCGGCTCAGGCGCTGCGCCCGCGTCCGTCGGCGCAGCCTCGGGCTGTGCTGTCGGCGCGGGCGTCGTCGCGGCGAGCTGCCGCTGCCGGGCTGGGCGCCGTCGGGCCGGGTGCCGGCGGACGACGGCCAGGCTCCGGCTGCTGAGGGCCTCCGGCCGCGTGTGGACGTGGATCGTGCGCCTCGTCACGAGCCCCGCCACGTTCCTGTGGAGGCTCCGCGCCGGCTGCGGCGTCAGGCGGACGGAGCGCTGGAGCGCTGACGGCGGAGCCGACATCGGCGCGCCGGCCTCGGTCGGTGCCTTGACCAGAGCCGCCATGCCCACCACGGTCACGATCGCCCCGGTCATCAGCGCAGCGGCCAGGCCGCGCGCGCAAGTTTCCCTCATGTTCTTCCCCCCAACTGTCGATACCTCGATCAAGGGATTCCATCGGCATCGGGGAGTCGGACTTGAGGGGAAGTTGTGGCTAGTTTCAAGGTCAAGCTCGTTGCGTATTTCCTGCTGCTCTCGCTGCTGCCGCTGGCGGCCGCGTTCTGGGGCTTCTCGACCGTCGCCGCCCGCAGCGAGACGCGGCGCGTGGACGCGCGGCTGCAAGCCGGCCTTCGCGCAGACCTCGCCACCTACCAGGACGAGCTCGTCGCCGCCGACGCGGACGCCGCCCAGCTCGCCCGCAACCTCGCATTCCAGCGCGCCCTGATCCGGCACGACCGCGGCGCGATCCAGCGCCTGCTGAAGGGGCACCCCAATCTCAGCGTCGAGGCGGGCAACGGCTTCCAGGTCGGCCGCGTCGATGCGACCGCCGCTACCCGTCAGGTCGCCGTCGTCGGCGAGCGCGGAACGCGCGGCGCGGTGATCGCCGCCGTGCCGCTCGACCAGAGCCTCGTCAGCCGTCTGGAGGGGCGTTCCGGGCTCGACGCGGACGAGCACGTCATCCTGATCGAGGACCGGCGCGTCGTCGCAGGTCCGGCCGACACGCTCGGCAGCCGTATCGACGCGCTGCCCGGCAGAACGCACACGTTGACGTTCTCGAGCACGCGCTACCGCACGCTCGTCGCCGAGACGCTGGACAACATGCCGTCGGGGACGATCGGCGTGATCAGCCCGCAGACTCGCATCGACGCCGCGAACCACGCCGCGATGCAGCGGCTGCTCGCCGGTCTCTTCGCGTGCATGCTGCTCGTCGCGATCGTCGCGTACATCGAAGGCCGCGCGATCGTGCGCACCCTGCGCCGCCTCGTCGACGCCACGCGCGCGATCTCGCGCGGTGACCTCGAGCAGCGGGTCCCGGTGCAGGGCCGTGACGAGTTCGCGCTCCTCGGCCGGACGTTCAACGAGATGGCCGCGCAGCTCCAGACCCGCCTCGCCGAGCTCGAGCGCCAGCGGGGCCGGCTGCGCGACGTCATCGCCCGGTTCGGAGAGGCGCTAGGCGCCACCCACGACGCGGACCAGCTGATGCGCCTGATCGTCGAGGCGGCGGTCGAGGCGACGAGTGCGAAGGGAGGCGTGATCATCTCGTCCAGCGGCGAGCTGATCCAGGCCGGCAAGCCCGGCGAAGGGGGGGACAAGATCGAGGTTCCGCTCTCCGCGGGCGACGTGACGTTCGGCTCCCTCCTGCTGTTCGGCGACCACTTCGAGGACGAGGACCGGATGACCGCGGTCTCGCTCGCGTCGCATGCGGTCGTCGCGCTCGAGAACGCGCGTCTGCACCGGATCGTCGAGCGCCAGGCGCTCGTCGACGGTCTCACCGGCCTTGCGAACCGGCGGCAGTGCGAGGACACGCTGGCCTCCGAGCTCGCACGCCTCGAGCGCTTCGGCGGCCCTCTGGCCGTCGTCGTCACCGACCTCGACTGGTTCAAGGACGTCAACGACCGCTACGGCCACCCCTCGGGGGACGCCGTGCTGCGGGAATTCGCCCAGCTCCTGCAGGAGTCGGTCCGCGACGTCGACCTCGCCGGGCGCTGGGGTGGGGAGGAGTTCATGCTCATCCTCCCGGGCACCGACCTGGCCGGCGGGGCGCAAGTCGCCGAGCGGGTTCGGATCGCCCTGGCGGGCCGCATCGTCCTCTCGGCCGACGGCTCTCCGATCCCGGTCACCGCCAGCTTCGGCGTCGCCGCGACGCCGCCTGCGTCCACGGCCGCCGAGCTCTTCTCGGCCGCCGACGCGGCCCTCTACGAGGCGAAGCGAAACGGGAAGAACCGGGTCGAGACGGACGCGGAGCCCGTGGCGCATCCGTAGGCTCCCGTATCCTCCTTGCGTGGAAAAGCCCGGAGAGGGGCTACACTCCCGCGGCAGCAACTCGCCCCCGCCCCCAAGCTCAGGAGACCCTATGACGGTGGAGACCCCTTCCCTGTTCGCGAAGGTGATCCAAGATCACCTGGATTTGAAGCAACGAAATTCGCGGCTCGACGACGCGATGCCGCTGACGCAGTACAAGAACTCCGATCCGTTCGACAACCACCCGCTGTTCAAGACCGAGGAGCAGGCCCGCCTCGAGGAGACGATGGACGGCGAGGAGCCGGCAGTCGTAGCTACGACCGTGCTCGCCTGGCCCGGCGAGGACACCGCCGACGAAGTCGTTCCGCACGCCGACGAGGGGAGCCTCTGGGGCAAGAGCCGCGATTTCGACTGGGGCGACTAGGGGCGTAGGGTAGGTCCTCCCGACGAGGAGGACCGATGAAGCGACTACTGCTGGGATTCGCGCTCGCGGCGGCGGTGGCGTACGCCTTGCGCGATTGGTTCGCCGCGCCGCAGCCGCATCCGTCCTGGGAGGAGACCGACAACGACCCCGAGGACATGAGCGGCGATCTCGCGCAGCGTGCGCGTGAGGCCGAAGGAGCCCAGGCGTCCGAGGAGTCTGAGACCCCGGCTTAGAGCAAACCCGCGACGACGCGGAGGTCGTCGACGAAGGCGGCGAAATTCGCCTCTCGGTCCGACGGCTCGCCGCGCAGGATCGATGACGGATGCACCGTCGCCGTCACGGCGTCCGCGAGGTCCGCGTCGAGCAACTCGCCGCGATGCTGGGTGACGCGGAATTGGCGGCCGAGCAGCGACTGGGCTGCCGTCGCGCCGAGCAGGACGAGGACGCGCGGCTTCACCACCTCGAGCTCCGCCTCGAGCCAGGGCCGGCAGGCCGTCATCTCGGTCCAGTTGGGCTTCTGGTGGATCCGGCGCTTGCCGCGCGCCTGCCACTTGAAATGCTTGACGGCGTTCGTCACATAGACGCTCGTGCGGTCGATTCCGGCCGCCTCGAGCGCCTCGTCGAAGACCCGGCCCGCCGGGCCCACGAACGGCTTGCCGGCGCGGTCCTCCTGATCGCCCGGCTGTTCGCCCACGAAGACCGCGCTCGCGCCGGCGGCGCCTTCGCCGAAGACCGTCTGGGTGCCGACCTGCCAGAGGTGGCAGCCGCGGCAGCCAGCCGCCGCCTCGCGTAGCGCCGGCAGCGTCAGCCGCTCGGGCAGGAACTCGGCGGCGGTCACCTCCCGTGTATCCCCAGACCCCCGAGGAGCGCAACCACTCAGTCCCCCAAGCGGGGGATTCCTTCAAACCGGGACACAGCGAAGCTGTGGGACGGTTTCGACAAGGGGGCCATCCTGCGGCTGCACCAACCAAACGAGCTCGGGCGATGAGCGACCACGCCCTGCCACTCCGGCTCATTCCGGGGCCCGAAGAGACGCGCTCGCACGAGGCGCTCGTCGAGTCGTACCGCCGTCTCGCCGACGTCTTCCACGACGTCCTCGGCGAGCAGAGCCTCGACGCCCTCCTCGACCGCATCGCCGACGCGCTGGCCGACCTCGTCCCGCACGACTCGCTGACGATCTACGAGGCCGACGAGCCGCGACGCATGCTCATTCCCGTCTGGGCGCGCGACAAGTGGGCAGACAAGATCCTCGCGGACAAGTGCCCCTTCGGCGTCGGCCTGACCGGCTGGGGCGTGGAGCACCGTAAGGCCGCGCGGGTCAACCAGGCGCACCTCGACCCGCGCGTCGCCACGGTCCCCGGTACGCCCGAGAACGAGCCGGAGGCGATGGTCACGATTCCTCTGATCGCGCGCGACTCCGTCAAGGGCGCGCTCAACATCTACCGGCTCGGTGAGGACGCGTCGTTCGACGACGACGAGTTCGAGCTGGCGAAGCGCTTCGGGGACGCGGCCGCGCTGGCGCTCGACAACGCCCAGATCCGCGTGCGCCTCGAGCAGCAGGCGATGACGGACTCGCTGACCGGGCTGTACAACCACCGGGCGTTCCACGAGCGGCTGCGCGAGGCCCTCGCGCACGCGAGCCGCGCGCACGAGGCCGTCTCGGTACTGATGCTCGACATCGACGACTTCAAGCGCGTCAACGACATCTACGGCCACGGCGCGGGCGACGAGATCCTGCGCGGGCTCGCAGAGACGCTGAAGGACTCCGTTCGTTCCTCCGACGCCGTCTACCGGCTCGGTGGAGAGGAGTTCGCCATCGTGATCGCGTCGCGCTCGGCTCAGCACGCCGAGCAGCTCGCCCACCGCGTGGTGGGCCGCGTCGAGTCGACCGACTTCGATCCCGCCGGTCGCATCACCATCTCCGTCGGGCTCGCGCGCGGCCCCGAGCATGCGATGAACCCGCGCGAGCTGATCGCCTGCGCCGAGGCGGCGATGATGAGCGCGAAGGCACGCGGGAAGAACCAGATCGTCCTCTATGAGGAGAGCACGATGGAGCGACCGGCCGGCGAGCCGGTGCCGTCCGCGCGCGACGTCCGCTCCGTCGCGCACATGAAGATGCTGCAGAGCCTGGGCGGCAAGCTCAACCGCCTCAACGACGTGAAGCAGATCGGCACCGTGATCGCGACGGAGCTGCGCGCGCTGATCGACTACCACAACTGTCGCGTGTCGCTCGTCGAGGGCTACGACGTCCGGCCGATCGCGTTCGTCGGGCGGTTCACGAGCGAAACCCGGGAACCGATGGAGATCCTCGCGTGCAAGGTGGGGGAGGGCATCACCGGCCGCGTCGCGCAGACCGGCGAGTCGCTGCTGATCGGCGACGCCGCGAACTGCGAGTTCGCCCGCATTCTGCCGGGTACCGACTCGATCGACGAGTCGCAGGTCGTCGTGCCGCTGACGTTCGGGACACGTGTCGTCGGCGTGATCGTCATCTCGAAGCTCGGCCTGAACCAGTTCGACGAGGCCGACGTGCGCCTGCTCGAGGTGCTCGCCGGGCATGCGGCCGTCGCACTCGAGAACGCCGGCCTCTACGAGGCCGCGCGCCGGGAGGCCGAGCGTGCGACCGCGCTGCTCGAGTTCAGCCGCCAGCTGTCGAGCGCCGACGGGATGGACGCGGTCGTCGACCGGATCGTCGAGCTGTCGGCTCACACGCTCGGTTCACACCGGGCATCTGTCTGGTACCAGGGCACGGCCTGCGGCAAGATCGAGCTCCGCGCGACTCACGGCTACTCGGAGCTCGAGCGCGAGCGCCTCTCGCGCCAGCGGTTTCCGCACGAGCTGGCCGACGAGCCGTTCGTCGCCGGCGACGCGGCGATCGCACCGCTGGCCCTCGACGGCGGCCGTCTCGGCGCCATCGCGATCGCGCTGCCGGACGGTGCGGAGTTCGGCGATCGGCAGCTCCGTCTGCTTGCAGGCATTGCGCATCAGTCGAAGCTCGCGCTCACCAACGCCGGCAGCTTCGACACGCTGGAGCGGACGTTCCTCGAGACGGTCGAGGCGCTCGCGAACGCGCTCGAGGCGAACGACGAGTACACGTCCTCACACGCGCGCTGGATCACCGACCTCGCGCTCAAGGTCGGTCAGGAGCTCGGTCTCGAAGGCGTGTCGCTGAAGCGGCTCGAGCTCGGCGCGCTCTTCCACGACATCGGAAAGATCGGCATCCCCGAGACGATCCTCTCGAAGCCCGGGCCGCTCACGGCCGAGGAGCGCGGGATCGTCGAGACCCATCCGGAGCTCGGCGAGAAGATCATCGCGCCGATCGACCGGCTCGAAGAGGTGCGGCCGATCGTGCGGCATTGCCACGAGCGCTATGACGGCGCGGGCTATCCCGACCGGCTCGCGGGCGACGACATCCCGGTCGAGTCGCGGATCATCTTCGTCTGCGACGCGTACCACGCGATGACGACCGACCGTCCGTACCGAAAGCGGCTGAACGCCGGCGAGGCCTTGCGCCGCCTGCACGAGGCCGCCGGGACGCAGTTCGACCCGCGGGTGGTCGAGGTCTGCGCGCGGGTGCTCGTTAGTCGCGGCGCGGGCGCCAGCCCGTCAGGGCTTCCAGGCCCTCACTGAAGCTGACGTGCCCCGTCGCCGGCGCGACCGTCTCGCGCGCGAGCGCGCGCTCCGCGTCCTCGATCGAGCGTTCGCGTCTGCGGACGCTCTCCTGCTGTGCCGCGAGGCCCGTCTGCAGGCGTAGCACTTCCGCCTCCCGTCCCCTGAGCTCCTGCTCGCGCGCGGTCAGCTCCGCCTCGCGCTCTGCGACGCGCCGCTCGTTCTCGGTGCTCTGTTCCTCGGTCACGGTCGCGCGCCGGGCGAGGGTGTCCAGCTCGTCTTCGCGCCGGGCGAGCGCCCGCGCACGCTCGTCGAGCTCCCGCCGCTCCACGGCGACCGCTTCCCGCGCCGCGGCGAGCTCCCGCTGCTCCACGGCGACCGCTTCCTGCGCTGCGGCGAGCTCGCGCTCCGCCCCCTCGAGCACGCCCGCCCGCTGCGCGATGTCCTGCTCCCGCGCGTCGAGCCCTTCGAGCTTTGGCTCCAGCTCCGCCACCCGGCGCTCACGCTCGGCGAGCGCGGGCTCGGCTTCCTCGAGCTCGAGCTGACGCCCGAGCAGCGCTGTCTCTCGCTCCGCGAGCTCGCGCTCGCGCGTTTCGACCGCCTGCGCCCGTTCGTCGACCTCCGCTTCGCGGCGGGAAATCAGTTCCTCTGCGTAGGCGCGGTCCTCGTCGACCGCAGGCTTCTCCGCGCGGCGGAAACGAAGCGTACGGCGCGGGGCTTCGGGCTCCTCGAGCTCGCGGGTGCGGCGCTCGACCTCGAGCTCGCGCCTGGCAACGTCGGCTGCGCGCTCCCGGAGGGCTCGCTTCATGTCCTCGAGCTGGACGAGGTCCTCGGTGCGCTGCCGTTCACGCTGCGCCGCGAGGCGTCGGGCGAGCTGCTGAACCTGGTCGCGGCCGAGGTCGTCCTGCTGGGCCCATGCTGCCTCCCAGCCGAGCGACTCCCACGAGTCCTCGTGCGGCTCGTCCATTAGCAGAGGGTAGCGCGACGCGACGTACGTTTGAGCGCTCCGAGCAGGGGAAAACGCGGGCCATGCCAGGCAAGAGAGCATCCGTCAAAAACGAGAAGCAGTACGAGAAGCTGAAGGAGAAGGGGATGTCGAAGCAGCGCGCCGCGCGCATCTCGAACTCACCGGGCGCGTCGAGCCGCGGCGGCAAGAAGTCGGGCTCGAGCTCGTCCCGCTCATCCTCCAGCCAGGGCGGCACGTCCGCGCAGAAGAAGGCCGCGGGCCGCAAGGGCGGCCGCGCCACCGCGCGGAAGAGCTAGCCCGTCCCGGCGACGGTGATGCGTCGTGCGTGCTCGTGCCGAACCCGCACGACGTAGTCGCCCCCGCCGGCCGGCTCGACCGTGTACTCGCCCCCGGCGACGCTCGCTGGGCGGAAGCGCAGCCTGAGCACCTCGTCGCCGGCCTCGGCGAACGTCGTGTACGAGACGCGGTTGCGTCCGTACGAAACTGCGCGGACGACGGAGCTCGAGCCCAGCAGGTGGTTCTGCCGTTTCGGTGCGAGCTCCGGCAGCGACGCCATGCCCCAGTTGAAGCTGCGCAGGTAATCGGCGTAGCCGTCGCTGAACCAGTAGGTGTTCTGCGGCCGCTGCCCGCAGCAGGAGATGCGGCCGTCGTTCGCGGCGAAGTACGTCGCGTAGTTGAGCGCACGCACGGCGAGCTCGCGTGCGCGTCCGTCACCCGTGCGGCGGTAGAGCTCGGCGTTGCCGGCGCCCCACCGCGAGGTGGTGCTTCCCAGGCCGACCGGTGAGCAGCAGCCCGGCTTGCCGGGTGCGCGCTGCTCGTCGATCGCCCAAGCGCCGGCGAACGGCCCGCGGCCGAAGTGCTTGCGCACGTACTCGAGCAACGCGGCGGCGTGGCGCTGCCAGAGCGGATCCTTCAGCGGGTCGCGCAACAGGTACAACGCAGTCAGCGTCGGCACGGCCTGGTTGCGGCTCCCGGGGTTGTACGGCACGTCCTCGTAGAAGCCGCTCCAGCGGTCGGTCTCGAGCTGGTACTCGACCAGCCACGACCAGGCAAGGCTCTGCGCGCGGCGATACGCCGCCGTGTTCCCGACGCCGAGCTCGATCAGGTCGTCGAGCAGCTGGATCGGCCCGACGACCGCGCCACCGAACTCCGCGCGATCGAGGACGCGCCCCGTACGGGCGTCGACGCGGAACGGCCAGGGCGTATGCGTCGCATCCCCGGCGCGCACGTGCCGCGCCAGCGCCTCGGCGGCGTCGACGGCTGCGCGCAGGTAGCGACGGTCGCCCGTCAGCTCGTAGAACTGCAGATAGCCGCGCCCGAGCAGCCCGACCTTGTCGGGCTCGGTGCCGCCGTAGAACCTGCGCGGGAGTCCGGCGAGGCAGCGGCCGTACTTGCGCTCGCCCGCGCAGCTCGTCGCGAACGGGACGCGGCTCCAGGACCAGCGCGCGGGCGTCGTTCCGTGCGCGAGCTGGTAGTCCAGCATTCGTCGCACGGTCGCGATCGCGCGGCGGTCGCCGGAGTACGGGTACCAGGCGACGACGGAGTCCACGAAGGCTGCATTCAGGAATGCAGGGTTGTGCTGCCAGTAGAGGCCGCGAAGCGAGTCGCCGTCGAAGACGGCGTACCGCAGATACACGCCGTGCGCACGGTGCTCGAGGAAGTTCCAGCCCAGCCGGAGCACGTGGTCGTAGCCGAGGTTGGCGCTCGGCCGGTACCACGGCAGCAGCCGCCCGTCCGCATCGCGCACCGCAGGGTGCCAGGGCAGCAGCCGGTGGAGAGGCCGTCCGTGCACGCCGCTCGTTTCGCGCGTCGGGTAGAGCCCGAACTGCTTCAGCGCCGGGATCAGCATCGCGTACGGGTGCATCGCGGCCGAATGGGGCCAGCGCCCCACGACCGTGTGCAGCGGCGCGCGCGGCTGCAACCGCCGCAGGGCATGCGCGAACAGCATCGACTGGTCGCGTGGGTTGACGACGCGGTCCCGCATGCTCCACCAGAGCTGCACCGGGACGCCGGATCTGGCGATCTTGCCCACGTACGCGATCGGACTGCGCAGCGCGTACGCCCGCCGGGCCGAGCGCGGCGTCCCGCCGATCTCCTCGCGCGCTTTCAGCCGCAGCCCCGTGCCGAGCGTCGCGCCGCCCCACTGGTGGACGCAGCGGCTGTTGCAGCCGAGGCGCGTGAAGTCGCGGTAGCGCTTGGCCATGTCGGTCACCGGGTCGAATGCTGCGACGCCGGCGAGCAGGGACGGGTCGCGTCCCAGGAGCAACAGGCTCTCCTGCCCGCCCATGCTCGCGCCGAACGCGTAGACGCGCGACCTGTCGAGCCGTAGCCAGGGCACCTTCTGCCGAACGATCTGCGGCATCCGCGCGAGATCGGCGATCTGGCCGGAATAGCCCCAGGAGAAGCGCGCGAAGCGGCGTCCCTGACCTTCCGGATTGACGACGGCGAACGACCCGAGAGCGGGCAGGTCGCCCCAGCGGTCGGCGTTGTCGTCGGCCGGGACCCCGCGTCCGTGCGGCGAGATGACGAGCGGCAGGGGCGGGTGCCGGTCCGGGCCGTACCAGTCCGGCACGAGCACGTACGCCGCGCGCCGGTGCCCGTCGTGGGCGCGGTACTCGATCTGGATAGTGCGGACGTGGATCTGCTCCCAGCCGCCGCCGCCCCCCGCCGCCGCCGACGAAACGGAGAGGCAGAGCAGCGCTGCCAGCGCGCACAGTCCCCAGCGAGCCATTGTCAGCATGCTCGCAAACCGACGGGTGCTGCGGCTCGTACCTCACGCGATGGGGGTCGAAGGGCGATCCCGGGACGGGAGGAGAACCGATGCTGCGAAGGTTTCATCTGCTCGCGGGCGCGACGGCGCTCGCGTTCGCCCTGGCTGCAGTGGGAGGGGCAGCCGCACGAAGCCAGGCAGACACGCTTCACATTGCGGCGGCGATGGTCGCCGCGAACGAGACACCGACTCCGAAGGGTGATGTCGGAAGCGCCCGCGGCACTTTCACCGCGACGCTGACGAAATCCGGAACCGGAGGAGAGCTGTCGTGGCGGCTGGCGTTCAGCAACCTCAGCGGCAACGCGATCGCGGCGCACATCCACGTCGGCGCTGCCGGCGTCGCCGGCCCGGTGCGGGTGCCGCTCTGCGCGCCGTGCACCAGCGGCGTCACCGGCACCGCGACGATCACCGCCGAGGTGCTCGACGCGATCATGAACGGGCGCGCGTACGTCAACGTGCACACGCCGACGAATCCGGCCGGCGAGATCCGCGACCAGGTCGGGATCTCCGCCTCGGTCAAGACGACGTTGCGCGCAGCGCAGGAGCGTCCGAAGCCGAAGGGCAAGCTCGCGAAGGCGAAGGGGACGTTCACCGCAACGATCATGCGCACGGGGACGACCGGCGTCGTCACCTGGCGCCTGACGTTCAACAAGCTGAGCGGCCGAGCGATCGCTGCACACATCCACAGCGGCGCGCGCGGCAAGCCAGGCCCGGTGATCGTGCCGCTTTGCGCACCGTGCCGAAGCGGGGCGCGTGGACGGGCCACCGTCGATGCCTCCGTGCTCAACGCGCTCGAGTCGGGCGCGACGTACGTGAACGTTCACACGAAGAAGAACGCCGCAGGGGAGATCCGCGGTCAGCTTCCTGCAGTACCACTGACCTAAACGGCAGGGGTCTGACCCCTGGGGTCAGACCCCTCTGCCATCCTCCGAATCGTGCTCGCCGCGTTCGCCTGGGGATTCGTCGCCGCCGCGACGCTGATCGCCGGCGGCGCCTACGCGCTGCGCAGGAGCGTCGGCGACCGTGCCCTCGGGATCGTGATGGCCTTCGGCAGCGGCGTGCTGATCAGCTCCGTCGCGTACGAGCTCGTGGGTGAAGCGTTCGACACGCATCACGGCAATGGAGCGGTCGCCGGCGGCCTCTTCGCCGGCTCGGCCGTCTTCTTCGTCGGCGACACGCTGATCGACCGGATGGGCGGTGCAAAACGCAAGGACCCGGCCGGTGCCCAGGCCGAGGGCTCCCCGCTCGCGATCGTCCTCGGGACCGTGCTCGACGGGATCCCCGAGTCGCTCGTGCTCGGGCTGACGATCGTCGTCAGCGGGAGCGTCAGCGCGGCCTTCCTCGTGGCCGTGGCGTTGTCCAACGTCCCGGAAGCGGTCGCGGCGACGAGCGGCCTGGTGCGCTCGGGCTGGAGCGGCGGTCGCGTGCTTGGTCTCTGGACGCTCGTGTCCGTGGTCTCCGGCACGGCGGCGCTCGTCGGCTTTGCCGCGTTCGACAGCGCGCCCTCGGGGGCGGTCGCGTTCGTGCTGGCCTTCGCAGGCGGAGCGATCCTGACGATGCTCGCCGACACGATGATGCCGGAGGCGTTCGAGCACGCAGGCCCGCTCGTCGGACTCGTGACGACCTTCGGCTTCGCCCTCGCGTTCGCCCTCAGCGCGCTCGAGTAAGGCGCTTCACACGATCGGGGTGAGGACGGTGCGCCACGGCATGCGGTTCGATCTCTATCTGGCGCGGATCACGTGGATCGGCCACAGCACCGTCCTGATCGAGCTGGACGGCGTGCGCCTGCTCACGGATCCCGTGTTCCGTCCGCACGTGCTGCACCTGCGGCGCGTGACGGCGGCGGCCGAGCCCCCGGACGGCGTCGACGCGGTGCTCGTCTCGCATGCGCATTACGACCACCTCGACATCAATTCCCTGACGCAGGTGAGCGGGGCCGCGAGGGTCGTCGTCCCGGCCGGAATCGCCAAGCGCCTCCGCGGCTGGGCCGACGACATCGTCGAGGTCGACGTCGGCGACGAGCTCGAAGTCGGAGCCGTCAGTGTCACGGCGACGGCAGCCGAGCACGGCCGGCACGCGGTCGGCTTCGTCGTCACGGGCTCGGCCCGCATCTACTTCGCCGGCGACACCGATCTCTTCGACGGCATGCGCGAGCTGGCGCCGGGCCTCGACGTCGCCCTGCTGCCGATCGCCGGGTGGGGCCCCCGCCTGCCGCCCGGCCATCTCGATCCTGCGCGCGCCGCGCAGGCGCTCCAGCTGCTGCGACCGCGCATCGTCGTGCCGATCCACTGGGGGACATATACGCGTATCGGCCTCTCCCGTGACGAGACGGCGCCGGCCCGCCGCTTCGCGGAGCTCGCCGCGACGCATGCACCGGACGTCGAGGTGCACGTGCTCCCGGTCGGTGGGTCGCTCGACATCCCGGTAGAGGCGTGCGTGCGATGAAGGAGCGCCGGCCGCGTATCAGCGTCGTCCGCGTCCTCGTCGCATGGGTCCTCTCTGCCGCCGCGATCCTGTTCGCGGCGTGGATCGTGCCGGGCGTCTCCGTCCACGGGTGGCGAGGCGCTTTCGTCGCGGCGGCAATCCTGGCAGTGCTCAACGCGATCCTGCCGCCGATCATCGCGGCGCTGCGCCTGCCCTACACGCTCGTGCTCGGGCTACTGCTCGTCCTGGCGCTGGATGCGCTCATGTTCCAGCTCACGTCGCGCATCGCCCCGAGCGCACTCACGGTCGACTCTTTCTGGGATGCGCTGCTGGCGGCGTTCGTCGCTTCCGTGTTGACGGTCGTGCTCGACCCGATCTTCCGCTCGGACGACGACGAGACGTACATGCTGCGCGTGACCCAGCGCATCGCACGCCGGACCGAGGGCGAGACGCGCACGGATGAACCGGGACTGATCTTCCTCGAGATCGACGGGCTCGGCTTGCCGACGCTGCGCCGCGCCATCCGCGACGGAAATGCGCCCGAGATGGCGCGCTGGCTCGCGGAGGAGGGCTACAAACTGACGGAGTGGGAGACCGACCTCTCGTCCCAGACCGGGGCAAGCCAGGCCGGCATCCTGCTCGGCTCGAACGACGACATCCCGGCGTTCCGCTGGGTCGAGAAGGAGAGCGGCAGGCAGATGACATGCTCGAAGCCGGCCGACTGCGCCGAGATCGAGCAGCGGCACGTGACCGGCATCGGCCTGCTGGCCGACGGCGGCGCCAGCCGCGGCAACCTCCTGTCGGGCGAGGCGGAGCAGGTGATCCTGACGGTCAGCCGCATCGAGGAGGACAAGCGCGCGAACCCCGGGTACCGCGTCTTCTTCGCCAACGGCTTCAACGTCACGCGGCTGCTCGTGCTCTTCGGGTGGGAGGTGATCCTCGAATGGACGGCCGCGCTCCGCGCGAGGCGGCGGGACGTCCGCCCGCGCGGCCATCGCGGCGGCGCCTACCCCTTCATGCGGGCGACGATGTGCGTGATCGTGCGCGACCTGATCGTCTTCGGCGTGATCACGGACATGATGAAGGGACGCCCGGTCGTGTACGCGACGTTCTCGAGCTACGACGAGGTCGCGCACCACTCCGGGCTCGAGCGTGCCGATACGCTCGAGGCGCTGCGCAAGCTCGACCAGCAGTTCGGCCGCATCGCCCGCGCGCGGCCCTACGCGCCACGGCCCTACGAGATCGTGGTGCTTTCGGATCACGGGCAGACTCAGGGCGCGACGTTCCTCCAGCGGAACGGCTACGCGCTCGCGGGCCTCGTCCACGAATCGCTCGAGTCAGGGGGCGCCACCGCCGTCGGCTCCGGCGATGAGAACGCCGCCATGGTCGGCAACGCGTTGAAGGAGGCCACCGGCGCGCGCGGCGACGGGAAGCAGGCAGCGCCGCAGACCGAGGCGGCGGTGCTCGCCTCCGGCAACCTCGGACTGATCTACCTCATGGACGCGGATCGGCGGCTGACGCTCGAGGAGATCGAAGCCCGTCATCCCCGCCTGCTGCCGGCGCTACGCACACATCCACACATCGGCTTCGTCCTGGCGCGCTCGTCGGAGCACGGCGCCGTCGCGCTCGGCGCGGGCGGCATGCACCGGCTGGCCGACGGCCATGTCGAGGGGGAGGACCCGCTGGCGCGGTTCTCGTCGAACGCGTCGCGGCACCTGCTACGCACCGACGGCTTCGAGCATGCTCCGGACCTGCTCGTCAACAGCTTCTACGACCCGGTGCTCGAAGAGGGCTGCGCCTTCGAGGAGCTGATCTCGTTCCACGGCGGGCTCGGCGGCCCGCAGACCCGTCCGTTCATCCTCCATCCCGCGCAACTGCCCGTCCCGGACGAGCCGATCGTCGGCGCCGCCGCCGTCCACGCCGTGCTGACGCGCTGGCGCAAGACGCTGCAGGGCGAAGCGCCCGTCCCCGAGGCTGTGCCGGAGCCGGCACGACTAGCCTGAGAGCATGCGCTCCGCGATCGTCGTTCCAGGTCACGCGCGGCGGGGGCGAATCAGCAGCCTCTGCCTGGAGCTCGTGCGCGAGGCGGAGCGCATCGCGGCAGCCACCGAGGTCGACGCGGTCGTCTTCAGCGGCTGGGCACCGCGAGGTGGCAACTCCGAGGCCGACCAGATGCGGGCGGCCTGGCGCGGGCCGGACGTCGAGCTGGTGCTCGAGCCGACGGCGAGAGTGACGGCCGAGAACGCCGCACGCACGCTGCCGCTGCTCGTCGCGCGCGGCATCGAGCACGCGGTGGTCGTCTGTGCGCCGCTGCATCTATTTAGGGCGCGCTTCTTTTTCTCGCGCGTGTACGGAGCACACGGCATCGCCACCGAGTTCCGCGCGGTCACGGCGGGGAGGACCCTGCACGCGTTGCTCTGGGAGCTCGGCGCCACGCCTGCGATCCGCCGGCACCTACGTGCGGCGCGGACGGAGCTCGAGCGATGAGCGACACCGTCGTCTTCATCCCGGCCTGGAACGAGGAGGAGAACCTGCCGGCGGTCCTCGACGAGCTGAAGGCCGAGTTGCCCGACGCCCACGTGGTGGTCGTCGACGACGGCTCGACGGACGGGACCGCCGCTGTCGCGCGCGAGCACGGCGCGGAGGTGGTGTCGCTCGGCTCGAACCGCGGCCTGCCGATCGGCATCGCGACGGGCTATCGGTGGGCGTTCGATCACGGCTACGCCTTCTGCGGCCGCGTCGACGCGGACGGGCAGCATCGCGCCGCGGATCTCTCCCGCCTGCTGGCCCTCGTGCGCGCCGGAGCCTGCGACGTCGCGGTCGGGTCACGCTTCGTCTCGGGCGACGGCTACGAGCCGTACCGGTACCGGCCCGAAGGCGTGCGCCGCCTCGGCACGGCGTTGCTCCGCCGGGCGATGAGGCGCGTGCTCGGCCGTCCCTTCGCCGACGCGACCAGCGGCCTCTATGCCGTCAATGCCGCAGCCCTACCCGTCCTGGCGAAGCAGTTCGCGACCGAGGCGCCGGAGGTGGAGGCCCTCATCCGGCTGTCCGACGCGGGCCTGCGCGTCGAGGAGGTGCCCGTGGACATGGCGCCTCGCGCCGGCGGGGAGTCGAAGCTGCGCGGCCGGAAAGCGCTGAAGGTCGTGTTCACGGTGGTCGCGACGCTGGCCGCCGCTCGCTTTCTCGCCTCGCGGCGGCAGGGCTGACTCATCCTGACCGGGTGACGTAAAGCCCAACCTGCTCCGGCGAAGATGGTCGCATGGAGTTGGGCGGGAGATTCTGGCTCGGCCTGCTTGGCATCTGCGTCGGCGCGGTCGTCGTCGGGGCGATTCTGTTCCTGCTCTTCGGCTGGGCCTGGTCGGCGTGGGGCTTCATGGGAGCCTTCATCGTCCTGAGCGCGATCGCGTTGGGGTTCGCGTACATCCACGACCGTCGTGAGCAGAACCGCCGTCGCGGCATCGCCGCTTAGCGCACGGGCCGAGCGCCTGCTCGCGCAGCCGGTCCGACGGGCCGACCTCGCCCTCGCGTTTCCGGTGAGCAGCGCCGCGACCGGCGAGGTTTTCGTCCAGGGCACCTCCTTCTACCCGCCGATGCTCGACGACATCGCCGCGGCGACCTCGTCCGTGCACATCAACCAGTTCGGCTTCAAGCCGGGCGTCGTCGGCGACGTGTTCGCCCAGACGCTGACTGCGAAGGCCGCTGAAGGCGTCCCCATCCGGCTCATCGTCGACAACCTCGGCTCCGGGCCCGAGACCGGAGCGCGCAAACACTACGAGCGGCTCGCAGCCGCTGGGGTCAAGGTCTGCGTCAACAGGGCATCGAAGCTTCGGGCCGTGTCCGCGCCGCTGGGTGAGGCCGCGCCGCGGCGCTGGAACCTCGCCTCGATCGGCCACGTCGACCACCGCAAGGTGCTGATCGTCGACGGCCGCATCGGCTGGGTCGGCGGCGCCGGCATCGAGGACCATTTCAACGACGGCCGCTTCCACGACGTCTTCGTCCGCGTGACCGGGCCGGTCGTCGCGCAGCTCCAGCTGGTCTTCCTGGCGAGCTATCGCTGGCTCGGTGGGAACGTCCCGAACGCCGAGCTCGGCGGCCTCTTCCCGGCGCACGACGAGGGAGACGATCCCATCCCCGCAGTCGTCCGGCACAACGCGCCCGGGCCCTATCGGCCGATCACGACGGCGATCGCGCGGCTGTTCGACGACGCCGTCGAGACGCTCGACGTCGTGAATCCGTACGTCACCGACCGGCGGATGATCCGGAGCATCGAGACGGCGGCCCGGCGCGGCGTCCGCGTGCGCCTGTTCACCCCGGCGAACGGGAACAACTGGGCTTGCTCCGCCGCCCAGCAGTTCCACCACGGCCGCCTGCTCGACGCGGGCGTGCGCATCCTCGAGTACCCGACGATGCTGCACGCGAAGGCGTTCGTGCGCGACGGGGAGGAGCTGCTCCTCGGAACCTGCAACCTCGATGCCTGGAGCCTCAAGCGCTTCTTCGAGATCGACCTCCAACTCTGGTCCAGGACGCTCGCGACGCAATTCGAGGAGCGTTTCAGCGTTCCGGCCGAGGAGATCTCCACGCCGGGCCGGGCCGCCTCCGGCGTCAAGGAGCGCGTGAAGACGGCGGCTTTCGCGACCCTCTCCCCGCTGCTGTGACGACGACGGCCGAAGCCGCACCGTCTTCCCGCGCCGCCGGCGCGACGCTCGTCCTGCTGACGCTCGCCACGGGGCAGTTCCTGATGACGCTCGACAGCTCGGTGATGAACGTCTCGATCGCGACCGTCGCCAAGGACGTCGGCACGACCGTCACCGGCATCCAGGGGGCCATCACTGCCTACACGCTCGTGATGGCCGCGCTGATGATCACGGGCGCGAAGATCGGCGCGATCATCGGCCGGAAGCGCGCCTTCATGATCGGCTGCGTCATCTACGGCGTAGGCTCGCTCACGACGTCGCTGGCACAGAGCCTGCCGGTGCTGCTGCTCGGGTGGTCGTTCCTCGAGGGCGTCGGCGCGGCGCTGATCCTGCCTGCGATCGTCGCGCTCGTCGCATCGAACTTCCCCGCCCAGCGGCGGGCTGCGGCCTACGGTCTCGTCGCGGCAGCCGGCGCTATCGCCGTCGCGGTCGGGCCGCTGATCGGCGGCTTCTGCACGACGTACTTCTCGTGGCGCTGGGTATTCGCGGGCGAGGTCGTGCTCGTGCTCGGGATCTTGATCCTCGCCCGCCGGATCGCCGACGCCCCCGCAGCTGAGAAGCCCCGCCTCGATTACGTGGGCGTCGTGCTGTCGGCGCTGGGCCTCGGCCTGCTCGTCTTCGGGATCCTGCGCTCGAGCGAGTGGGGCTGGATCCAGCCGAAGCCCGACGGGCCGTCGTGGGGAGGCATCTCGCCGACGATCTGGCTCATGCTCGCGGGCTTGCTCGTCGTGTGGATCTTCTTCCGCTGGGAGGCGAGGATGGAGGCGCACGGGGAGCCGCTGCTCCGTGCCGACCTGCTGCGCAACAAGCAGCTGAGCGGCGGCCTGGCGATGTTCTTCATCCAGTACCTGATGCAAGCGGGGCTCTTCTTCGTCATCCCGCTCTTCCTCTCGGTGTGCCTGGGCCTCTCGGCGCTCGCCACCGGTGCGCGGCTGCTGCCGCTCTCGCTCACCTTGCTCGTCGCCGCGATCGGGATTCCGAGGCTCTGGCCGGACGTCTCGCCTCGCCTGGTCGTCCGGTGCGGACTGCTCGCGCTGCTGGCGGGCACATGCGTGCTCCTTGCAGGGCTTGACCCGGGCGCGGGGGCGGAGATCGTCTTCGTCCCGCTGCTGCTGATCGGGCTCGGCATCGGCGCGCTCGCGTCGCAGCTCGGCGCCGTCACGGTCTCCGCCGTGCCCGACGAGCGCAGCCCGGAGGTGGGCGGCGTCCAGAACACGAGCACGAACCTCGGGGCGTCGATCGGCACGGCGCTCGCAGGATCGGTGATGATCGCGGCCGTCTCGTCGGCGTTCTTGACGAACATCCAGCACAACCCGGCGATTCCGGACCGGGTGAAGTCGGATGCGCAGGTGCAGCTCGCAGGGGGCGTCCCGTTCGTCTCTGACGCGGACCTCGAGCAGGCGCTGAACGAGGCGGGCGCCAGCAAGCGCACGACGTCCTCCGCGCTCGACTCGTACCGAGACGCACGCATCGCGGGCCTCACGTCGTCGCTGGCGCTGCTCGCGTTCGTCGCGGTGCTCGGCCTCTTTCTGGCCCAGCGGATTCCGCGGAGTCAGCCGACGTGAGCGTCGCCGCGCCCGCCGCCGCCGCGACGCCGAAGCGACGCTTCCGTCTGAAGCGGCTCCTCGTCGGCGCGCTCGCCATCCTCGTCATCGGCGCGTTCGCCAATCTCGTCGGCTGGGACCTGCGCGGCTGGTTCTCGGACCTCTGGGACACGATCTCCGGGATCTCGACCGGCTACCTGGTCGCCGCCGTCACGCTCAAGACCGTGCAGACGTCGCTGACCGCGTTCGGGTGGTACTCGATCCTGCGCTTCGCCTACGGGGACGCCGTGCGCTGGCGCGACATCTGGGCGTGCTACGCGGCGTCCGTCGCCCTGAACGGGGTCCTGCCGGCGAACATCGGGACGCTCGTGATGCTGCTGATGTTCACGGCGATCATCGCGCGCGCGACCTTCGCGGCGATCCTCGGCGGTTACGCCGTCCAGAAGATCTTCTTCACCCTCATCGGCATCTTCGTCTACCTCTACCTCTTCCTCTCCGTCGGCGGCTCGTTCGACATCAAGTTCGAGTGGGTGCACACCCATCCGTGGGCGACGATCCTCCTGTTCGGAGGCGGTGGCTTCCTGCTCTACCTCCTGATCCGCCGCCTGTGGGTACGTGTGGTCGTCTGGTGGGACGACGCGAAGGAGGGCGGCGGCATCCTCGCGCATCCCCGGAAGTACCTTGTGCGCGTCTTCGTCCCCTCGTTCCTGGCATGGGTCGCGAGCCTCGGCGTGATGGCCGTGTTCCTCTCGGCGTACGACATCCCGGTCAGCTTCCACACCTTGATGCGGATCTGCGGTGGCAACTCGATCGCGAACGTGACGTCCGTCACGCCGGGCGGGGCGGGCGTCACGCAAGCCTTCAATGTGGCCTCGCTGAGCGGCGTCACCGACGCGGCGACGGCGACTGCCTACTCCGTCGCGCAGCAGCTCGTGACGACGGCCTGGAACATCATCCTCGGGATCGTGCTCGTCGTCTGGGCCTTCGGCTGGAGTGGCGGGAAGCAGCTCGTCGGCGAGTCGTACGACGAGGCCAAGCAGAAGGCCGCGGAACAGCAGGAAGCTCGGAGGGCGAGGAAGGAAGCAAAGCGCGAAGCCGAGACGGCCTGACCCGGTCACGCGGCCGTGGCGTGGATCGACACCGAGCTCGTGCTGGTCACCATCGCGGCGATGCTGTCGCCGACGACGCTGACGTTCTCGACGCTCGTCCTCGTCCTGAGCGACCGGCCGTTCCGAACCGGCTTCTGGTTCTACATCGGCGCGGTCGTCGCGACGCTCGCGATCGGCGTGGTCGCCGCGTTCGTTCTGGGTGACGCCGCCGCGTCGTCGCACCCGTCGACGCCGAAGACGTGGGTGGCGATCGTCGACGTCGCGGCCGCCGTCGCGATCCTCACCTGGGTGACCCGGACGATGCGGCGCCCACACAATCCCGCACGCATCGCGGCCGCGATGGAGCAGATGCGGAAGGTATCGGCCTCGCGCGCGATTGCCGTCGTCGGCGCCGGTGCGACGCTCGCGAACCCGGGCGGTTTCATCCCGCTCGCGCTCAAGGAGATCTCCGAGCTCGACCCTTCGCGCGTCGGCTACGCCGTCGACTGGCTCTTCTTCACATTCGTCTCGCTCCTGCCGCTCGCGACGGCACTCGTGCTGATGCTCGTCGCCCGCGAGTGGACCGAGCGTGTGCTCGAGTCCGCCCGCGGCTGGCTGGAGCTCCACGCACGAACCGTTGCCGCGGTGCTGCTCGTGCTCGTGTCGCTCGCGCTCCTGCGCAACGGCATCGCGGGGCTGACGGCATAGGATTCGGGCGTGCGCCTCGAGCTCGACAAGCCGGTCATGTGTGAGGAGCAGGAGGTCGGGATGCTCGCCGACCTCGTCGTCGATCCGGTGGCGAAGCGCGTGACGCATCTCGTCGTCAAGCAGAAGCACGGCCGCGGCGAGTCGCATCTCGTGCCTATCGAGCTCGTCGAGGCGACCGAGCAGGTCGGCGGAATCGTCCTGACCTGTTCGCGCGCCGAGCTCGACGCGCTTCCTCCGGTCGAGGA
Organism: Actinomycetota bacterium; assembly: GCA_005888435.1. Lineage (GTDB taxonomy): Bacteria > Actinomycetota > Thermoleophilia > Gaiellales > Gaiellaceae > 3-1-20CM-4-69-9. The sequence continues at coordinate 3,454 of VAXO01000036.1, read as the reverse complement.
GTTCTCGTACCTTCGCCTCGACCAGGTGGCGACCGACGACCCGAACTGGGACGTGGGCGTCTCGGACGTCCTCGCGCTGCCGTACTACGACAGCACCGGGCTCGCAGGCCCCGTCGACGCCGTCGGCGACATGGGCGTCGTCTACGACCGCGTGCCGAAGGGCGAAGTCGAGGTCAGGCGCTCGAGCCGTGTCATGTCAGCGGATGGGCACTACCTCGGCGACGTGGACGGCTTCCTTCTCGACGAGGACGATCACATAACGCACTTTGTGCTCGAGCGCGGCCACCTCTGGGGGCGCCGCGAGGTGACGGTTCCCATCGGCGCCGTGGACTCGGTCGAGTCCGACGTCGTCACCCTCGAGCTGTCGAAAGACGAGGTCGGCGACCTGCCGTCGCACAAAGTCCACCGCTGGTAGCGGGCGTCAGTGCCCGCACGTCGGCGAATGGGCGAGGCCCTCGGTCGCGCGGCGATGGGAGAGCGCCTCGAAGGCTTCATCTACGGGACGATCGTCGCGCTGGCTGTTCTCGTGGCGGGGGCGCGGGCGTTCCCGCACGAAGCCGGCCACATCGCGGCGCTAGTCGTGGCGACGACGATCGTGTTCTGGCTCGCGCACGTCTATGCACACGGGCTCGGACGCAGCGTCGCGCGTGACCGGCGGCTGACGCTCGCCGAACTGCGCGATGTGGCGCGACACGAATGGGCGATCGTGGAGGCGGCGATGCTCCCGGCGCTACCGCTTCTGCTCGCAGCGTTCGGGCTCATCTCGACACGGTTCGCGGTCTGGCTCGCGCTCGGAACCGGGCTCGCCGTCCTGGCCGCCGAAGGGCTGCTCTTCGCGCGGGTCGAACGCCTGGGGTGGATGGGAACGCTCGCCGTCGTGAGCATCAACCTTGCGCTCGGCGCCAGCCTGATAGTGCTCAAGCTCGTCGTCACGCACTGACGACGAGGCCGCGTGTGTCGCGCTAGCGCCAGCCGTTCGCGGCGACGGCCGAGTCGGCCGCTTCGAGCAACGCCGGCAGCACGAGCGGCGGAGTGTCCCGGCTCCAGACGAGCGACATCGAGAACGCGGCGTCCCCGTCGGCGATCGGCACCGTGACGAAGTCGCCGCTGACCGCGGCCGCCGCGGCGACGACGCTGAAGCCGTCGGCATGCATGGCATCCCACCCCGCGCCGCTGTATGCCTCGGTGATGCGCGTCGCCGCGGGCGGGTGACCGTGGAACATCCCGAGGATCACGTCGTGTGCCCCGCGGGAGACACTGCGCGGACGCAGGACCAGCCGATAGTCCGAGAGCTCCTCGACCGTGACGCGGTCGCGACCGGCGAGAGGGTGCGCCGGTCCCAGCACCGCGACCGGCAGGTCCCGCCGGAGCAGCTTCTGCTCGATGCCGTCGTGGGTAGGTGGGCACATCATCAGTCCGGCATCGGCGGCGCCGCACAGCACTGCCTCGGCGACGTCGTCGCCGGCCAGCTCGACGACCTCGACCGTCAGCGCGGGAAGCCGCTCGTCGAGAGCGTGTCGTAGCGCGGGCAGCAGCGCATCGCGGGCGGCGGGCCCGACCGCGATCAGGAGCACCCCGTTTTCGCCGGCGCCGGCTCGCCGTGTGGCGCCGGCCGCCGCCTCCGCGTCGCGGAGCATCCGGCGCGCGTGGTGCAGCAGGACGCCGCCGGCCGGCGTCAGCTGGACATGGCGGCTCGAGCGGTCGAGCAGCCGTGTCCCGAGCTTCCGTTCGAGCTGCGCGATCGCCTGGGAGAGCGGCGATTGTGAGATGTGCAGCCGTTCGGCGGCACGCCCGAAGTGGAGCTCCTCGCAGAGCACCGTGAAATAGCGCAACTCCCGGAGCTCCAACGGAGTCCCGTTCGTCCCGTTGGGGCTCTGGCTCTTGCTCAGGTCGCGAACGGTTTGCAGCGCGGCCTCCTTGTTGACCTCGGTCAGCTCAAGTATCCCGTGCGTGAGTCTGTAGGCGCATCGGACATTTGCGTCGCGGGCGTCTACGTCATTTGGCCGTCACCTGGATCGGGCGGTAACGTGCAGCCACGTCCCTCGCCCCCGGAGAACTGGCTGCGCCCTCGCCTCCTGCGGTCAGGCGGATGGCTCTGCGCTGGCCGACCGTCCGGGAAATAGGCGGAGTCGTGGTGCTCGGGTGCGCCTACTTCGGCGCGGCGAGGCTCGGTCAGACCCTTCGCTATACCGCATCCGTCTCTGCGATCTGGCCGCCGGTCGGGCTAGGGATCGCCGCGCTCTACGTCTTCGGGCTGCGTTGGTGGCCGGGGATCTTCCTCGGCGAACTGCTCGTCAACGGGCAACTGTTGCTCGAGGCGGCGCACCCGCCGGTGGGAAGCGTCATCGGCCAGCAAGCCGGCAACATGGCCGAGGTCATCGTCGGGGCGTGGCTGCTCCGCCGGCTGATCGGCCCCCGCGCCGCACTCGACTCCGCCTGGCAGGTCAGCGGGATGCTGCTTGCCGTTGGTGCCACGACGGCGATCAGCGCCACGGTCGGAACGATCTCGATGTATGCCGGCGGGGTTGTCGACGCCGACGAGCTGGCGTCATTCTGGCGCACCTGGCTCCTCGGCGACACCGCCGGTGCGCTGATCGTCCTTCCGCTGATCCTGACGTGGGTCGCCGATCCGAGACGTACGTGGCGCACCATGTGGACGTGGGAGGGTGTCACGCTCGTCGGCTGTGTCGCCGTGCTCGCCTCGGTGGCGGTCCTGAGCAACGCCCCGCTCACCTACCTCACGTTCCCCGCGTTGATCTGGGCGGCTTTCCGCTTCGGTCCGCCCGCCGTGACACTGTCTACGGCGATCACGGCTGCGATCACGATCGGCGTCACCGCGGACAAGGTGGGTGCCTTCTACAAGCAGCCAATCGACAACCGGACGCTCAGCACCCAGCTGTACGTGCTCGTCGCAGCGTTGACGTCTCTGTACCTCGGCGCGGTCGTGGCCGAGCACCGGCGCTCGGTGAAGCAGCTTGCCGAGTCGAAACGGCGCGAGAACGAAGGGGCGATCGAAGAGCGGCGCCGCATCGCGCGGGAGCTTCACGATTCGGTGTCGCAGGCGCTCTTCTCGACCGTCCTGCATGCGCGCGTGGCGCACAAGATCCTCGACGCCGAGGCCGGCCAGGAGCACTCTGGCCGGCTCAGTCAGGCGCTGGGCACGATCGAGCAGCTCGCGAAGCGCGCCCAGAGCGAGATGCGGCGCTTCATCTTCGAGTGGGGGCCCGAGGGGATCGGTGACGGGTTGGTGCCCGCGCTCTCGCGCCATGTCGCCTCGCTCGCGGAAGACCCCATCGACGTCCGCGTCGAAGGGCCCTCCGAGCCGCTGCCGCTGACGCGGACTGCGGAGACGCAGCTCTTCGGCATCGGCCGGGAGGCGCTCGCGAACGTCGCCAAGCACGCGCGCGCCGAGACGGCGTGCGTGCGTGTGGAGGCGACGGCGAAGCGGGTCGTC
>VAXO01000035.1 GCA_005888435.1 Actinomycetota bacterium | reverse complement strand
GCGCGCGTTCCCCGCGAAGCGGCGTACCAAAAGTAGGCCTGACCCGAAGGGTCAGGCCCAGACTTTTACTTCGCGATAAAGAGTGTCGCGTTGCACGGGCGTCTTCCCGAGGGCCTTGATCAGGTGCACGAGCTCGTCGGTGGACGTCCGATGCGTCGTGCCGGCCGCGGAGACGACGTTCTCCTCGATCATCACCGAGCCCATGTCGTCGGCGCCGAAGCCGAGGGCGACCTGGCCGATTTTCATCCCCTGTGTCACCCACGACGACTGGATGTGCGGCACGTTGTCGAGGTAGATGCGCGAGACGGCCTGCGTGAGCAGGTAGTCGAAAGACGTCGGCATGTCCTCGCGCGCGACCTTGCCGGCGAGCCGGTTGCCGTCGTTCTGGAACGTCCACGAGATGAAGGCGCGGAAACCGCCGGTCTCGTCCTGCAACTCGCGAATGCGGCGCATGTGCTCGACGCGCTCGGCGACGGTCTCGACGTGCCCGTACATCATCGTCGCGGTCGTCGACATGCCGAGGCGGTGCGCGTGGCGCATGACGGCGAGCCACTCGTCGGTTTTCGTCTTCTTCGGCGCGATCTCGTCGCGCACCCGGTCGACGAGGATCTCGCCGCCGCCGCCCGGGATCGAGTCGAGGCCGGCGTCACGCAGCCGCGAGATCGTCTGCCAGAGCGTCAGCTTGCTGCGACGCGCGATGTGCTGCACCTCCGGCGGCGACAGCGCGTGCAGGTGGATCTTGTAGCGCGCCTTGATGGCGCGGAAGAGATCCTCGTAGTAGTCGATGTCGAGGTCGGGATGGTGGCCGCCCTGCATCAGGAGACCGGTGCCGCCGAGCGCGAGGGTCTCCTCGATCTTCTTGAAGATGACGGGCTTCGGCAGGAGGTAGCCCTCGCGCGTGTCGCCCGGACGGCGATAGAACGCGCAGAACTCGCAGTCCGTGTAGCAGATGTTCGTGTAGTTGAGGTTGCGGTCGACGATGAACGTGATCCGCGTCGGGTCGGCGTTGCGGTTGCGGACCTCGTTCGCGGCGCGACCGATCGCGACGAGGTCGCGCGACTCGAGCAGGGTCAGCGCCTCGTCGTCGGTGACGCGCTCCCCGTCGAGTGCCTTCTCCAGGATGGGCGCGACCACGGTCATGCCACCACCGCCTCGCGGACGAACCGCAATTCGGGCACCTCGTCGAGCTCGCCGGCGTCGTGCGCGAGCTCGAGGAACGTCATCAGCCCCGCGCGCTCGCGCGGGCCGAAGCGGTAGCGCAGCTTCTCGAAGTAGCGCGCGAGGAACCCGGCGGGGTAGCCGTAGCGCTCGCTCGCCTCGTGGGCCAGCTGCTCCGGCTCGGCTCGAGCGAGCCTCACCGAGGCCACGAGCGCGTCCTCCAGCTCGGACAGCCCGGCGCGGAGCGGCTCGGGGCACGCCCAGACGGCGAAGACCATCGGCAATCCCGTCCGCTCGAGCCAGAGGCGGCCGAGGTCGTGGTGCGGCGTCGGGTCCTCGAACGCGGACTTCAGCGCCGCGTCGCCGATCAGCAGCTTTGCGTCGGCGTCCGCGCCCAGCGGGACATGGTCGGCCTCGGGCAGCAGCACCTTCGTCAGCACGACCGACGTGGCCGATTCGGGCGTGATCGCGACGGTCCGCACCTGCTCGAGCGGCTTGCGCGACACGAGCTGGATCGAGTCGACCGCACCCTCCGAGCCGACACACAACCGTGGCAGTAGCCTCAGCCTGTCGGCATTGCGCGCATATTCGATCGACGAGATCGGCGCGACGTCGAGCTCGCCGGACAGGAGCCGCGCGTTGAGATCGGTCGGGACTCCCTGCACCTCCTCCACCTCGGCGTCCAGCCGGTAGAAGACCGGCGCCATGTTCACGTAGGAGATGCGCCCGAGCCTTACCACCGCTGCACCTCGTTGTAGAGGGTGTCGCGCTGTACCGGAGCCCGGCCTGCGTCGCGCACGAAGCGCACGAGCTCGGGGATCTTCTGCTCCGTCTCGGTACGAGCCCCGGCCGCGTGGAAGATCTCCTCGCGCACGACCGTTCCCTGCACGTCGTTCGCGCCGAAGTGGAGCGCCACCTGTGCGAGCGGCAGCCCCATCATGATCCAGTAGGCCTTGATGTTCGGGATATTGTCGAGCAGCAGGCGCGAGACCGCGATCAGCTTCAGGTCGTCAGAGCCCGTCGTGTGACGCCAGCCGCGCCGCTCGAAGACCGTGTTCTCCGGATGGAACGCGAGCGGGATGAATGCGAGGAAGCCGCCGGTCTTGTCCTGCTGGTCGCGCAGGCGCAGCAGGTGGTCGACGCGCTCCTCGTAGGTCTCGACGTGGCCGTACAGCATCGTGCAGTGCGTCGGGATGCCGAGCCGGTGCGCGGTGTCGTGCGTGTGGAACCAGAAGTCCGGATGCTCCTTGCCCGGCGCGATCAGCTTGCGTACCCGGTCTGCGAACACCTCCGCGCCGCCGCCGGGGAGCGAGCCGAGCCCGGCGTCGCGCAGCGTGCGCAGCACCTCCTCGTGCGTGAGGCCAGAGAGCTTCGTCATGTGGTGGATCTCGCTCGCCGTGAAGAGCTTCAGGTGCACGTCCGGCAGCGCCTCGTGCAGTGACGCGACGATCCCGACGTAGTAATCGAAGTCGAGGTGCGGGCTCTCGCCGCCGACCATGTGGATCTCGGTGAAGCCGGTCAGCTCGTGCTGCCGCACGGCGTCTTCGACGAGCTGCTCGGGCGTGTACGTGTACGCGTCTGCCTGCTTCTGCGTAACCGCGAACGCGCAGAACTTGCATTTCACGCGGCAGACGTTCGTCTGGTTCAAGTACAGGTTCTGGACGAAGAAGACGCGGTCGTCGCCGCCGCGCCGGCGGCGCGCGAGGTCCGCGAGCTCGCCGAGCCCGAGCAAGTCGTCGGACTCCATCAGCGCCACACCGTCGTCGAAGCCGAGCCGTTCGCCCGCCTCCACCCTCTCGCGGATCGTGGCCAGGGTGTCCGTGCGCTCGAGCAGGGCCATCAATGCTCCCGGTTCACGACCGCGTAGGTGAGAGCTTCGAGCTCGTCACGGTGCAGCTCGCCGTTGAGGCATGCGCGCGCACTCCGTGCGTAGGCAAGCGCGACCTCGCGGCTCTCCTCGAGCGCACCCGTCGACGCGACGCGCAGGAGCGCGCCCTCGAGGTGTGGTCCGCCGGCCAGCGCGGCGCGCACGGCCTCGTCGCGCTGGGCCGCGAGCAGCAGCGGCAGCGTCGGCGTGCCCTCACGGAGGTCGGTCCCTGCGATCTTCCCCGTCTCGATGGTCACTCCCGAGCAGTCCAGGATGTCGTCGGTGATCTGGAACGCGACGCCGAGTGCGAGCCCGAATGCGCCCGGGCCGCCCGCGAGGCGACAAGCGGCCTCGAAGAGCTTCCCGGTCTTGAGCGTGCAGCGCTCGAGGTAGGCGTCCACGGCGGTGTCGGGATCGAAGCGCTGACGGCGCTGCATCGCTTCGCCGCGCGCGAGGCACAACGTCGCGTTGGCGAGCACCGCAAGCGCAGCGGCGTCCCCGGTCGCCGAGAGCTCGGCGAACGCGCGTGCGAACAGGTAGTCGCCGGCCGCGCGCGCCGCGGCAGGCCCGTGCGCCGACCAGGCTGAGGCACGACCGCGCCGGAGCTTGGCGCCGTCGATCAGGTCGTCGTGCATCAGCGTCGCCAGGTGCACGAGCTCGACGGCGACGCCCGCAACGACGGGCGGTTCCGCGCCGCGCGGCGCCGACAGGTACACGAGCAGCGGCCGCAGCCGTTTGCCGCCGGCGGCAAGCGCCTCGCCGCCCACCTCGGAGACGATCCCGCGGTAACAGCCGACGGCGGCGTCGAGCCGGTCCTCGAGCTCGGCGAGGTACGCCTCGAGGCCGGGGGCCTCCCGCAGTTCGGCAAGCGCCGTCACTCGGCCTCCGCTGTGTGCAGCGCGACGATGCCGCCGGCGAAGGTGCGGTAGCGCACCGAGGCGAAGCCGGCCGACGCCATCAGAGCCGACAGCTCGTCGGGGCCGGGAAAGCGCCGTACGCTCGCGGGGAGATACGTATACGCGGATCCACCCGGTAACAGCTTGCCGAGCAGCGGTATCACTCCGTCGAACCAAAGCCGATAGAAGGGAGCAAGGAATCCTCTAGGGCGGGTGATTTCGAGGATGCCGACGCGACCACCGGTTCGAAGCACGCGTCGCAGCTCGTGGAGACCGCGCTCCAGGTCTTCGACGTTGCGCACGCCGAAGCCGACTGTCGCCCCGTCGAAGCTGGCATCTGGGAACGGGAGTGCGAGCAGGTCGCCTGTGACCCAGTCGAACTCCGGCGCCTTGCGCCGCGCGCGGTCGAGCATGCGCTCCGAGAAGTCGATGCCGGTGACGCGGCCGCCGGCGCGCGCGTCGGCGATCGCGAGATCGCCGGTGCCGCAGCACGCGTCGAGCACGAGGTCGCCGGCCTGTACGACCGATTCTGCCGTGATCCGTCGCCAGCGCTGGTCGAGACCGGCGGTCATCGTCCGGTTCATCGCGTCGTACACGGGCGCGATTCGATCGAACATCGCGCGCACGCCTTCCGCAGGCAGACGGCCGGAGGCGGCGCTCATTCGGAGCCCCACCGTTTGACGAGCTCGACGTCGAGCCCGATCAGGTCGACCGCGCGGCCGACGACGAAGTTGACGAGATCGTCGACGCTCTCGGCGCCGTGGTAGAAGCCCGGTGCCAGGAAGAGCACGGTCGCACCGGCCTCTTTCACCGTGAGCATGTTGCGCAGGTGGATCGTCGAGAGGGGCGTCTCGCGCGGCATCAGCACGAGCCTACGCTCCTCCTTCAGCGCAACTGAAGCCGCTCGCTGGATCAGATTCGACATCGCGCCCGACGCGATCGTCCCGAGTGTCCCCATCGAGCATGGACAGATGACGTAGGCATCGACCTTCGCCGAGCCGCTTGCGTACGGGGCCTTCCAGTCGTTCGGGTCGTAGACGGTGACGTTGCCGCCGCCCGCATGCTCGAGCAGGCGCTCGAGGGTCTCGTCGCGCGAAAGGCGCGCGTTGCCGTACAGCTCGGTCGCGAGGACCTCGATGCCGGCGCCCGACGCACACAGGCCCAGCTCGACGTCGGCTTGGGCGAGCACCTCGACGAGCCGTGCTGCATACGGCGCGCCCGAGGCGCCCGTTATGCCGAGGAAGACGCGCACGGCCCTGTTATTTCGGGCCCTTGGACTCGCTCAGGAAGACGCCCAGCTGATGGAGCTTCGTCTGTCCGAGCGCGGCGAACTTCGGCATCACATTGTTGCCGTACTTGGACGGGTCGGCGACGTAGGTCGAGAAGAAGTTGGGTCCCTGACCGCTCTTGCCGATCGCCGAGAGGTCTGGCGCGCCGAGGTTCGAGCTGCCGGTGCCGAGATACGTGTGGCACGCGGTGCACCCCGAGGTCGCGAAGACCGTCGCGCCGGCCACGGCGTCCTTGTCGTCGGCGAACCCCTGGCGCTGCGCCCACGTCGGCACCGCCTGCACGACCTCGCTCGCCAGCGCCTCCTTGGCGGTCGCGCCCTTGTACGTCAGCACGCCCATCGAGATGACGACGAGCACGGCCGCGATCAGGGCGACCGGGCGGCGCAGCAATCGCCTTTCCCGCCGAACGTCGACGAACGGGAGGACGATCAGGATGATCAGCAGGATGGTCGGGATGCCGACCGTGCCGAGGATGACCGTGTTCGGCCACTTGAAGATCCGCAGCAGGTAGAAGAGGAAGTAGAAGTACCAGTCAGGCCGCGGCACGAAGTTCGTCGTGCCAGGATCGGCGGGCTCGGAGTAGCGCGGCCCGAGCAGGCACGAATCTTTGCCGCCGCATGTGTTGGGATCCGTCCCGGACGTGAAGTACCAGACGCAGGCGAGCGCGATGATCACGCTGACGACCACGAGGCTCATCACCGTGTCGTGGAACATCGCGTACGGGTAGAACGACTTCCCGCGGCTCTTGACGTCTTGCTTGTACTGCGTGAACTGCGCGCGGCGGTCTTCGATGCTCGCCATTACGACTCGCCGCCGTTCCGCCGCCAACCGCTGCGAGCCGTCGGCTGCGTCAGACCGCTGCGGCCGTTCGTCGACGGCGGCGCGGCCGGATAGTCCCCTCCGCCTGCGGCCTCACGCGACCACGGCGGCGACGACACGCCGAGTCGCACCACGAGATAGAGGTGCAGGCCGATCAGGGCGAAGATGAGGCCGGGGATCAGCAGCATGTGCAGCGAGTAGAAGCGGCTGAGCGTGTCGTTACCGATCTCGGCGCCGCCGCGTAAGAAATCCGCGAGGAACGGCCCGAGGATGGGCGCCGTCCCGTTCAGGTTGATGCCGACGACCGTTGCCCAGTACGCCGTCTGGTCCCACGGCAGCAGGTAGCCGGTGAAACCCTCGAGCATCCCGACCGCGAGCAGCATCACGCCGACGATCCAGTTCAGCTCGCGCGGGTACTTGTACGCGCCGAACAGGAACACGCGCGCCATGTGGAAGAACATCAGGATGATGAACACGCTCGCGCCCCACTTGTGCATGCCGCGCACGAGCCAGCCGAGCGTGACGTCGTTCGTGATGTGGTTGATCGACTGGTACGCAGTGGCGGGATGCGGCTGGTAGTACATCGCGAGGATCGCGCCGGTCAGCGCCTGGACGAGGAACGCCGTCAGCGTCGCCGAGCCGAGCGTGTGGAACCAGTTCGTGTCGCCGGGGACCTTGCGGAAGAGGAAGTAGCGGACCGCTCCGATCAGCCCGGAGCGCTCTTCGAGCCAGTCCAGCGGATAGTTGACCGCCGCCTCGAGCTTCTGCCGGCGCGGCGACTTCCTGCTGCGGGTCGGGGCGACAGCCATCTAGTGCGGGGGCTGGATCGGGTACAGGATCTGCTCCCAGCCGTCGATGTGCTGGCCGGGCCCGGCGAGCTTGTACGCGTGGATCTTGGCGTTCTTCCCCTCGCCGTCGACGTGCGCGACGCTGAACGGCTTACCCAGGACGAGGTGCCCGTTGACGACCGCGTACTGGTAGCGGTCGAGCGCGCGCACCGGCGGGCCGGCAGTGCGGTTCCCTTCGGGGTCGTACTGGCCGCCGTGGCACGGGCAGCCGAAGCCGCCGGCCGGGATCGTCGGGACGAGCGTCACCTTCTGGCCCTTTTCGCCTGGCGTGACCTGCTTCTTGTCGCCGGGCTGCACGGGGCCGTTGGGCTGCACCGGGCAGCCGAGGTGCGCACAGCGGTTGGAGATGATCGTGAAGCTCGGCTCGCCGTTCAACTGGCCGTTGTTGCGGATGTATGCCGTGCGCCGCGACACGTTGCCCGCCTCGGGATGCATGTAGAAGGTCGTGATGAGCCACTTGCCCTCGGGGAAGTTGTCGAGCGGGCCGAGGTCGACGTCCGGGTAGCCCTGCCCCTTGAACGCCGGCACGACCATGAACCCGACCACCGGAACCGTGACGAGCCCGCCGATGACGGCGCCCAGCCCCAGCGTCGACGCCTCCAGGAACCGGCTGCGCGGGAAGCGCTCGCCCGGCTCCGGGGCGGGCATCGCCGCCTCGCCGCGGTCGGCGGGAATCGGCGGCGCAGTTAGCGGCGCCTCGCGACGCTCGGGCTCGATCGGCTCGGGCTCGCGCCGGTAATCCATCGTCGCGTCGCGCGCCCAGAGAAAGCCAAAGACGATCGCGATCGCAGCGCCGATCGGCGCGATCAGCGTCGGGTTGACGATCAGCCCGACGAGGATGCACGCCACACCGGCCGCAAACCCGATCGGGTAGAGCGACGGCCCGGGGAGATGCGGGCGGTCCTCGTGCTGAGGTTCGGTCACCGCGCCTCCCGCCTGTGGCTCACTACTAGTGGATTCAATCCCCGCCCGGTTCCGCGTGTCAACGACGTAACAAACGGCGCAACGGCCGGGGACTCTGACGGATTCGGCCGTTTCCTGCAGCGGCATCGACCGGGATCCCGTACTCGGCCCAGCGCCTGTCGACGAGCGCCTTCACCTCAGGGGTCATCTCGATCTCCGGCGGCCACTCGCGCGCGCCTTCGTCAGGGCCCTTGTGGGTCGCGTCGATGCCCATCTTCCCGCCGTAGAACTGGCGCGTGGGGGCGTGGTCGAGGTGGTCGAGCGGCCCCTCGGTGATCAGGACATCTCGCTGCGGGTCGACGTTCGCGCCGACGCGGAAGACCACCTCTTCGTAGTCGTGGACGTCCACCCACTCGTCGACGACGACGATCCCCTTCGTCAGGCTGAGCATCCCGAGCCCCCAGATCGCATGCATCACCTTTTGCGCATGGCCGGGGAACGCCTTGCGGATCGAGACGATGCAGCAGTTGTGGAAGGCGCCCGCGACGGGAAGGTCGTAGTCGACGATCTCCGGGACGGTCATGCGGATCGCGGGCAGGAAGATCCGCTCCGTGGCCTTGCCGAGCCACGCGTCCTCCTGCGGCGGCTTGCCGACCACGATCGACGGATAGATCGCATCGCGGCGCATGGTCAGCGCCGTCAAGTGGAAGACGGGGAACCTCTCGGCCGGCGTGTAGTAGCCGGTGTGGTCGCCGAACGGCCCCTCGTCGGCCAGCTCGTCCTTCGCGATGTAGCCCTCGAGGACGATCTCCGCGTTCGCGGGCACGTCGATTGCGACCGTCTTCGCGCGGACGAGCTCGACCGGCTCGCCGCGGAGGAAGCCGGCGAGCATCAGCTCGTCGATGTGCTTCGGCAGCGGGGCGCTCGCGGAGTACGTCGTGACCGGATCCGTGCCGAGCGCGACGGCGACCTCGATCTTCCCGTCCGTCGCGAGATAGTCGGCGCGGCCGTCCTTGTGGATCTGCCAGTGCATCGCCGTCGCGCGCGGCCCGAGCTTCTGCATGCGGTACATGCCGACGTTACGCACGCCGGTGCGCGGATCGTGGGTGATCACGGCCGGAAGCGTGATGAACGCCGCGGCGTCATCCGGCCAGCACTTCTGGATCGGCAGCAGGTCGAGCGACGCGGCGTCGCCCTCGAGCACGACCTCCTGGCACGGCGCGCTGCGAACCGTCTTCGGCCGCGAGTCCGCGATCGACTTCAGCTTCTGCAGGCCGCGCACCTTCTCGACGAGCCCCTGCGGCGGCTGCATCTCGAGCACGTCGCTGAGCTTCTCGGCGACCGCGTCGAGCGACGGCGCATCGAACGCCATCGCCATCCGCCGCTCCGTTCCGAACTGGTTGATCAGCAGCGGCCGGTCGGAGCCCTTGACGTTCTCGAAGAGCAGCGCCGGCCCGCCGCGCTTGACGACGCGGTCGTTGATCTCCGTGATCTCGAGCTCGGGATCGACCTCGGTGGCGATGCGCACGAGCTCGCCCTCGCGCTCGAGCAGGGCGATCCACTCGCGCAGGTCACGCGGCGGAGCCATCGTCGTTCAGTCTATGGAGGCGAGCGATCCCTGCGGCAACGCGCTCATGCCGGCGGCGAGGCTAGCGGCGGCGGTGCCGCACCCAATGCAGCGTCTGCCCGATCGCGATCACGCTGATGAAGACCAGCCCGGTGATCAGCATCCCGGTGATGACCTTCTTGCCCTCGGTCGCCGCATCTTCTGCGGCGACCAGCCAACCGACGAGCGCGAGCATCGCGGGCGACTCTACCGCAGCCGCACGCGGTGGGCCGCGAGCGCGGCGTCTACGTGTGCATCGCCCGCGGTCGCCCGGGCCAGGCGCTCGAGCGGGCTCGGGTCGTTGTCCAGCCGGAGCGACGAGCGCCCTTCATCCAGCGCGCCGCGGCCGAGCGTCGCGGCCGTCGCCGCCCACGCCGCCCCGTCGCCCGGAACATCCTCGGCGCGGAGATACGCGCAGATCGCAATCAGCTCGGCGAGGTCGTTGACTGCTTCGACCGAGCCGGCCTGCTCTATGCGGACGAGCCCGTGCGCGTAGAGGTAGTCGCCGAGCAGCAGTGCGGCGTCGCCGTCCTCCGGCGCGAACAGCCGCGACGTGCCGTAGTGGAGGAGGTAGCCCTCGTAGATCGTCTCGATCCCGAGCGCGTAGCGCTGCTCGCCGAGCGCCGAGAAGACCGGCTCGCGGTTCTGCTCGTCACGCGGCCGCAGCGCCGCGCTCCAGAGGTCGCTCTCCCGACCCGCCTCGTACGCGATCGTGTCCCACAGATCAGCCGTCGAAAGTTCCAACGGCCTCGATCGTACGGTCGATCTCCTCGTCGCCGTGCGCGAGCGAGACGAACATGCACTCGAACTGGCTCGGCGCGACGTACACGCCGCTCGCGAGCAGGTGGCGGAAGAGCGCGCCGTAGCGGTCGGTGTCTGCGCGCTGGGCGTCGTCGAAGTTGCGCACCGGCTCGTCCGTCATGAAGAGCGTCGCCATCGCGCCGACACGCTGCACTCGGCCGTGCCCGGCGAGTCCCGCCTCGAGCCGCGCTCCCTTCCCCTCGAGGTCGCGGTAGACGTTCTCGTCGCGCAGCCGCCGCAGCACGGAAAGACCGGCGGCGGTCGCGAGCGGATTCCCGGAGAGCGTCCCGGCCTGGTACACGTCGCCGCGCGGCGCGAGCCGGTCCATCACATCGGCGCGGCCGCCGAAGGCTGCGAGCGGCAGGCCGCCGCCGACGATCTTTCCGAGGATCGTCACATCGGGACGCACGCCGTACAGCCCCTGTGCGCCTCCGCGTCCGACGCGAAAGCCTGTGATCACCTCGTCGAAGATCAGCAGCGCGCCGGAGCCGTCACACAAGCGGCGCAATGCTGTGAGGAAGCCACGCTCCGGCGGCACCACCCCCATGTTTCCCGCGACGGGCTCGACGATGATCGCCGCGAGCCCTTCGCCGTAGCGTGCGACCGCCTGGGCCGTCGCGTCGACGTCGTTGTAGGGCGCGACGATCGTGTGCTCGGTGACCCGCGTCGGCACGCCCGGCGTCGACGGGATCCCGAGCGTCGCGAAGCCCGAGCCGGCATTCGCCAGGAGCGCGTCGACGTGGCCGTGATAGCCACCGGAGAACTTCAGGACGCGGTCGCGCGAGGTGAAGGCGCGGGCGAGCCGGACGGCGCTCATCGTCGCCTCGGTCCCAGAGGAGACGAGCCGCACCTTCTCGACGGATGGAACCGCGTCGACGATCTCTGCCGCAAGCTCGACCTCGGCCTCGGTCGGTGCGCCGAACGTCGTGCCGCGTTCCGCCGCGTCGACGACCGCCTCGAGCGTCTCGCGGTCCGCGTGGCCGAAGAGGAGCGGCCCCCACGACATGACCCAGTCGACGTAGCGCTTGCCGTCGACGTCCTCGATGTACGCGCCCTCGCCGCGGCGCATGAAGACGGGCTCGTCCAGGCCGACCGCCCGCATTGCGCGCACCGGCGAGTTGACGCCGCCGGGAATGAGCTCGAGCGCGCGGCGGTACAGCTCGCTGCGCGTGCCTACAACCAGCGCGCGAGCTCCTTCGTCCAGTACGAGAAGACGAGATCGGCGCCGGCGCGCTTGATGGCCGTTAGCGACTCGATCGCGGCCTGCTGCTCGTCGAGGAAGCCCTTCGTAGCCGCGGCCTTCACCATCGCGTACTCACCGGACACGTTGTACGCCGCGAGCGGAAGGTCGAAGCGCTCGCGCGTGGCGCGGATCACATCGAGGTACGGCAGCGCCGGCTTCACCATCAGGACGTCCGCACCTTCCGCAACGTCCTGCTCGCACTCACGGAGCGCCTCGCGGACGTTCGCGGGATCCATCTGATAGCCGCGCCGATCGCCAAATGCGGGCGCCGACTCGGCGGCTTCGCGGAACGGCCCGTAGAAGGCGGAGGCGTACTTCGCGGAGTACGCGACGATCGGCGTGTCGGGCAGCTCGTCCCGGATCGCGGCGACGCGCCCGTCCATCATGTCGCTCGGGCAGACGGCGTCGGCACCCGCCTCGACGTGGCTGACCGCAGCGCGCGCGATCAGCTCGAGGGTCTCGTCGTTCGACACCTCGCCGTCGCGGATGACGCCGCAATGACCGTGCGACGTGTACTCGCACAGACAGACGTCGGTCAGCCGCACGAGGCTCGTGCCGTCGAGCGCCCGCAGCGCGCGCTGCACGATGCCGTCGTCGTCCCACGCACCCGAGCCCTCGTCGTCCTTCTCCTCGGGGATGCCGAACAGGATCACGGCCCGCACGCCGAGCCGTTCGAGCTCGTCGGCTTCGGCGACGAGCGTCTCGACGGAGTGACGGCTCAGGCCGGGCAGGTCCTCGTTCGCCAGCCCCTCCGGCCCGACGAACAGCGGCATCACGAAGTCGTCGAGGTCGAGCCGCGTCTCGCGCACGAGGTTGCGGATGCCGCTCGTGCGGCGCAGCCGGCGTAGCCGCGTGACGGGGAACGTGCTCACGGCGAAAGGGTACGCCTAACGCTGCGCTGCGGCGGGCGGGGGCGGCGCTTCCTCCAGCTCCACCTCAACTGGCGGCGCGCCGCCCTTCTCCCAGGGCTCGAGCTCGACGCGCTCCCCGAAGAACTCCCACGCCGCGCGTCCCGCGGCGAGCAGCGGCAGCGCAATGAGGGCGCCGGGCAGCCCGTAGATCTCGCCGCCGGCGAGCAGCCCGAAGATCACGAGGAGGGGGTGCAGCCGCAGCGCGCTGCCCATCACGTTCGGCACGACGACATGCCCCTCGATCTGGTGGATGCCGAGGAAGAGCAGAAAGACCCAGAGCGCAGACACCGGGTGCACGACGAAGGCGTAGATGAACGGCGGAATCGCGCCGAGCCACGGCCCGAGATAGGGGATCAGCTCCGTGATCGCCACCCAGGCACCGAACACGAGCGCGTACTTCTCGCCGCCGGGCAGTGCGCCGATCGCGCCGAGGAGCCAGATGCCGACGCCGGCGCTCGTCCCGATGATCAGCGACACGAGCGCCTGGCCCTTCACGTAGCTCACGAGCGAGTGCTCCATGCGGACGAGCAGCGACTCCGAGCCTGGATGAGGCGGGAAGCGCTTGTCGAACGCGCGCGCCAGCCGCGGTAGGTCGAGGAGCATGTAGACCGACACGACGATCAGCACGATCAGGCTGAAGAGCAGCTTCCCGATCGAGATCGCCGCGCCTTCGAGGAAGTTCACGACCTTGTTCGTGTACTTGCCGACGTCGTGCTTGCGGATGTCGCGAACGAGTTGATGGCCGCGTCTCTGCACGTGGATCGTGCGCAGCCCATGCGTGCTCAGCCATTGCTGCAACCGGTCGACGTCACGGTCTGCATCGACCTGATGAGTCTGTCCGTTTACGTCCGTAAAGTAGGAATCGACCCGTTTCGCGGCCGTCTTCGTCTCGTTGACGAGCACGGTCCCGAGCGCCCCTATGGCGGCGATCAACACAACCGCGAATACGAGGTACACCAGCGCGACTGCAAAGCCGCGAGGGAGCCGAACCCTCTGCACCGCCCGCACGAGCGGGCTCAGCAGGAGCGCGAGGAGGAAGGCGACGAGGAACAGGAAGACGACGTGACGGACCGCCGACGCCACGACCCACAGCAGCAGAAGCAGGATCGGGAGCCCGACCAGCTGGATCCAGCGTGGGATCTCGATCTTCGCCGCCCGGGCGGGCATGTGCTTGATCGTACAGCCGTCGTCGTACCGCTTCGTCGTCGCGCGCGACCCGATGACTGGGATTGGGACTGGGCACAGGCGACGCAGGGGAGCGCCGCTCTCGACCCGGCGGAGCTCTGGCTCGAGCCGCCGCCAAAGCGGCGAAAGGTTGGTACGGTGCCGCGGATGCCGGCCCCCTCCCGCCAGGCCCCCGCGGCACGCCGCGGGCGGACGCGCTCCCGTGCGCCCAAGCCGCTGCACCGCACTCGACGGCTCGTCGTGCTGACGGTCGTCGCCGGGGCGTTGCTCGGGACGCTCTTCATGACCGCGTTCGGCCAGGGTGCGACGCGGCAGGTGTCGCAGGCACTGCCCGGCCCCTCGAGCCGGCTGCTTCCCGTGGGGCCGCCGACGCCGCTGACGGTGGCCCTGCACAACGGACTGCGGATCCAGCTCCCGGTCGCGCAGGGCCGCGTGACGGCCATCGGCTACCACTCGTCGGGCGACGGCGTCCTGCCGATGATGTCACTCGGCCACCAGGGAAACGCCGGCGCTCTCTCACGGCTTGCGCACAAGATCTTCGGCGGGGGCGGCGGCGGCTTCGTCTACTACCAGCTGAGCGGCGGCGACACCGCGGTGCTGGACGTCGGCGCCGCGCCTGGAACGGACGTGTACGCACCCGTCGACGGAACGATCGTCGGCATCTCGGACTACATCCTCAACGGCAAGGCGTACGGGTCGCGCATCGACATCCAGCCTTCGGCCGCACCGTCACTCGTCGTCTCGCTCACGCACCTGACGCCTGACCCGGCGCTGACCGTCGGCTCGGCGATCGCCGCGTCGACGACGAAGGTCGGGCGTGTCGTCGATCTCTCCGGCGTCGAGAAGCAGGCGCTCGCGAAGTACACGCAGGACGCGGGGAACCACGTCTCCATCGAGCTCCGCCCCGCCGCGACACTGACCCTCCCCTAATCCGCGAAAAATGCTGCGCATTTTCCGTGGGTCATAGCTAGGCCCTTCGCTTCGCTCGGGAAACCGGACAAGATCACGCGTACATGAAGATCCTCTTTATTGCCGACGTCGTCGGCGTGCCCGGCCGACGTGCGGTGGAAGAACGGCTCGCGCCGCTCAAGGCGGAGCTGGGCGCCGACTTCTGCATCCTCAACGGCGAGAACCTCGCCGACGGTGTCGGGATCACGCCGAAGCTCGCCGACAAGATGCTCGAGTCCGGCGCGGACGCGATCACACTCGGCAACCACGTCTTTCGGCGCGGCGAGATCGTCCCGTACTTGAAGGAGAGCGATCGGATCGTGCGCCCGGCAAATCTCTCCGCACGGGCGCCCGGCAAGAAGCTGATCGTCGTCGACCGCGTCGCCGTCATCAACCTGCTCGGCTTTCTCTTCATCGGCCCGCCGGTCAATCCGTTCGAAGTCGTCGACGACCTCGTGGAGCAGGCGCGCAGGCAGACGCCGATCATCGTGCTCGATATGCACGGCGAGGCGACCAGCGAGAAGGTTGCGATGTCGAAGTGGCTCGACGGCAAGGTCACCGCCGTGATCGGAACGCACACGCACATACAGACGAACGACGCGCGCGTGCAGCCCGGCGGCACCGCCGCGATCACGGACGCGGGGATGACCGGCCCGCACGATTCGGTGATCGGCGTGCAGGCCGAGCTCGCCATCCGCCAGATGCGCACGTCGATGCCCGTGCGCTTCGAGACGGCGTCGGGCGACGTGCGCATCGAGGGCGTGCTCGTCGAATGCGGCGACGATGGCCGCGCGACGAGCTGCGAAGCAGTTCGCGTCTCTGTCACGTGAGTGCTTCGCCCATCAGG
Source organism: Actinomycetota bacterium (assembly GCA_005888435.1). Lineage (GTDB taxonomy): Bacteria > Actinomycetota > Thermoleophilia > Gaiellales > Gaiellaceae > 3-1-20CM-4-69-9. Next base: position 14,473 of record VAXO01000035.1, on the reverse strand, counting down.
TACGCAGCCAACGGGGACATTCACCTCGCCTATCGCACAGTCGGCGACGGCCCGCGAGACCTCGTCCTCGTGCAGGGAGCGCTGACGAACCTCGAGGTCCTCTGGGATATCCCCGAGTACCGCGCCTACTCCGAGCAACTCGCCGCGTTCTCGCGGCTGATCATCTTCGACAAGCGCGGGATGGGACTGTCGGACCGCGTCCGCATCGGCACGCTCGAAGAGCGCATGGACGACGTGCGCGCGATCCTGGACGATCTCCGTTCCGACAGCGCCGTGCTCATGGGCGTCTCGGAGGGCGGGCCGATGTCGATGCTCTTCGCCGCGACCTACCCCGACCGGACGCAAGCGCTCATTCTCTGCGGCGCCGAGGTGAAGGAGGAGACGACCGATGACTGGCCGTGGGGCGAGTCGACCCGAGCGGAGATCGAGGAATACCTGACGATCGAGAACGTCGTGGCGCGCTGGGGCAAGGGCCTCGTCGCTGACTACCTCGCCCCGAGCCGCAAGGGCGACGAGCGGCTGCGAGAGATGTTCGGCCGTCTGCAGGTGCAGTCCGCGAGCCCGCACGACGCCGTCGCATTCATGTGGATGGCCTTCGACATCGACGTCCGGCACGTGTCGCCGTCGATTAACACGCCGACATTGATCGTCCACCGCACGGGGGACCAGGTGTGCCATGTCGAGAACGCACGCTGGCTCGCGAAGAACATCCGCGGCGCGAGGTACGTCGAGCTACCGGGCGTCGACCACATCCCGTGGATCGACGGCGAGGACATGCTGGCGGAGATTCGCGAATTCCTCACCGGCGTGCGCGAGCCGGAAGCACCGGAACGCGTCCTCGCCACCGTCCTCTTCACTGACATCGTCGGCTCGACCGACCGAGCACGCGAGCTCGGCGACCGCCGTTGGCGCGACCTCGTCGAGCGCCACCACGAGCTCGTCCGCCGAGATCTCGAACGCTTCCGCGGCAGAGAGGTCGACACCGCAGGTGACGGCTTCCTCGCAACCTTCGACGGTCCGGCGCGCGCGATCCGCTCGGCGAAGGCAATCACCGAGTCGGTGCGCAGGCTCGGCCTCGAGATCCGCGCGGGCCTACATACGGGAGAGGTCGAGCTCGCCGGCGACGCGGTGCGCGGCATTGCCGTCCACACGGGCGCACGTGTGGCCGCGCACGCAAGGACAGGCGAGGTGCTGGTGTCGCAGACCGTCAAGGATCTGGTCGCCGGGTCGGGCATCGAGTTCGAGGACCGCGGCGCCCACGAGCTCAAGGGCATCCCCGGCGAGTGGCGCCTCTACGCCGTCACTCAGTCGTAGATCGAGCGGCTCGCACCGACACGCGAGTTCGGCGGGTAGGGCTCCAGGTCGTTCACATACCCGGGCTGCGATTGCACGCGTTCGAGCCACGCACGCAGCGCCGGGTACGGCTGCAGATCGAGCCCTGCTTCCCCGGCGACGTGCACGTAGCCGTAGATGCCGATGTCGGCGACGCTGTACCGGCCGCCGACAAAGAACTCGCGCGCTGCGAGATGCGCGTCGAGCAGCTCGAGCACTTCGTACGACGCGGCGCGTCGGCGCAGCGATTCCGCGTCGTCGGGCGCGAGCCGCCCCGTGATCAGGCGGAAACGGAGGCCGCCCATCGTCGGCACGACGTCCGCCTGCTCGTAGAACAGCCACCGGTACACCTGTGGATCGTCGGGCAGGAACGGCGTTCCGCGCCCGAGGTGCAGCAGGATCGCGTTCGACTCCTGCAGGAAGGTGCCCGGCGGGTCTTCGAGCACCGGCGTCGTCCGTCCCGGGTTGATCGCAGCGAACTCCTCGGTGAGCGTGTCGCCACCGAAAATGTCGACCGGGACGCGCTCGTACTCGGCGCTTAGCTGCGCGAGCAGAAGGCGCACCTTGTAGCAGTTGGCCGAGGCGGCGTAGTCGTACAGCTTCATGCAGTGGCTGCAACGGGTGGCTGCCGCCGCGTGTGAGACGGCCACGCAAGCAGCACAGCGAGCGAAACGAGGGCGAGATCGCGCGCCAGCAGCACCCAGGACAGACCGGTCTCGAAGTCGAGCGCGAGCCGGAAGTAACGGAAGGGGAACCAGAACTGCGTGAGCAGGAGTGCAGCGAGCAGAAGTGCGCTCGCCCAGAGCCCGCGCCTGCTGCGTACGAGCGGGACGACAGGTATCAGCCAGATCAGAAACTGCGGCGAGAGGACCTTGCCGAATGCAACGAAGGCGCAGACTGCGGCGGCGCTCGAGCGCACGAGCGTACGACCCGTCGCCTGGCCGCGCGCGAACGACCACCAGATCCAGACGAGCACGCCCGCCTGCACGAGCGTGGACACGAGGCCGAGGACATGGGCAGCTCCTCCGGCGACGTTCTGAGAGCCGTGGCTCGTCTCGCCCGCGAGCCCGAAGCCGAAGAGGTTATGCGCGACGAGCAAGAACGCGGCACCGAGGCTCTCCACCTGCAGCGGCCGCCCCAGCTGCACGCTGACGCTGTGCCAGACACCGCCCGGCGCGAGCGCGACGAACGGCAGGAACACGAGCGCGAACACGCCGATCGCGAGAGCGAGGCAGGCGAGCGCCTCGCGTCGCCCACGGGTTTTCCACGTGTACGCGACGGCAAGCGGCAGGAGCACTCCCGGATAGAACTTCGCCGCCGCTCCGAGCCCGAGCAGCAAGTGTCCGAGCCGAAAGCGGCCGTAGACGAGCGCAGCGATCCCGCCGACCGCCAGCGCGGCGGGCCACAGGTCGAAGCGGCTCAGCATCACGGTGCCGAGTGCGAGGGGAGCGAGCGCCGCGAAGAGCAGCGGCGCCCAGAGCGCGCCTCCGATCACGCGCAGCGTCAGCGCCATCGCGATCAGAGCGAGAGCGCCGCACATCCACATCAACGTCTCGAACGTGCGGCGAAAACCCGGTTTCACGTCCTGTTCTTGTCCACCGTGCGACACGAGCCCGGGCAGAGCGAACATCGGCAGCGCGCCCGGCGGATACTCGAGCTGAAAATCCCGATAGGGCACGTGGCCGTGCGCGATCTCGTTGCCGTATCGCTGGTACACGGGCGTGTCGATGATCTGCCGGTGCGTGTAGAAGCCGTAGTGCAGCGCCGTCCACGTGCCGACGAACACGGCGACGGCCGCGAGCGCGGCGAGCGCGACCTCGCGGTCAGGCCGTGGCTTGTCGTCCACTGGCGATGACGGCGATTGCCACGAACGGGAAGAACCACGGGACGTACAGGTAGAACCAGTGCGTCAGTACCACCTCGAAACCGATCAGGAGTGCGCCTGTCAGCGCGGCGAGCTGCAGCGGGCTCTTCCGGGAAGGAAAGAACGCCGCGGCGATCGCGCCGAGCACGAGCAGCCCCTCTAGCACCCACTGCACGACGTGCAGGTCCGGCAGGCCGCGCGCGTGGTACTGGGCCCAGTCCCACAGCGAGAACGGCGACTCGCGCGTCACCTGCGTCTTGATCGTCCGGTCGTAGAAGGTCTCCGCTGCCTGGATCGGATGGGCATCGAAGACCAGGATCGAGAGGGCCGCCACGGTCGCGACCGCGAAACCGGCTGCGAATGCGAGCGCCGGACGTGGCCGCCGCACAGGTCCTGGATACGTCAGCCACAGCGGGGCAACGACGAGCGCCGAGAACTTCGCCCAGCCGGACAGGGCCGCCGCGATGCCGCGCGCCCAGGCGGAGCTCGCGAAGACGAAGCCCCAGATCAGGAAGACCGGGACGATCGAGTCGTTCGTGTTGGACATGAGCACGTACGTCGTGAAGGGGAACGCCGACCAGGCGAGCGCGAGCGCGGCCGCGAGCGGCGGGCCGCCGTACCGTAAGCCGACGAGCGCGAGCCCGAGCAGGCAGAGGAAGTCGAACAGCACCGACGTGAACTTCACGGCCGGCAGGGTGTCCCACTTGCCCGACCAGCCGAAGAGCCCGTAGCCGGGAAGATACGCCTCGTAGGCGACCGGCCCGTAGGTGTCGCCGAGCGGGTTCGCGGTCTCGCAGCGGCCGTCGTGCTGGATGCGGTCGCGGATCTCGCCGTTCGCATCCGCGGGTCCGCACGCTTTCAGGTCGTCCTCGTCGGGGAAGTTGCCGTAGGGAACGACGCCCGACGCGATCCGCTGGGCACCGATCACCCCGGAGTAGCCGACGTCGATGACATTGGAACCGCCGCGGTACTCGAGGCCAATCTTGAACCCGCCCAGGAAGACCGCGAGGCCGATCAGGGCCCAGGCCGGCCAGACCGGCGCGCCGCGGCTCGGCCGCCCGCGCACACCGATCCAGACGCAGCGAGCCAGCAGGTACGCGAGCGGGGGATAGGCGAGCGGCGCGCTCGCGAAGACGTTCCCTTTGTTGAAGAACCACAGGGACACCGAGAACGACAGGAGCACGAGCAGGTCGAGATTGCGGAGTGAGAACGGACGGCGCAGGTCCGCGAGGCCGAAGAAGAAGAGCGCGCAGAACGGGAGCCAGTAGCGCAGGCTGTTGATGCGCGTGCCGCCGAACGCCCCGTTGCCGCCGCGCGCCATCGTCCACGCGACCTGCGGTCCCGTCCACGCTTCCGTCACCGCCTTGGTGACGTCGTCGACCTTGCCCTTTGCGATCTCGCCCGCCTTCTTGTCGAAGACGCTCACGTTCCAGCAACCGCCGCGCGCGGCGAAGCCGCACTTGCTCGAGTCGCTCTCAAACGACGCCGACGTCGACCGTCCTTTCGCGGGATAACGGTCGAGCCAGTCGGCGACCTTGTCGTAGCCCAGGAAGATCGCCGTCGCCTGCTTGTCCGTCAGGTGCTGCTTCGCCTTCGTGAACGGCGCTGCGCCGTCGGCGGTCGAGGCGAAGACGAGGGCGGCGGCCGCGACGCCGAAGAAGAGCTTCAGTGCCCTCTCCGGAAAGACCAGAGCTTGTTGCCGACGAAGTTGGCCGGAGTCACGAGCACGATCGCGATCGCCTGCGAAACGATCTCGCCCATCCCGAGCGATACCAGCACGGTCAGGATCGCGAGGTTGCCGATGTACGCGAACAGCGCAACGACGAAGAAGCGCAGCCCCTGGAACGCGAAGTGGCCGCGGGCGTGCCGAAACGTCCAGAGCCGGTTCCAGAGGTAGTTGTTGGTGACGGCGACGACGAACGACCCGGTTGCCGCGAGCCGGTAGTCGAGGTTCGCACCGTCGAGCAGCGCCGTGTAGACGGCGAGGTTGACGACGTACCCCGACGCGCCGACGATGCAGAACTTCGCCAGCTGCGTCCAGTTGTGCCGCTGGCGGAGGGCGTGGGCGGCGCGCGCGCGCAGACCCGGGGCGACTGCGGCGTCCCGCTGCTCCATGACCGTCGGCGAGCCTAGCTGGTTTACCAGCCGGACTGGTGAGAGTCTGCAGCGTCGCGTCGTCGCAAGCGAGGCCTAAGCGGCTGTGCGGCGCGCGGGAGCGAGCCGCAACGTGTCGTCGTACCGGATGCGCTCACCGCTTTCGAGCAGGACGGCGAGCAGTTCGCCGCTCCGTGCGAAAACGACGTCGCGGAGCGTTCCGACGCCGCGCCCCTTGCTCGTCACGGCCTTGCCACGTGACGACTTCAGCGTGAAGGCGCGGGCGCGGTAGAAGCCCAGCTCGTCCTCCTCGAGCAGTACGAGGGGCGAGTGGATCGTCAACCCGTCGTCGCCGACGAGAGCCGTCGGCAGCGGCAGGAACCGGTGCACCTCGTCGCCGCAGAGGACGTCGAGCCCGACCACCCGGAGGTTCTCTCGGTCCAGCAGGAGGTCGACCGGCCGGCCGAGCTCGATGCCGTGCAGTCGCAGCGGCAGCGAGAGGATCGCGTCTCCCGACAGTTCCTTCATGTCGCCGCCATCGTGCCCGGACCGGGTGGTCAGAAACCCTCCTCCCCGACGAGCGGCACGAACCGGCACGGCACCGACTTGACGATCGCCGGGCCTTCCGGGCTGCGCACGATCACTTCGAGCCGCTGGATGCCGAAGCGGCCGACGGGCACGACGAGACGGCCGCGCGGCTCGAGCTGCTCGTACAGCGTCTGCGGCATGCGCGGCGCCGCGGCCGCGACCGCAATCGCATGGAACGGCGCGCGCTCGGGCAACCCCCGCGTGCCGTCGCCGACGTGGACGCGAACACGGTCATAGCCGGCGCGCGAGAGGTTCGCCTGCGCGAGCTCGGCGAGCTCCGGGATGCGCTCGATCGTGTCGATCTCGGCGGCGAGCTCGGCGAGCACGGCCGCCTGGTACCCGGAGCCCGAGCCGACGTCGAGCACGTGCTCGGGCCCGTGCAGCGAAAGCGCCTCGCAGATCTTGGCAACCATGTACGGCTGAGAGATCGTCTGGCCGCCGCCGATCGGCAGCGCAGCGTCGTCGTACGCCCGGTCGCGCAGCTCCTCCGGGACGAAGAGCTCACGGGGCACGCGTTCCATCGCCTCGAGCACGCGCACGTCGGCGACGTCGCGCAGGCGCAGCTGCTGCTCGACCATCCGCTGCCGGTCAGGCGGCACGCGAGAGCGCTCGCGCATATGAAGGGGGCTCGACGCCGAAGTGCCGTAGCACGGCCGGCGCGACGTCGACGATGGACTCCGGAACGGCATCGAACCCGATCGCGAGCATCGGAACCTCGGAGTCGCCGCGTCGCAACGAGCCGTGGCTGCCGCCGCCCGCATGGTGGCGGCCGGCGAGGTCGGCAAACTCGATGCCCGGAGCAGCCGACACGACGACGTCGCCCGCATTTGGGTTGCGGACCGCAGCCCACGCGCGTGCGCCGCCGTCCGGATAGTCGAAGAGCGGGGCGTCGCGGTCGACGGTCACCTCTTCGCCGTCGCGGCGCGCGATCACCTCGTCGCCTTCGCCGAAGAGGATCGTCTCGGCTGCAGGGTCGCCTTCGAGCAGGTCCGCAAGACCGCGCGCCTCGAGCTTGCAGCCCGGCAGGCGGTAGATCATGCCGGCGCGATTCGAGGCGGTTACGAGGGTTCCGGGCACGTTCGCGAGGGCCGACTGCAGCTGGGCAGAGCCCTCGACGCGCGTCTGGCCGTGGTCGGAGCAGAGGATGACGGCGTACCGCTCGAGGAACTCCTCGGGCCCACCGGCCGCGTCGAGCAACGCGCCGACGGCGGCGTCGCTGCGGGCGAGCGCCTCGAACGCCCCATCCGGGCCGTACACGTGCGAGGCGAAGTCGTAGTCCGGCAGGTAGTAGACGAGGAAGTCGAAGCCGTCTCGTGTCACCAGCCAACGCCCGACTGCGGCGGCGTAGCCGTCGATCGAGCCCTGTGCGCGGCCGAAGACTGCGAGCGGCGCACCGGTCGGATCCGACTCGAAGAGGTTGTAGAAGAAGAACCGTCTCGGCCCGTAGGCGGGAATCGCCACGCCGCGGAGCGTCGGCAGGTGCCGCGTCCTCCCTCGGTAGCAGGTGATGTTGATCGCCGCCGTCGTGAGCCCGGCGTCTTCGAGCGCCTCATAGACCGTCACGGCGCCGCGCGAAAGATGCAGGCGGTTCATGTTGATGATCGCGTCGAGGATCGAGCGCGCCATGCCGGCCGCGCGGAGCGCGGCGAACGACGAGCCGTACTCGACGAGCCGCTCGCGCTCGCGGTCGTACCAGACGAGGTGCGGGATGTGATGCACGTCCGGGTGCGCCCCGGTTGCGAGCGACGACAGACATACCGGAGTGAGCGACGGGAAGGTCGAGACCGCGCGCGCGTACTGTCCGTGCTGCGCGAGGAATGACAGGGCCGGCGCGCGCCCGTCGTCGACGGCCGCTTCGAACACCGACGGCGTCAGCCCGTCGATGACGATCAGGATCGCTTTCTTAGAGGCCGTTTCGTTCACCTTCGAGCGCGTCGGTCGGCGATTTCAGACGGATCGGAGGCACAGCCTCCGATCCTGAGTCCGGCACCGCAAGAGGGTGCCTCAGTCCCTGGCAAGAGAGCGCAGTCCGGCGTAGCGCTCCGGTGCACGACCTCGCAGGCGTGCGGCAAAGGCGGGGACGAGCGCGGCCTCGAGATAACCGGCGATCGGGATCCACGCGATCGCGGCGAGCACGACCGCCGCGAGGCCGAAGAAGACCGCGATCCCGAATCGCGCACCGCCGCGTCGCATCGTTCCGGTCGCGAGCTGCGCGGAGCCGATTGCGCCGAGCACGCCGCCGGCGCCTCCGCCGATCGCCTCGTCCCACTGGCCGAGCGCGAACCCGATCGCGACGCCGATGCCCGCGGCGAGAACGAGCGCGGCGGTCAGCGCGACGCGCGTGCCCGCGAACACCGCCCCGAGCAGCACGCCGACTGCGACACCCAGGCCCGCGCAGACGCCGATCCAGTACCAGGAGCCCATTTGAAACCAGTGTAGTTTGACCGGCCGTTCAGTCGGGGATAAACCGGTTGCCGCTCCCCCCGCGGTTCACATTTCCAGGAGGAACAACCTTGAGCGACGACAAGCCCCTGCTCGTCTTCTTCACGTCGGAACGTTCGGGCCCGGCTCGCCGGATGGAGAGCCTCCTTGCCCATCTGGCGCGCAAGGAGCGCACCCGGGTGCGGATCATGCGCGTCGAAGTCGACGACCAGCCGGACCTCACGGAGAAGTTCAGGGTCAAGTCCGTACCGACACTGGTGCTCATCAAGGGCAAGCAGGTCGTCGACCGTCTCGAAGGGCGCGCGAGCGCGCCCAAGATCGAGGCGATGCTCTCCAGACACCTCTCCGCCCCGGCAGCGGCGGCCTAAAAACCGGTTCCTCGTCTTTCGACGTAACTGAGGTTGACGCCTCGGCGCCACTGCCCCGGTGCCGAGGCGCCCCCTCAGATCGGGGCAGACAAGGAGGGCAGGGGGATGAGGCGAAAGGGCATCTTCGCGGCGCTCGCCGTCGGCGCCGCAGCTCTCGCCGTGGCCGCGTACGCGCTGGCCGGCGGGTCGGGAGCCGGGTTCAACCACCTCTCAGCGACGCTGAGCGGCTACCAGGAGACACCGTCGATCTCGACGACCGGCACGGCGGACTTCACCGCCGACGCCGCGAAGGACGGGCAGTCCGTCACCTGGAGGCTCAGCTACGCGAACCTCGAGGGGAACGTGCTGCAGTCGCACATCCACTTCGGCCAGCGCGGCGTGGCCGGTGGCATCTCGGTGTTCCTGTGCACGAACCTCGGCAACGGTCCCGCGGGGACGCAGGCGTGCCCGGGGCCGCACGATGGGACGATCAGCGGCACCTTCGGTCCGAGCGACGTGATCGGGCCGACCGCGCAGGGCATCGCTCCGGGGCAATGGGACGAACTGCTCAACGCGATCGACGCCGGAAAGGCGTACGCGAACGTCCATTCGTCGATCTGGCCCGCAGGCGAGATCCGCGCGCAGTTGAACGAGACCGGCAACCCGCACGACTGAGTCTCGGACGGGGACGCCCGGCACCGCGCCGGGCGTCCCTCACTTTTCGAGCCGCCCGATGACGTCGAGGCCGAACTCGGCCGCACGCGCGCCGTCGACCACACGGTGGTCGAACGTCAGCGAGATGTAGCCGATCGCCGCCGCGACGATCTGACCGTCGCGCACGACCGGCCGCTGCGCGATGCGCCCGATGCTGAGGATCGCGACCTCGGGATGGTTGACGATCGGCGTCTGTAGAAGACCGGCGAGCTTGCCCGCGCTCGTGACGGTGAACGTCGAGCCGCGTAGCTCTTCCGTCGCGAGCGTGCCCGAGCGCGCCGCCTCCGCGAGGCGCTCGACGTCGGCCTGCAGGTCCTCGACCGAACGCGAGTCGCAGCCGCGCACGACCGGGACGACGAGCCCCTGCTCGGTCTGGATCGCGACACCGAGGTCGTAGCGGTCGAGGTAGACGATCTCTTCGCCTTCGAGGCGCGCGTTCAGCTCGGGGAACTCCTGCAGCGATTCCGCGCACGCCTTCAACGTCGTCGCCACGAGGCGCTTCAGGTCGACATTCGTGAAGTCGCACTCCTCCACCCAGGTCACGGCCGCGACCTCGCGGTGCGCGCGCGACATGTGCTGGGCGATCAGCCGGCGCACGCCGCGGAGCGGCTCGTGCCTTCCCTCCGCGGGAGAAGTCGCACCGCGTACGTCCTCCTCGGTGACGCGTCCCTGCGGGCCGCTGCCGGTCAGCGAGTCGAGATCGACGCCCAGCTCCTGCGCGATCTTGCGCACGAGCGGCGTCGCCTTTCCCTTCTGCGCCGGTGCAGGAGCGGGCTGCGCGCGTTGAACCTGTCCATCGCCGATCACGACGAGGAGCGTGCCGACGGGGACGACCTTGCCTTCCTCGACAAGGATCTGCGTCACCTTGCCCGCGGCCGGCGACGGAATCTCGACCGTCGTCTTGTCGGTCTGGATCTCGACGAGCGGGTCGTCCTCGGCGACATCCTGTCCTTCCGAGACGAGCCAGCGGGCAACCTCGCCTTCGGTGAGGCCCTCGCCGAGGTCGGGGAGCTTCAGCTCGTACGCCATCAGGCCATTCTTATCGCGTCGTCTCGAAGCACGGCGTGCACACCCTTGACGCCGTTGACGATCTGCGTGACGCGCAGGTCGACCGCGATACTGCCGAGCGCGATCGCGTACGGGCGATCGATCCCGAGCTCGCGCTCCATCAGGTCGAGCATCGTGCCGATCGCCTGCTCGGCGGCGAGGTCGAGGTCTTCGTCGAAGCCGAACGCCACCCAGGCCTCGGCAATGCGCGCGACGGGCGTACGCAGTTCGAGGTCGGCCACGTCCAACGTCAGCTGTGCGCGCTCGACGAAGCACTCGATCGCCGTGCCGGACAGTTCGCCGTCGCCCTGCGCCGCGTGCCCGTCACCGGCAGACACGCGTGCGCCGTCAAGGCTGATCGGGAGGTAGAGCGTGGTGCCGGCGACGAGCTCCTTACAGTCGATGTTGCCGCCGAAGCGCCGTGGCGGCCCCGTCGAGTGGACCCCGTCCTCGTCGGGCGGCATGCCGATCACACCGAGGAACGGGGCAATCTGCACGGTCGCGCCGCGGTCGTCGGTTGCGCTGCCCGTGTCGGCGTCGATCGTCCACTCGATGCGCGTGTCTCGCGCGAACGTCTCGCCGAAGGTGCCGGGCCGCACCTCGTCGATGCGCACGACGAGCGTGCCGCCGCGCTCGGCGCCGCGAACGTCGATCGGGCCGATCAGCGCATGCCCGGCGTCCAGCTGCTCGTCGCGCGGCTCGAACGGCTCACCGCCGGCGACTCGCCAGCCGGCGTTGGGACACGAGAACACGACCGAGTCGCCGGGCTCGATCGTCGCCACCGGAGCCAGGTCGCGCGAGAAGTGACCGTGCAGTGTCGTGCGCTCGTGCGCGAGCTCGTGGATCACGCGCGCGGCGCTCCGATCCACGCGTCTTTCGGGGCGAGCAGGACGCGCAGCCCGACGCGGCGATCGCCCTCGTAGAAGGCGAGTAGCGCCACGGCTTGCCATGCGTCGCCGTCGATCCGGGCAGCGATCTCCGCCGGCACGTAGCCGGCCTGCACGCGTTCCTCCACGTCCCAGATGCCGATCGCGTTCGGGTCGTGCTCGTTCTGCGGCTCGGGCACGAGCGCGAGCCGTCTACCCGGTTGGAAGCCGTCGTCCTGGAGCGCATCGAGCCGATACGAGACGCCCGCGAGCTTGATCACGCGAATACGGGGATCGTCGTGCGAGACCGGCTCCTCGGTTGCCGCGTCACGCAGCCGGTACCCGTCTCTCGTGTGCTCGAGCCAGAGCCGGACGCGGTCACTCAACTCAAAAGTCGAGGAGCTTGCGCACCGCCGCGGTCACGCGCTCGACCGAGGGCATGTACGCGTCCTCGATCTGCCAGTACGGATACGGCACGTCGTAACCGGTCACGCGCAGGACCGGACCGCGCAGGTCGAGGATCGCCTTCTCGGCGAGAATCGCCGCCAGCTCGGCGGCGAAACCGCAGACGCGCGGCGCCTCCTGGACGATCACGACGCGGCCCGTCTTCCCGGCGGAAGCAAGCAGGGCATCCTCGTCGAGCGGCTTCAGCGTCCGGATGTCGAGGATCTCGACCGACACGCCCTCGAGGGCGTCGGCAGCCAGCTCGCACAGCGGCACCATCGACCCGTATGCGACGAGCGTCACGTCGTCGCCCTCGCGTGCGAGGCGTGCCTTGCCGAGCGGCACGACGTGCTCGCCCTCCGGCACATCGCCCCTGAGCGTGCGGTAATGCAGCTTCGGCTCGAGCACCACGACCGGGTCGGGATCGCGAATCGCCGCCGACAGGAGACCTTTAGCGTCGCTCGGCGTCGACGGGATCGCGACCTTCACGCCCGGCGTGTGCACGTAGTACGTCTCGGGCGAATCGTCGTGCAGCTCGGGCGCGCGCACGCCGCCGCCGTACGGCATGCGGATGACGAGCGGGAACGACATCTTCCCGCCGGTCCGCCAGCGGTAGCGACCGACGTGCGTGATCAGCTGGTCGAGGCAGGGGTACGAGAAGGCGTCGTACTGCATCTCGCACACCGGGCGCCAGCCGGCCATGCACAGGCCAACCGCGCCGCCGAGGATGCCGGCTTCGGCGAGGGGCGTGTCGAAGCACCGGTCCGGCCCGAACTTGTCGCGCAGGCCCGCCGTCGCACGGAAGACGCCGCCGGCACGGCCGACGTCCTCGCCCATGACCATCACGGACGGGTCGCGCGCGAGCTCGACATGGAACGCGTCGTTGATCGCCTCGACGATCGAAAGCTCAGCCAAGGGTTCTCCGGAGCTCCTCGAGATCCGAGTCGAACGACGCGGGCGGGTCGACGTAGGCGTGCTCGAACAGCAGCGACACGTCGGCGGGGGGCTCGGCCTCGGCCGCCGCGATCCCTGCGCGCATGGCCTCTGCGGCCTCCGTGCGGATCGACTCTGCAAGGTCGTCGTGGAGGATCCCCGCGCGCCGCAGGTAGCCCCCGAACCGCCCGACGCATTCGCGCTTCCTCTCCTCCTCGACGCGGTCGAGGTCGATGTACGCGCGCTGGTCGTCCGCAGTCGCATGCGGCGCGGTCCGGTACGAGAACGCCTCGATGAACGTCGGGCCCTCGCCGGCCCGGGCGCGCGCGACCGCCTCGCGCGCCGCCTCGTAGACGGCGAGGACGTCGGTGCCGTCGACGCGCACTCCCGGCATGCCATAGCCGATCGCCTTGTCGGCGAGTGTCTCCGCACGCGTCTGCGCCTCGAGCGGCGTCGAGATCGCCCACTGGTTGTTGTTGCAGAGGAGGATCAGCGGCGCGCCGGTCACAGCGGCGAAGTTCGCGCCTTCGTGGAACGAGCCCTCCGACGTCGCACCGTCCCCGAAGAACGCGACCGCGCACGCGCGCTCGCCCTTCAGCTTCTTCCCCCATGCAAAGCCCGCCGCGTGCGGGACGTGCGTCGCGATCGGGACGCAGATCGAAGCGACGCCGTAGTCGTCCGGGTTCCACCAACCGGCCGGATGGCCGCGCCACCAGGAGAGCACCGTCGCGGGTGGCATCCCGCGCAGCAGTCCGATGGCCGACTCGCGGTACGACGGGAAGATCCAGTCCTCGTCGTCGAGGGCGTGCACGACGCCGGCCTGCATCGCCTCGTGATTCCAGAAGATCGCGTAGGTGCCGATGCGTCCCTGGCGGTGGTAGACGACGGAGCGCTCGTCGTACGTCCGCAGGAGAACCAGCGAGCGATAGAGCTCGAGCAGCTCCTGCTCGCCGAGGCCGTCGACCTCGCGGTCGCCGGCGCCGTCGGCATCGCCGATCACACGCCGCAGGTCGCGCTCGGCCGGAAGCACCGCCATCGACCGAAGTGTATTTAGGCGAGAAGCCGCGCGAGCCAGGCGTCGCTGTCGTCCCGCGCCTGCGCGTCGAGCTCGTGCGGTGCGTCGTACCAGCGCTGCTCCTTCGGCCCCTTCGCGGCGCGCACGAGCGCGTCGACGTCCGCCTGCGGCGAGATCGGATCGGCACGTCCGTTCTGAAACAGGAACGTCGTCCCGGCGGCGCGCGAGATGTACTTCACGGGGTCGACCGCGCCGAACGCGCGCCGGTACGCGGCACTGCGGCAGTAGGCACCGAGAGGTGCGCTCAGGTGCGCGCGGCCGGATTGGATCACCGCCCCACGCAGCCTGTGGTCAACCCCTGCGAGCGCTGCCGTTACCGCCGCGCCGAAGCTGAAGCCGACCGCCGCGACGCGATGCGTGTCGGCATCGGGGAGCTTGCCGAGCACGTCGAGCGCACGCCGACGCCCGACGACATAGGCGACGTACGTGCGCAGGTCGGCCTGCGCATGACAGGTGGTCAGCCGTGCGGGCGGGTCGAGCGTGAGCGAGGCAATCCCACGGGCCGCAAGCCGGTCGGCATCCGGCAGCTGCGACCGCGCCGTCCCGTCCGAGCCCGGCGAGAAGAGGACCACCGGCCAAGGGCCCGAGCCGTCGGGGTGTGTCCAGAACCCTGCCTTGCTCCCGTGGCCTGCGTCGAAGCTGAGCGGCTGCCGCACGACTCCGCCTTGCGTCCGCGCAGCTCCGAGGCGGAGGGCCAGCGGCCGGCGCTTGTCGTACGAGAAGGGCG
>VAXO01000034.1 GCA_005888435.1 Actinomycetota bacterium | reverse complement strand
GTGGAGGTTGCGCCGTGGTCACGCATTCCGGAAGCCCGGGCGCTGTTCGTGCCGCGGGACGACTAAATCAGCCGCGGCCGGCGGTCGTCGAGGCGCGTGTCGACGGGACGCCGGTGCGGGTCAACCGCCAGCCGGTCGCCCTGCTGCGCGAGGAGTGGCGCGTGGTCGACCGCTGGTGGACGGAGGAGCCGATCGCACGGCGCTACTTCGAGGTCGTGCTGCAATCAGGGGAGAACGCCGTTGTCTTTCGCGACGAGCAGCGCAGTTGTTGGTTCACGCAAAGAGGCGCGTGAACCAACAAGTGATACGGCGCGACGGACGGGCAGAGCCCGTCCGTCGCGCAAACGTTTGGTCGGTCGGCCACTGCCGGCGATAGTGCGGACGCGCCAATGCTTCGCGTTGGCGCGGCGCATTGGGTCGCCTCCCGCTAAGCCGGCTTTGCCTGGCTTAGCGTCCGGCTTTTGTGGTTGTGCGCGTCGATTAGTTGTCTTTCGACGCTGCCAGGAGCTCTTGTGCGCGTTCGAGTTTCTCTTGGTCGACGACGACCTCGCGGGCGCCGCCTGGGAGGCCATCCATGGAGCCGACGCCGAAGTTGGTCGACCGGTGCTGGCAATCGATGCCTTCCGTGCGGAGCAGCGCACACAGCAGCTCCGCCTCGGCTTCGTTCCGCACGATGGTGAGAGGAATCAGCTCCGGCACCGCTCAGCTCATCTCCCGCAGCCGGTCGTGGAACCCGGTGCTCGGCGCGTGGATGTTCAGCAGCCGGGCGTGCTGTCCGTCGCGGTTCGCGAACGCATGTGTGACGCCCATCGGTGCCGCGACGAACGAGCCTGCCGGCAGGCGCATCCACTCGTCGCCGACGAGGAAGTCGACCTCGCCCTCGAGGACGTAGAACGAGTCGACGTGGTCGTCGTGCGAGTGCGGGTCCGGTCCCTCGAATCCGTCCTGCAGCTCGAACTCGATCAGCGCCAACTCCTCGCGCCCGATCTTGATCGTCGCCACGCGGTTGTTCGTCGCGAGCCGCTCGCCCTCGCCCGGCCGCCAGAACACGGCCTCTGTCGGAGGCTTGCCGCTCCCCGGCGGCGCATCGACGCTGTCGAAGCCGCCCTCCTCGCGGCGGTTGCGCGCCCGGAGGTTGTCGGCGAACCCGCCGTCCGGCGTGTGGAAGTTCAGGAAGACGGAGCGCGACGTCGTACGGAACCCGTGCACCACCTCCGGCGGCGCGGAGGCGAACGCGCCGGGGTCGAGCAGCTTCTCCTCGTCGTGGACGAGCACCGCCATGCCGCCCTCGAGTACGTAGAACGAGTCCGCATGCCGCCGGTGGAAATGCGGCGAGGCACCGTCGCGCGCGTCCGGAAAATGCGACTCCGTGATCGTGAGCTGGTCGAAGCTCGACTTGAGCACGATCCGGCCGTCGAAGAGCGATTCGCCTTCGCCGGCCCTGAGCACGACAGCGTCCATCGCCTGCGAGTATGACGGAGCGCTTTCCGCTCACGGGAAGCAGCTCGCGCCGGGCTCCGGCGCAACGAGCGTTCCGCGAGCGCGCGGCGAAGGTTCCCTATGTCGAGCTGCATGCGCACTCGTCGTATTCGTTCCTCGACGGCGCCTCGCTGCCGGAGGAGCTCGCGGTGCAGGCGGCCGAGCTCGGTTATCCGGCGCTCGCGCTGACCGACCACGACGGTGTCTACGGCTCGCTCGAGTTCGCGCATGCGGCGAAGCACTTCGGCGTCCGCCCGCTCACCGGCGCGGAGGTCACGCTCGCCGACCGTTCGCACGTGACGCTCCTCGTCGAGACACAGCAGGGCTACGCGAACCTCTGCCGCCTCCTCACGGCAGCGCACGCGCACACGCGCCCCGTCGGCAAGGAATCCCAGCCGCCGGCCGACCCTGCGCTCGACCAGGCTCTGCTCGAGGAGCTCAACGACGGCCTCGTCTGCCTTTCGGGCTGCGCGCGCCACGGCCTCGCCGTCCGCAATCCCAACGCCGCCGTGAGACTCGCGCAGGCGTTCGGCCGCGACCGCTTCTTCGTCGAGCTGCAGCGTCCGTACGAGCGCGGCGATGCGCGGCGCAACGCAGTGCTCCGCCATCTTGCAGGGGAGCTCGGAGTGCCTACGCTCGTTACCGGCGACGTGCACGCGCACCATCCGCGGCGCGCGCCGCTCCAGGACGTCCTCGTCGCCGTCCGCCACCGCAGCTCGCTCGAAGGCTGCGAAGCGGAACGGCGCGGCAACCACGAGTGCGTGCTGCTCGCGCCCGGCGAGATCGTCGAGCGCTTCCCGGAAGACCGCGCCGCGGTGGCGCGGACGGTCGAGCTCGCCGAGCGGCTCCGCTTCGACCTGACCGAGGAGCTCGGCTACCGCTACCCGGACTTCTCCGACAGCCCCGAGCCGGCGATCGTCCAGCTCGCGCATGTCTGCAAGCGCGCGTTCGAGGAGCGCTACGCGCGCGGCCACAAGCTGCGCCGCGAGGCGCAGGCGCGCCTCGACGAGGAGCTGCAGCTGATCGACGAGCTCGGGCTCGCCGGCTTCTTCCTCCTCCACTGGGACGTGCTCGAGCTCGCGCGCGAGTGCGCCCTCGAGGTGCGTGGGCGCGACTCGCCGCGCCACGTCCTGCCGCCGGGACGGGGTCGCGGCTCGTCCGTCGGCTCGCTCGTCTGCTACCTGACCGGCCTTTCGCACGTCGACCCTGTCGGCGCGGAGCTCTCGCTCGGCCGCTTCCTCAACCGGGAGCTGAACTCCGTGCCGGACATCGACCTGGATTTCCCGCGGGACATCCGCGAGAAGCTGATCGTCGCCGTCACCGAGCGTTACGGCCGCGAGCACGCCGCGCTCGTCGCATCGTTCGCGACGTACCGCTCGCGTGGGGCGATCCGCGACGTCGGCAAGGCGCTCGGCCTGCCGTACGCGGAGCTCGAGCGCATCGCGCGCGTTTCCGAAGGCTGGAACGCGCAGCGCGTCGCCGAGGAGCTACAGCTGCTGCCCGATGCAGACCGCAAGCTCATGTCGCCGCGCTGGCGTGCCTTCGGGGAGCTCTGCCGGGAGATCGCCGGACTACCGCGGCACATCTCGCAGCACCCAGGCGGGATGGTGATCTCCTCGCGGCCGCTCGTCGAGCTCGTGCCCGTGCAGCCCGCGGCGATGGCAGGACGCCAGATGTGCCAGTGGGACAAGGACTCCTGCGCCGATGCCGGCTTCCTCAAGATCGACCTGCTCGGGCTCGGAATGCTGTCGGCGGTCGAGGACTGCGTCGAGCAGATCGCCACGCTGCGCGGCCGGCCGATCGACCTCTCGCGCATCCCGCTGGACGACAAGGCCGTCTACGACAACATCCAGCGCGCCGACACCGTCGGCGACTTCCAGATCGAGAGCCGCGCGCAGATGCAGAGCCTGCTGCGCACGCTGCCGGAGAACCTCGACGATCTGACGGTGCAGGTGGCGCTCGTCCGTCCCGGGCCGATTCAGGGCAAGGCGGTGCACCCGTACATCGAGCACCGGCAGCGGCTGCGCGAGGACCCGACGTTCGTCCCGCCCGTCGACCATCCGCTCCTCGCCGACTGCCTGCGATCGACTCTCGGCGTCGTCGTCTTCCAGGACCAGGTGCTCGAGGTGGCGATCGCGCTCGCGGGCTTCAGCGTGGGGGAGGCGGAAGGGCTGCGCCGCGCGATGAGCCGCAAGCGCTCGCACGACGCGCTCGAGGCGTACCGCGGCCGGTTCATCGCGGGTGCGCTGCGAAAGGGCGTCGATGCCGAGACGGCCGACACGGTCTACGACAAGCTCGTCGGCTTCTCGGGCTTCGGCTTCCCGAAGTCGCACGCGGCGGCGTTCGGGCTGCTCGCGTACCAGTCGGCGTGGCTGCGGCACCACTACGCGCCGGAGTTCCTCTGCTCGCTGCTGAACGCGCAGCCGATGGGCTTCTACCCGCCGGCGACGCTCGTGCGCGACGGGCAGCGGCGCGGGGTCGAGACGCGGCCGCCCGACGTGA
Organism: Actinomycetota bacterium; assembly: GCA_005888435.1. Lineage (GTDB taxonomy): Bacteria > Actinomycetota > Thermoleophilia > Gaiellales > Gaiellaceae > 3-1-20CM-4-69-9. The sequence continues at coordinate 29,764 of VAXO01000034.1, read as the reverse complement.
ACATCAGCGGCGCGAAGTGCACGGTCGAGGAGGGCGCCGTTCGCATCGGGCTGGACTACGTCAACGGCATCGGCGAGGACGACGCGCAGGCGGTCATTGCCGAGCGCGAGCGCGGCGGCGCGTTCACGAACGTGCGCGACCTCGCACAGCGCACACAGCTGTCCGAGCACGGGCTCGAGACGCTGATCGTCGCCGGCGCCTGCGACTGCTTCGACAGCGAGCGGCGCCGGCTGCTCTGGCAGCTGGGGCTCGTGCCGCGCGCGCAGACGGTGCCCGGCTCGGGCGGGGAGGAGAAACAGCTGGCGCTGCCGCTCGAGCCCACCGCAGAGACCCCGAATCTGCCAGAGCCGACCGTCTGGGAGCGGATGCTCGCCGACTACCGGACGACGAGCCTCTCCGTCGGCGTCCACCCGCTGGAGCTCCTGCGCGCGCACCTGCCGGCGGGCGTGATCTCTTCGCGGGAGCTCGAGGAGGCGCCGAACCGCGCGCAGGTCGTCGTCGCCGGGATGGCCGTCGCGCGGCAGCGCCCCGCTACCGCGAACGGCGTCGTCTTCATGCTGATCGAAGACGAGTTCGGCGCCGTGAACCTGATCCTGCCGCCGAGCGTGTACGACCGGCACCGCGCGATCGTCCGCAGCGAGCCGCTGATCCTGGCGCATGGTCGCTTCGAACGGATTGAGCGGAACAAGAACGTGCTCGTCCGCTCGCTCGAGACGCTCGGCCCGCTCGCCCGGAAGGTCTCACGGGAAACCGAGGTCGGCGCGAGCCTCCCCGGCGCCCACCATTTCGGCCACCGCTAGCTCAGTAGCCCGACGGCTGCGCGCGCTGCTCCGGGGTCGCGTGGTGCTGACGGTCGAGGTTGAAAGCGCTGTTGACGAGCGCGACGTGTGTGAACGCCTGCGGGAAGTTCCCGAGCTGCCGGCGCGACGCCGGATCCCACTCCTCCGCGAGCAACCCGAGGTCGCTCCGCGTCGAGAGCAACCGCTCGAACAGCTCCTCGGCCTCCTCGAGACGGCCTTGCAGGGCCAGATTGTCGGCGAGCCAGAACGTGCACGGGAGGAATGCACCCTCGCCCGCCGGCAGGCCGTCGACGCGCTCGTGCTCGTCGTCGCCGGCATAGCGGTAGACGAATCCGTCGCGGTAGAGCTCTCGCTCGATCGCGGCGACCGTGCCCATCACCCGGGCGTCGTCCGCCGGCAGGAAGCCGACGAGCGGGATGACGAGCAGGCTGGCGTCGAGCCGCTTCGAACCGTACGACTGCGTGAAGGTGTTCAGCTCGCGGTTGAAGCCGCGCTCGAGCACCTCGCGCTGGATCTCGTCGCGCACCTTCCGCCAGCGCTCGACCGGCCCGGAGCGCTCGAACTGCTCGACCGCCTGGACGCCCCGGTCGAACGCGACCCAGGCCATCACCTTCGAGTGCGTGAAGTGGCGGCGACCGCCGCGGACCTCCCAGATCCCGTCGTCGGGCTCCTTCCACGCGTTCTCGAGGAATGCGAGCAGGCGGCGCTGCAGCGACCACGCCTCGGGCGAGCCCTCGAGCTCGTGCACGCGGCCCTGGTGCATCGCGTCGAGCACCTCCCCGTAGACGTCGAGCTGGAACTGCTCGCTCGCGGCGTTGCCTGCGCGCACGGGCCGCGAGCCTTCGTAGCCGGGCAGCCAGTCGAGTGTCAGCTCCGTCAACCGCCGCTCACCCCCGACGCCGTACATGATCTGCAGTGCAGCGGGGTCGCCCGCTGCGGCCCGTAGCAGCCATGCCCTCCACGCGAACGCCTCGTCGAGGTAGCCGGCGTTGATGAATGCGAGCAGGACGAGCGTCGCGTCGCGCAGCCAGCAGTAGCGGTAGTCCCAGTTGCGCTCGCCGCCGACCTTCTCCGGCAGCGATGTCGTCGCCGCGGCGACGATGCCGCCGGTCGGCGCATACGTCAGCGCCTTCAGCACCATCAGCGAGCGGTGGACGGCCTCCTTCCACTTCCCGTCGTATTTGCATTGCCGGACGAAGCCCTCCCAGTAGTCGACCGTGTCTTGCAGCGCCTGCTCCGCGTCGATCGCCTCGGGCAGGTCCTCGTTCGACGGGTACCAGGTGAGCGTGAACGCGACGCGATCACCCTGGCGCACGGTGAATTCGCCGAGCGTGCGCATGTTCTCGCCACGGTGCTCGGCATCGCTGCGAAAGCAGAGCGCGTCGGGGCCGGCGATGGCGACGCGGGTGCCTCCGTCGATCCGACGCACCCATGGAAGAGTCGAGCCGTAGTCAAACCGGATCACGAGCTCGGCGTCCATCTCGACTTCGCCCTCGAGCCCTTCGACGATCCGCACGATGTCCGGCGCCTTCCCGCGGGGCGGCATGAAGTCGATAACGCGCACCCTGCCTGCGTCCGTCTCCCAGTCGGTCTCGAGGATCAACGTGCCTTCGCGGTAACGGCGGTCGACCGACCACGCGTCGCCGCGCGGCGCGATCAGCCAGCGTCCCTGGTCGGTCGTGCCGAGCAGTGCGGCGAAGCACGCACCGGAGTCGAAGCGCGGGAAACACGCCCAGTCGATCGAGCCGTCGCGGCCGACGAGCGCCGCTGTCTGGAGGTCGCCGATAAGGCCGTAGTCCTCGATGCGCGCCATCAGCGATCCTCGATCTCCAGCGCGAAGCGGCGGAAACGTTTCAGCACGGCGCGGTTGAACGCCGCGACGTACTCGTCGGCCGTGTCGTCGTCGAGCGTCGACGCGAAGTTGTCGCGCAGATCGGCCAACACCTCGGTCCCGGTCTCGACGAGATCGACGTAGTCGCCGTAGCGCTCCTCGGCCTCGTCGCGGTCGGCGTTGGTGTAGGAACGCTCGGCCGCGATGCAATCGTCGATCAAGCCGCGATTCTCACGCTCGAACAGATCGAGCTGGCGGTCTATGGCGTCGGCGAAGCGTGCACGCCTGAGCCTCATGTCAGCTCCTCGTACAGCGCGAGGTGGGCAGCGGCTGCGGCATCCCAGGTGAGCGTGTCGCGCGCGCGCCTGGCGCCGGCGCGAGCCGCGTCGAGCTCGGCTGGATCGTCGAGCAGTGCCCGCGCGGCCGTCGCGAGCGCATCGACGTCGCCGGCCGGAACGACGCGTCCGGCCTTGAACTGCCGGATCGGGTCGGCGATGCCGCCGACGTCGTATGCGATCGCCGGCACGCCCGCGCCCAGCGCCTGCAGCAGCGCGCCGCTCTGGTCGAGCTCTGGGCGATAGGGGAAGAGGGCGACGGTCGCCTCGCCGAGCGCACGCTCCATCTCGCGCTGCGGCAGGTAGCCGAGGCGCCACTCGGCAAGGTTCCCCGCCTGCTCGCGGTAGCCGTTCACGGGCTCGAGGGGGTCGCCGGCGACGAGCAGGCGGGCGCCGTCGATCCGCTTCGCCGCCGCGATCGCATCGCCGAGCCCCTTGTACGGCCGGATCGTTCCGAGGCACAGCAACGTGTGCCCGTCGTCGGCACGAGGAGGGTCGCTCGGGAAGACCGGATGCGGAATGACCGTGGCGTCGACGCCGAGCACGGCGAGCACCTCGCGTCCCTTCGCGCTGTGCACGACGACGCGATCGAACCGCGACAGGAGGGTGCGCCAGAGCGAGAGCTTGCGCGCCGTGCGCCGCGGCAGCAGGTCATGCGCGGTGAAAACGGTCGGGACACGGGGGCGGAGGAGATAGCGGTCGAGCTCGGGCGCGGCGAGCCATTGGAGATGGAGCACGTCGGGACGCCGGCGCAGCAGCGCGAGCATTCCCGGCGCGTGCTCGAGTGCCTTGACCGGTAGTCGCAGGTGCGATCGGCGAAAGACGCGCGACGACAGCGGGTAGAACGGCTCGCTCCGCTCGTAGCCCGCCGGCTCCGGCGTCTCGCCGAAGCGAAAGCGCGACGTGACGAGCTCCACGTCGGCGCCTGCGCGCGCGAGCGCGGACGCAAGCTCATGGTCGTAAGCCGGCGTGAAAGCGGGAGGATCTGCGAGCGCGACGCGCATGCGCAGTACAGTAGAACGCCTGCTCGTCCGGACCTGGAACATCTTCCACGGCAACACGAAGCCGCGGGGGCGGAAGGCGTACTCGGAGGAGCTCGTGCGGCTTGCGGTCGCCGATGCGCCCGACGTGCTCTGCCTCCAGGAGCTGTCGGTGTGGTCGCTCGTGCATTTGACCGAGTGGAGCGGGATGAGCGCGGTCACGGACGTTGCGCGGCGGCCCCTGCCGCTCCCCGGCGATCTCGCACGCACGCTCGGCGAGCTGGACTCGCGCCTGTTTCGTTCCGCTGTCACCGGTCAGGCGAACGCAGTGCTGCTCGCGCCCGAGCTGACGGTCGTCGAGCACCGACGGGCCGTCTTGAACCCCTTCCGCTTCCGGCGCGCACAAGCACGGAGGCTGGGCCTGTCGCTCGGCGACCGGATCTACTGGGCGAAGGAACGCCGCGTGTGCCAGGTGCTGCGCATCCGGCGTCGCGACCGAACGCTGGTGGTCGCGAACCTGCACGCGACCGGCCACCGGCTCGACAAGCGCATCCCCGACGCCGAGCTGCTCCGAGCGGCCGTCTTCGTCGACGGCTTCGCGCTCCCGGGCGAGCCGGTCCTGCTGTGCGGTGACTTCAATCTCACCCTGCGCAATTCCCGTACCCTCCCCGACCTCATGACCGCGGAATGGGGCTTTTCCGGCGCGACGCCGACGGGCATCGACCATATCCTCGCCCGCGGCCTGGCTGCGGGACCGCCGCAGGTCTGGCCGGTCGAGCGGCGAATGCGCGGCGGCCGCGTGCTCTCCGACCATGCCCCCGTCGATCGGGAGGTCGAGTGACACACGCGGAAGCGCGGGCGCTCTTTCCGGTGCTCGATCGCTACGCGTACCTCAACGCGGGGACGCTCGGGCCGCTCGCACGCACGACGCTGGAGGCGATGGAGGAGCGGGCCCGCTACGACCAGGAGCAGGGGCGCGGCGGCAAGGCGTGGTTCGAGAGCATGCTCGAGCTGCGCGTGCGGGTTCGGCAGAAGGTTGCGGACCTCATCGGCGCAACCCCCGAGACGCTTGCGCTGACGAGCTCGACGACGGACGGGTGCAACATCGTCGTCGCCGGTCTCGGTCTGCAGCCGGGCGACGAGGTGGTGACCACGAACTCCGAGCACCCGGGCCTGCTCTTGCCGCTGGCCGTGTCAGGCGCAACGGTGCGCGTCGCGGACGTCGCGAACAGACCGGCCGCCGAGGCGCCGGAGCGAATCGCGTCCATGGTCGGCCCGAAGACAAGGTTGCTGGCGCTGTCGCACGTGCTCTGGACGACGGGGCAGGTTATGCCTGTGCAGGAGCTGAAGCGTGAGACCGGCCTGCCGGTGCTCGTAGACGGCGCGCAGTCCGTCGGCGCGATTCCTGTCGAGGTCGGCGAGGTCGACTACTACACGGTCTCGGGACAGAAGTGGCTCTGCGGCCCGGAGCCGCTCGGGGCGCTCTACATCCGCGACCCGGACAGCCTGCGGATCGCCTTCCCGGCGTACTGGGCCCAGGCGAGCATCGAGCCGGATGGGACCTTCATCCCGCGCGAGAACGCCGGGCGCTTCGACACAGGCTGGATCGCGACCCACATGCTGGCGGGCTGGGAGGCCGCGCTCGACCTGAGGCCCGACTGGTGCTTCGAGCGCGCCGCGGAAGTGACCGAGCACTGCCGTCGCGCGCTCGCCGAGTCGTACGAGGTGATCGGCGAGCCCGGCCAGGGCACGCTCGCGTCGTTCGTGCCTGCCGGCGATCCCGCCGAAACTGCTGCGCAGCTCTATGCGCGAGGCGTCGTCGTGCGCGACCTGCCGGGGACCGGCTGGGTGCGCGCCTCGTGCGGCTGGTGGACGAACGAGGACGACGTCGAACGCCTGGTCGGCGGCGTCAACCGGTAGCCGTCAGTCGCAGCCGCCGCCATGGTCAGGGTGCTACGAAGACTGCTGCTCGGGCAGCGGCGCGAACAGGTCGATGACCGTCCCGTCGGGATCGTTCAGCTGCGCATAGCGCTGGCCCCAGAAAGCGTCCCACGGCTCCTTGTGCGGCGAGCCGCCCGCGTCGAGCAGCTCGGCATGGACGCGGTCGACCTCCGCCGGCGACTCGCAGTTGAACGCGCCGCCGACGGCGTGGCCGCCGCTCGGGCGCTGCCAGTCCGGGTCGAACATCTTCATCACCGACTCCGTGTCGAGCATGTAGCGGAGCCCGCCGGGAAGCTGCGCCTCGACGTGATCCTCGCTCTCGGCGCCCGACGGAAACTCGAGGCCGAGCTTGCGGTAGAACGCGAGCGAGCGCGCCATGTCGCTGACGACGATCCCGAACGCCTCGAAGCGGGGAGTCACGCTGCCGCCACCTCGGCCTCCTGCAGGGCCGCGACGACGTTGCGGATGTGCTCGTCGAGGTCGAGCCCAAGCCCTTCGGCTCCGGCGTACACCTCGTCGCGATGCACACCCGCGGCGAACGACGGCTGCTTCAGCTTCTTCTTGACGGATTTGGGCTCCATGCCCTCGAGGCCACCCGGGCGTACCAGTGCGACCGCGTGGACGAAGCCCGACAGCTCGTCGCACGCAAAGAGCGTCTTTTTCAGCTGCGTATCGCGTGGAATCGACAGATGCTCGGCATGGGAGAGCACGGCATCGACCACCTCCTCGGGGTAGCCCTCTTCCCGGAGGATCGGCGCGCCGTCCTGCGGGTGGTGGTCCAGCGTCGGGTGCATCTCGTAGTCGAAGTCATGAAGCAGGCCGACGGCGCGCCAGAGCTGCTCGTCCTCGCCGAACTCGCGCGCGTACCAGCCCATGCACGCCTCGACACCGACGGCGTGACGCAGCAGCGGTTCGCTCTTCGTGTACTTGGTGAGCGTCTCCCAGGCGTTTTCGCGTGTGACTTCCACCGCGTGGGTAGGCTACCGCGATGTCGCAGACGGCCGTCATCGGACGCGCCGCCGAGTCCTTCGTCATCGAGGGCGGCCGCTCCCTCCACGGACGGATCCAGTCCGCCGGCAACAAGAACGGCGCGCTCCCGATCCTGGCCGCGTGCCTGCTCACGACCGAGCCGGTGACGCTGCGGAACGTCCCGCGGATCGCGGACGTCGAGACGATGCTCGAGCTGCTGAACGACCTCGGCGCCGACGCGGAGTGGACAGGCGCGAACGAGGTTCGGATCCACGCGGCGGACGTGACGAAGCAGGAGCTCGACGATGAGCTCTGCAGCCGCATGCGCGCGTCGTTCCTGCTCGCCGGGCCGCTGCTCGCCAGGCTCGGCGCGGTCAGCGCGCCGCCGCCGGGGGGCGACGTGATCGGCCGCCGCCGGCTCGACCCGCACATCCACGCGCTCGCAGAGCTCGGGGCGCACATCGAGATCGGGCGCCGCTACGAGATGCGTGGGGGCGCGCTTCGCGGCCGGCCCATCTTCCTCGACGAGGCGAGCGTGATGGCGACCGAGAACGCCGTCATGGTCGCGGCGTTGACGCCGGGCGAAACCGTGATCGGCAACGCGGCGTGCGAGCCGCACGTGCAGGATCTCTGCTGCTTCCTCGGCTCGCTCGGTGCCCGCATCCAGGGCCTCGAGTCGAACGTGCTCCGCGTCGAAGGGGTCCAGTCGCTCACGGGCGGGGAGTGGGAGATCGGTCCCGACCACATCGAGGTCGGCAGCTTCATCGGGCTCGCCGCGATCACCGGCAGCGACGTGACGATCGACGGGGTCAAGCAGGCCGACCTCGTGTCGATCCTGCACGCGTTCGAGAAGCTCGGTGTGATCGTGGAGCAGAACGGGGACTCGGTGCGCGTGCCTCCGCGCCAGGAGCTCGTCGTCCAGGACGACCTGGGCGGTCACGTCCCGAAGATCGAGGACGGGCCGTGGCCCGCATTCCCGTCCGACCTCACCTCCGTCGCGCTGACCGTCGCGACGCAGGCGACGGGGACGATCCTGATGTTCGAGAAGATGTTCGAGAACCGCCTGTTCTTCACCGACAAGCTGGTGAGCATGGGCGCGCGGATCATCCTCTGCGACCCGCACCGCGCGGTCGTCACCGGTCCCTCGAAGCTGCGGGGCCAGCGGATGGAGAGCCCTGATATCCGCGCCGGCATGGCGATGCTGCTCGCGAGCCTGTGCGCGGAGGGGCCGTCGACGATCGGCGCCGTCTACCAGATCGACAAGGGATACGAGCGCATCGACGAGCGGCTGCGCGCGCTCGGCGCGCAGATCGAACGCACCGAGAGTTCGGGCGTCTAGACACTCCCGCGCGTCGTCTGGCCAAGAGAGTGTGTGAGACGGCCGCGCGAGCAAAGCTCGCACGGCCTCTGTGCGGCGCCGCCGAGTCGGCGCCTAGGTTCAGGCGTCTAGACACTCGGCGCCTAGCTAGGGTCCGGGCGACATGGCGGCGACCGGCCAGGGGCGCGCGAGCGCACGCGTGAACACGAACGGGCACGGCGACACCAACGTCGCGACCGGCGTGCCCGTGCTCGACCACCTGCTGACCCTGCTGGCCCAGTACGCATCCTTCGACCTCGCACTCGAGGTCGAGCCCGGCGATGCGGAAGTGGAGATCACGGCGGCTGCGCGCTCGCTCGGGCAGGCGTTGTCGGAGCCCCTGCGCAGCCCCGGCGTGCGCGGCCACGGCTCCGCTGTGCTCCCGGTCGACGAGGCGCTCGCACACGTCACGCTCGAGGCGTCCGGCCGTCCGCTGCTCGTGTCGAAGGTCGACCTCTCGCAGGCGCGCATCGCCGGACTTGCCGGCGACCTCGCCGCACGCTTTCTCGACGAGCTCGCCCAAACGGCCGGCCTGACGCTGCACGTCCACCTCGTCGAGGGGAGCGACTCGCAGCACGTGCTCGAGGCGATCTTCAAGGCACTCGGGGTCGCGCTCGCGCAGGCGCTCAGGCCGCGCAGAAGGGAGGAGGCATGAAGGAGATCATCCGTACGGACGCGGCGCCGGCGCCGTTCCAGGGCGCGCCGTACTCGCAGGCGATCAAGGCGAACGGGCTCGTGTTCGTGTCGGGCCAGCTCTCCTTGAAGCCCGACCACGCCGAGATCGTCGGTGACACGATCACGGAGCAGACCGAGCAGGTGCTCGCGAACCTGCGCGCCGTCCTGGAGGCGGCGGGAAGCGGCCTCGAGCGGCTTGTGAAGACGACTGTCTTCCTTCAGAGCCTCGACGATTTCCCGGCGATGAACGAGGTGTACAAGCAGCACGTGGGCGACCAGCCGCCCGCCCGCTCGACCGTCGAGGTCGCCAAGCTCCCGTCCGGCGCTCTCGTCGAGATCGAGGCCATCGCTCTCGCGTAGCACGGCGTGGACCGCAGAATCGAGGACTTCGTCCGCGGGCTGGGGCTCGACGCGTATCTCGTGGGCGGCGCCGTCCGCGACGAGCTGCTTGGGCTCGACTCGAAGGACGCGGACTTCGTTGTCCCCGGCGTCGACTACGACGGCCTGCGCCGTGCACTCGAGCCGCACGGGAACGTCGAGGACTTCGAGGTCGCAGGCCGGCGCGTCGGGGCGCGGCTCTATCCGCGCGACAGGCAGGTGCGTGCGGCTGCGCCTGCCGGCATCGAGTTCGCGCCGCCTCGCGCCGAGCGCAGCACCGGGCCGGGACGGCACGATTTCGTCATCGTTGCCGACCCGTCGCTGTCCATCGAGGACGACATGGCCCGCCGCGACTTCACCGTCAACGCGATCGCGAAGCGGCTCGACACGGGCGAGCTCGTGGATCCGTTCGAGGGGCAGAGGGACCTCGAGAACGGCGTTCTGCGCGCTGTGTCTCGGCGCAGTTTTGCCGAGGATCCGTTACGCATCCTCCGTGGACTTCGGCTCGTTTCTCAGCGGGGTCTGATCCCTGACGCGCCGACTCTGCAACAAATGCGTGACGAAGCTGGGAACGTCCAGCTCGTCTCCGGCGAGCGTCTCGGCGACGAGCTCGCGAAGCTGCTGCTGGGGAGGCAGCCGGCTCGAGCGCTGCGACTCGCACGCGACACGGGCGTGCTCACGGAGCTCTTGCCTGAGCTCGATCCGAGAGTGCAAGAGCACACCTTCACCGTGGTGCAGGCGGCGGCCGACGCCGGTGCGAGCCTCGCCGTGCGGCTCGCGGCGCTGCTACACGACTCGGGCAAGCCGACGGCGCCGGTCGAGCAGCACGCTGCGCGCGGTGCCGAGCTCGCCGACCAGGCTCTCGAGCGGCTGCGCTATCCCGCCCGCCTTCGCACGTACGTGGTGCGCCTGATCCGCGCGCACGCGTTCCACCTCGACCACGTCGACGAGCAGTTCGCCCGCCGCTTCCTCCGCGAGCACGGCGACGACCTGGCGTTCGACCTCGTCACGCACAAGCACGCCGACCTGGCCGGCAAGGGAAGGCAGGAGCGCGAGCGCGCGGCCGAGCGCCTTCGCGAGCTGCTCGAGCAGGAGCGGACGCAGCCGCACCGACTCGCCGACCTCGCCGTGGACGGGAGCGACCTGATCGAGCTCGGCTACCGCGAAGGTCCCGAGCTCGGCCGCACGCTCGAGTCGCTCCTCGACGCGGTGGTCGACGACCCATCCCTGAACACCCGGGAGCAGCTGCTCGAACGGGCGCGGCGATGACCGTTCCGCTGCTCTGGTGGGTTGCGCCGGGCCCGTACCAGGTCGCGTTTTCGACACGCCACGGCGGTGTCAGCGAGGGTCCATACGCGTCGCTGAACCTCGGCGTGCTCACCCGGGACCGCCCGGAGAACGCGCACGAGAATCGTCGCCGCCTCTGCGACGCCGTGGGAGCCGACGCAGAGCTCCTCTCAATGAACCGCCAGGTGCACGCGGCGACGGTGAACCGCGCCGCCGCCGGCGAGCGCGGCCGTGAGGGGGACGGGCTCTGGACGGACGAGCCGAACGTCCCGATGTTGAAGCTCACCGCCGACTGCCTGCCGGTCGTGCTCGCGCGCCGGAACGGCACTCCGGCGCTCGCGCTGCTACATGTCGGGCGCCTCGGTTTGCTGGCCGGGGTCGTCGAGGCGGGCGTCGCTGCCCTCGGCGGCGGGGATCTTGCCGCCGCCGTCGGGCCGGGCATCGGCCCGTGCTGCTACGAGGTCGGCGACGAGATCTCGGACGCGTACCGGGCGCGCTTCGGCGCGGCGGCCGTGCACGGGCGCAACCTCGACCTCTGGGCGGTGGCAGAGCGCGTGCTGGGCGACGCCGGCGTCGGCTCGGTCGAGAGGATCGACGTCTGTACCGCGTGCAACGACGACTTCTTCTCGCACCGGCGCGAGCGAGGCGTCACTGGACGACAGGGAGTGATCGGCTACGTCACCTGAAGCCGTTCGGGCGAACTACGAGCGCATCCGCGCCGACGTCGGCGGACACGTGACGATCGTCGCCGCGACGAAATACGTCGACCTCCGCGACATGGAGGTCCTTGTCCGGGCCGGCGTCGAGGTCGTGGGCGAGAACCGCGCGCAGGACCTGGAGCGCAAGCATGCCGAGTACGGCGACGCATTCCGCTGGCACTTCATCGGCCATCTGCAGTCGAACAAGGCGAAGATGGTGAATCGCATCTGCGAGCTCGTGCACTCGCTCGACTCGGAGTCCGCGGCACGCAAGCTGGCAGTGCCGGCGCTCGTCGAGGTCAACCTCTCCGGCGAGGAGTCGAAGTCCGGCATCGCGCCGGATGACCTGCCCGGCTTCCTCAAGCTTTCGAGTGGCATCCGGGGCCTGATGACGATGCCGCCGGAGGTCTCGGAGCCGGAGACGTCGCGCCCGTACTTCCGCCGCCTGCGCGAACTCGCGCAGGAGCACGGCTTGCGCGAGCTCTCCATGGGCACGAGCCAGGACTATCAGGTCGCCGCCGAGGAGGGGGCCACCCTGATCCGCGTGGGCTCGGTCCTGTACCGGGAGTAACATTTCGCCCGCAATGGGCTTCACCGACGTCTGGAACAAGACCCTCGTCTACTTCGGCATCGCCGAGGAGGAGGACTGGGACGAGGACGGCTACGTCACCGACGAGGATCTTCAGCGCAGCTACGCCGAGCGCCCGAACGTCCGCCGCCTGGCGCCGCGCCGGCGCGACCGCGAGCTCGACGACTGGACCGATCCGGAGCCGGCTGCCGACCGCACCGAGGTGCTGCGGCCGCGCGTCGCCGCGCTTCCCGGGCCAGCCTCGGTCCGTGTCCATCTAGTCATCCCGCGCAGCTTCAACGACGCTCAGCAGATCGCCGACAAGTTCAAGGACGCGATCCCCGTCATCCTCAACCTGCAGAACACCGACGGCGATCTCTCGAAGCGCCTGATCGACTTCGCGAGCGGCCTGACGTACGCGCTCGACGGCGGCATGCAGCGCGTCGCCGACAAGGTCTTCCTGCTGACGCCGCGAAATGTCGAGGTATCTGCCGAGGAGCGCGCGCGGCTGCTCGAGCGCGGCGGCTTCTTCAACCAAGCCTAGGTAGGACCTGACCGCATGACACCGAACTGAGCCGCATGGGCGGCGACGCCATGCTCGGCTTGCTCTTCGACGCGATCGACAGCGTCGAGAGCTTCCTGCAGGTCTTCGTCTACATCTACTCGCTGCTGATCCTGGCCTACATCATCACGTCGTGGGTGCGCATGCCGTACTCGGTGTGGCTGAACCGGATCCAGCGCTTCCTCTACGACGTCTGCGATCCCTACCTGCGCATGTGGCGCCGTGTGCTGCCGAACTTCGGCCCGCTGGATCTCTCGCCCGTGGTGGGAGTCGCCGCCCTCTATGTCCTTCTCGCGGTCGCGATCAACATCCTCGACCGCCTGCACTGAAAGGGGAGACGATGCGATGACGCTCACGCCAGTCGAGCTCAGACATGTGAAACCCTCCAAGGCGCTCTTCGGCGGCTACGACCGCGACATGGTCGACCGGCTGCTCGACGAGATCGTCGCGAGCTTCGAGGATGTGTGGCGCGAGCGCGCCGACATGGCCGACAAGGTCGAGAAGCTCGAGAACGACTTGATCCGCTACCGGGAGATCGAAGGGCTCCTACGCACGACGCTCGTGTCGGCGGAGAAGGCCGCGGTGACGCTCAAGGAGCAGGCCCGCAAGGAGGCCGACCTGATCCTCGAGGAGGCCCGCTCGGAGGCGCGGTCAATCACGCGCCTTGCACGCGCCGACCACGATCGCCTGCTCGGCGAGGTGCGCCGGATGCGCTCGCTGCTCCGCTCCGCGCTCGCGATCGTGGACGACCAGGTGCCCGAGGAGAAGGCAGCCTAGGGCGTCGACTCGTCGAAATACGTGCGGAACTCGAAGCTAGACTCCCCTGCATGGACGCGGTTTTGACGCGTGTGCGGCTGCGTGTTGCGCCGGGTGCGACGCGTGCCGGCGTCGTCGGGCGTCACGGCGACGCGTGGAAGGTGCGGGTCACGCCTCCTGCCGAAGGCGGCCGCGCGAACGACGCGGTCGTGCGTCTGCTCGCCGACACGTTCGCGCTCCCGCGCACGTCCGTGACGCTCGTTTCGGGGCAAACCGGGCGGGACAAGATCGTCGAAGTGGCGGGCGTCGAGCCGAAGGAGATCGAGCGGCGCCTCTCGTCTGCCGCCGGGAAGGAGCGGCGCGCGTGAGCGCAATCGACACCGACCGTTTCCGCGAGCTGCTCGTGGAGGAGCGCAAGCGCGTCGTCGCCGCGCTGCAGAACCTCCACGACGACCACGCCGGCTCGCTCACGGAAGAGTCCGGCGAGGAGACTGCTTTCGACAACCATCTCGCGGACACCGCGACCGAGACCTACGACCGCGAGCTCGACTACACGCTCGAGGAGAACTCCGAGCACGTCCTCGCGGACATCGAGGCGGCGCTGAAGCGCATCGATGACGGCACGTACGGGATCTGCACCAGCCGCGGCGAGCAGATCCCCGTGGAGCGCCTCGAGGCGCTCCCGTGGGCGACGCTCTGCATCGACTGCCAGCGTGACCGGGAACGTCGTTGACTGAACGAGCCCCGGCGCCCGATGTGCGCGTCGGCTCGACGACGGACGGCCTGACGCCGATCTCGTCCGCCTCCCGACAGCTGGGTGCGACGTGGCACCAGTGGGTGAGCCTCATCCTGGTCGCCGTCGCCGCGCTCTGCGCCGACCAGCTGACGAAGGCGATCGTGACGACCCGGCTCGACCTCGGCGACGAGGTGCACGTGATCGGTCCGTTCTCGATCCATCACGTGACGAACTCCGGGATCGCGTTCGGGCTGTTCGCGAGGGCCACGCCGATCGTCATCCTGCTCACCTCGATCGCCGTCGCGTGGATGCTCTACTTCTTCGCCCGCTCCGGCTCGCGGCACCCGGTGCTTCCCGTCGCGCTCGGCCTCGTCATCGGCGGCAGCGTCTCGAACCTGATCGACCGCGTCCGGCTCGGGCACGTGACCGACTTCATCGACCTGAAGTACTGGCCCGCGTTCAACCTGGCCGACAGCTTCATCGTCGTCGGCGTCGCCGCGTTATTGCTCGCGTTGATTGCGGCCGATCGGAAGTGGTCTGACCAACGAGCTTTGTTGAGCCGTCCGCACGGGCAGAGCCCGCGCCTGTAAGCGACGTTGCAAGCAACGTCGCAGGCTCGCGTTGGTCACTGCCGACCGCAAAGCCGCACGGCCGCCGCGCGTGCGTGAAGCAGCGCGTTCCTGACGCGGCAGCCGGCGAGCGGCTCGACCGCTACCTCGCCTCGCTGCCGGAGATCGGCTCGCGCGGCCGCGCCGAACGAGTGCTCGAGAGCGGGGTGCTCGTCGACGGAGAGGCGCGGGTGAAGAGCCATCGGCTGAGCGGCGGGGAGGAGGTGGAGTTCGAAGCGCCGGAGACCGTCGTCCGCCCGCTCGCGCCGGAGCAGATGGATCTGCGGATCGCGTACGAGGACGAGCACCTCGTGGTCGTCGACAAGCCGGCGGGGCTCGTCGTCCATCCGGCTCCCGGGCACGCGACAGGCACGCTCGTGCACGGGCTCCTCGCGCACGACGTCGCCGGCGGCGACGAGGACCGGCCGGGCATCGTGCACCGGCTCGACCGCGACACGTCCGGCCTGATGGTGGTCGCGCGCTCGGAGGAAGCGCACGACCGGTTGCAGAACCTCGTGCGCAAGCGCGAGCTCGAGCGGCATTACCTCGCGCTCGTTGTCGGCAGGCCGCGCTCGCGCAGCGGCCGGATCGAGGCGCCGATCGGCCGGGATCGCCGAGACCCGATGCGCCACTCGCTCGACACCGACAGCCCGCGTGAGGCGGTCACGCATTTCGAGGTCGGCGAGCTGTACCCGCAGCACACCCTGCTCGACGTGAAGCTCGAGACGGGCCGCACGCATCAGATCCGCGTCCACCTTGCCGCGATCGACCTCCCCGTGGCGGGCGACCCGCTCTACGGCCGTGCGCACGAGCTCGGCTTGGAGCGCCAGTTCCTGCACGCGGCGCGGCTCGCGTTCCTGCATCCGTTCACGGGAGAGCGGGTCGAGGTCGAGTCGCCGCTGCCGGAAGACCTGGCCGCCGCGCTCGTGCGGGCGCGCAAATGAGCTGGGATGTCGTGCTGGTCCGCGAGCCATCCTTCGACCTCGAGCGAGCGCGCGTAGGCCGAGCCGAGCAGCGACATCATGGTCGCCGTCCCGGCTCGGACACGATCTTCCGCCTGATCTCCGAGCTTGCAGAGCAACTCGAGATGCGGATTGTCACGCCTGGCTCCGTTGGCGGAGTCCTATCGCCGCTGGCGCGACTGGGCCGCCCGCCGCGACTAGCCGCTAGAATGCAGCGGTTTTTGCCACTCCTACCCGGTGGATCAACCTGGGTGGTGGTGCCGGCTCCGGACGGACGCCGGTTCCAGCCAGGCCCGCCGGCAGTCACAGACCCGAAACCAGAAAGGGGACTTCATCCCGATGTCCGTCGTCTCTATGCGCGAGCTTTTGGAGGCCGGGGTCCATTTCGGCCACCAGACGCGTCGCTGGAATCCCAAGATGCGCCGCTTCATCTTCACGGAGCGGGGCGGTATCTACATCATCGACCTCCAGCAGACGCTCCAGCTGCTCGAGGAAGCACACTCGTTTGCACGCAATCTCGCCGAGCGCGGCGGCTCGATTCTCTTCGTCGGCACGAAGAAGCAGAGCCAAACTGCAGTCGAGGAGCAGGCCAAGCGGGTTGGTATGCCCTACGTCAACCACCGCTGGCTCGGCGGGCTCCTGACGAACTGGCGCACGATCTCCGACCGCATCGACCGGCTGCACGAGCTGCGTCGGTTGAAGGAGGAGGGCCAGCTCGAGCTGCTCCCGGCGAAAGAGCGCATCTCGATGCTCGGCGAGCTCGAGAAGCTCGAGGAGAACCTCGGCGGCGTGGCTGACATGAAGCGCCAGCCGGACGCCATGTTCATCATCGACCTGCGCAAAGAGCAGCTCGCGGTGCGCGAGGCGCGCCGACTCGGCCTGCCGGTCATCGCCGTCGTCGACACGAACAGCGACCCGGACGAGGCTGACTACATCATCCCCGGCAACGACGACGCGATCCGCTCGTGCGACCTGATCGTGCGCGTGGTCGCGGACGGCATCGCCGCCGGACAGCAGAAGGCGACGCCGGCGGACTTCGCGCCGTCGGAGAGCAACGGCGCGGCCCCGCAGCAGGAGGAGACGGTCCCCGAAGGGGACTACGAGCAGGTGTCGCCGGGCGAGGAGCAGGTGTCGCCGGGCGAGGAGCAGGTGTCGCCGGGCGAGGAGCCGGTGGCCGAGGAGGCCACGCAGCAGGCTCCTCAGGCCGACGCAGGCGCTACGTCGGAGGAGGTCACGAGCGATGGCTGAGATCGCTGCGGCACTCGTCAAGGAGCTGCGCGACCTGACCGGCGCGCCGATGATGGACAGCAAGCGTGCGCTGCAGGAGGCGAACGGCGACATGGAGGCCGCCGTCCGCCTGCTGCGGGAGAAGGGCATGGCCGGTGCGGCCAAACGTGCCGACCGCGCGACGCCCGAGGGGAAAGTCGGCTATCGCCTCGCGGAGGACGGAAAGCGCGGCACGATGGTCGCCGTCGGGTGCGAGACCGACCCGGTCTCGAACAACAACGAGTTCCTTGCGTTCGCGAAGAAGGTGCTCGAGAGCGTCGAGGCGAACGGTCCGGGCGCCGAGTCGGAGCTCGAGGAGGAGCGTGCGCACCTCGCCGGGAAGCTCGGCGAGAACATCGTGGTCACGGGTGCGGCCCGCTTCGAGGCAGTGAACAGCGCCAAGGTGGCCGCGTACGCGCATCCGCCGCGCAACAAGATCGGCGTGCTGCTGCAGGTCCGTGGCGGCTCCGACGATCTCGCCCGGAAGCTTGCGATGCACATCGCCGCGATGAAGCCGAGCTGGATCGGCCGCGACGACGTCCCCGAGGACACGGTCGCGCAGGAGCGCGAGATCTACGCGAGCACCGACGAGGTGCAGTCGAAGCCCGAGCAGGCCCGCGAGAAGATCGTGGAGGGCATGCTCAACAAGCGGTTCTTCGGCGCCAACGTCCTGCTCGAGCAGGACTGGATCCACGATTCGGGCAAGACGGTCGGTGACGCGCTCGGCGAGGAAGGGGCGGAGGTGCTCGAATTCGAGCGCTTCGAGCTCAGCGCCGGATGACGGTCTCGTCCGAGGAGGTCGTAACCACCCCCACCGAGCTGCGACCGGTCTTCCAGCGCGTCCTGCTGAAGCTCTCGGGCGAATCGCTGCTGGGCGACCGCGAGTACGGCATGGACCGAGACACGATCGACTCGATCGCCGAGGAGATCGTCGAGGTGCAGACCTCGGGCGTCGAGACGGCGATCGTCGTCGGCGCCGGGAACATCTACCGCGGCATGGCGGCGGCCGCCGAGGGCATGGACCGCGCGACGGGCGACTACGCCGGGATGCTCGCCACCGTCCTGAACTCGCTCGCGCTCCAGGACGCGCTGGAGGACCGTGGCGCGTACACGCGCGTACTCTCGGCGCTCGAGCTGAAGGAGGTCGCGGAGCCGTACATTCGCAGGCGTGCCATCCGCCACCTCGAGAAGGGCCGGATTGTCATCTTCGCCGCAGGCACCGGCAACCCGTTCTTCACGACGGACACCGCGGCCGCGCTGCGCGCGCTCGAGATCAACGCGGACGCCATCCTGATGGCGAAGCACGGCACCGAGGGTGTGTTCGCGGGCGACCCGCGGCTCGATCCGGACGCGCAGTTCATCCCGGAGCTCACGCATTTGCAGGCGATCGAGCGCGGTCTGAAGGTGATGGACACGACCGCGCTGTCGCTCTGCATGGACAACCACCTGCCGATCTACGTGTTCCAGCTCGCGGACGCCAACATCCGGCGCGTCGTCGGAGGCGAGCGCATCGGCACGATCATCGCGACCCCTGCGGAGGAGGAGAGCTGATGGCGACCGTCGACGAGCTAATCCAAGACGCGCGCAAACGGATGGACTCGAGCGTCGAGCACACGCGCAGCGAGTTCAATACCGTGCGCACGGGTCGTGCGTCGGCCGCGCTGCTCGATCGCGTCCAGATCGACTACTACGGCACTGCGACGCCGCTGAAGCAGCTCGCGACGATCAACGTGCCGGAGCCGCGCATGCTGACGATTCAGCCGTTCGACCCAAGCTCGATCAAGGGGATCGAGAAGGCGATTCAGGAGTCCGACCTCGGGCTGACGCCCTCGAACGACGGCAAGATGATCCGGCTGCCGATGCCTCAGCCCACCGAGGAGCGCCGCAAGGAGCTCGTCAAGGTCGTCCGCAAGATCGCGGAGGAAGGCAAGGTGGCGGTTCGGAACGTTCGCCGTGATGCTGTCCATCACCTGAAGGAGCTGAAGGACGTGGGCAGCGACGACGAGCGCCGTGCCGAGGAGAGCGTGCAGAAGCTGACCGACGAGCACACGAAGACGATCGAGGATCTCTTGAAGCACAAAGAGGCCGAGATCATGGAGGTGTGAGCCTCCTCACCAAGATCCGGACGCTGCGGCACGTCCGTCCTGCCCTCGAGCCGGACCTGCCGGACGTCGCGCACGCCGTCGCGATCATCATGGACGGCAACGCACGCTGGGCGCGCAAGCGCGGATTGCCCATCGCCGCGGGTCACCGAGCCGGCACGAAGGCGCTGCGCCGTACTGTCGAGGCTGCGATCGATCTCGGTGTCGAGTCCCTCGCCGTCTACGCCTTCTCGACCGAGAACTGGACGCGCCCCCCGGAGGAGGTCGAGCTCCTGATGGAGATCTTCACGGAGACGATCGAGCGGGAGCTGCCCGATCTCGTTCGCCAGGGCGTCCGAACGCGCTTCATCGGCCGGCGTGACCGCGCCCCGCAGGCTCTCCGGGAGCGGATGGCGGCGCTCGAGCGCGAGACCGAGCGCAACCTGCGGCTGAATCTCTGGATCGCGTTCGACTACGGCGGCCGCGCCGAGATCGTCGACGCGGCGAACACCGCCGTCCGGGCCGGCCTCGAGGTCGACGAGGAGACGTTCGCGTCGTACCTGAACGCTCCCGAGATGCCCGACCTTGACCTCCTGATCCGCACGTCCGGCGAGCTGAGAATCTCCAACTTCCTCCTGTGGCAGCTCGCCTATGCCGAGCTCGTGTTCGTCGACACGCTCTGGCCGGACTTCGGCGAGGACCAGCTCCGCGCCGCGCTCGACGATTACGCCAGCCGCAGGCGCCGCTTCGGCGGGCGGTAGCCCGCTGAGCCCGCTCACATCGCGGATCCTGGTCGCGGTCGTCGGCCTCCCGGTCGTGTTGGCGCTCGTCTACGCGGGCGGCTGGTGGCTCTTCGCGCTCGCGGCGGTTGTGGCAGTGCTCGCGCTGCACGAGTACGCGTTGATGACGCGCGCGCTGCGGCCGGTCACACTCGCCGCATATGCCGGTGCGCTGCTCTCGCTGCTCGGCGCCGAGCTCGGCGGCCTCGACTGGACGCTCGCCGGCTTTCTCTCGACGATCGCTCTCGCCTTCATCCTCCACTGGGTCGGCCAGACGCGGCAGTCGGCGACGGTGGCAATCGCGGCGACGGTGCTCGGCGCAGCTTGGATCGGGCTCTGCCTCGCGCACCTCCTGCTGCTGCGCGACAACTCGGGCCACGGCCGGCTCGCGACTTTCGCGGTGCTGCTCGCGGTCTGGGCGGGCGACATTGGTGCCTTCTTCGCCGGGCGCATGATCGGCCGTCACAAGCTCGCGCCGGCGCTGTCGCCGGGCAAGACGTGGGAGGGATTCCTCTTCGGCACGATCGCCACCGTCTTCGTCATGTTCGTGACGCTCTACAAGCAGGACTTCGTGTCGATCGCCGACTCGATCTTCCTCGGCCTGGTCGTGGCGGTGGCAGGCCCGCTGGGCGACCTGTTCGAGTCGGGCATCAAGCGCGACATGCAGGTCAAGGACTCGGGCCGGCTGCTCGCCGGGCACGGCGGCGTTCTCGACCGCCTCGACGCGCCGCTGTTTGCGTTCGTCGCGGCGTTCTACTTCTTGCGCGCGCTCGGCAAGGCATAGAGCAGACGCGCGATCAGGCGCTGTCCGGCCTGGTTTGGATGGACGTGGTCCGGCGCGAGCAGCTTCGCGGTGAACGCGTGGTAGACATCGGCGCAGCGGGCGCCGTGCCGGCGCGCCACGTCGCAGATCGCCCGGGCGTACTCGGCGACGACACGCGGGTTGCCGCGCCCATCGTCGTAGAAGTTGGCCACCCGGACGTCCGGTGCCTGGACGAGGTCGAGGATGCGAGCGAGGTTGCGCCGCAGGCGTCGGACGGATCCGCCCGGCTCGACCCACGGCGTGTCGTTGTGCCCGATCATCACCAGAACGGTGTCGGCGTGAACGCCGTCACTGCGGCGGAGCTGCGCAAGCAGGTCGGAGCTGTTCGCCCCAGGCACCGAGAGATTCCGAACGCTGACCGGCCGCTTCAGCGCACGGGCGTAGAGCGTGACGAAGCCGGCGCGGCAGTGGCATTCGCGCGGCCGCGCGGCCGGGATCGAGTCGCCGAGCGCGACGAGCGTCTCCTGACCGCGCGCGGCCGCATCGAGTCGTTGCCGCATCCGCATCGAGCACGCCGCGTCGGTGTGATACCCGCCGTCCACGAAGGCCGACTGCCGGCACGGGATCGAGCGGGCGTCGCGGAAGTCCAGCCAGCGGTAGCCGTAGCGGGCGAAGAGCTTTGGCATCAGCTCGCCGAACGTGCGCCAGCGCGGGCCGATCACACGGTTGTCGGCGAAGAAGCGCAGGTAGCGGGCACCGTCGGGCGGCGTGAAGCCGACGACGCGCCAGCCGCGCGCGCGTGCCAGGGCGAGCACCTGCTCTAGCGTGCGGACGCGCTGTCGCGAAAGCTCGGTCCAGTCGTCGTAGATGCCTGTCCGGAGCTTGCTCAGGTCAGTGGTGAATGGGTCGATCGCGGGGTGGTAGGTGCGCGGGTCGAGCTCGAAGCTCCAGACGCGCGACCCGTCGAGTCTCCACGCGAGCGCCGGCCGCGACCTCCCGACGACGCACGCGGAGCCGACGCGCTCCTCGCGCCAGCGGTGCAGCAGTACGTACGGCGCACGCCGGATGATCCGCACGCTTTCGTCGAACGCCGAGCGGCTGAGGACGTAGCGTGCGCGCTGCCCGAAGCCGGGGGAGACGTCGAAGCCCTGGAAGTGCGGGTTGAGCCAGAAGGCCTCGACGCCGAGATACATCGTCTCCGGCCGGTCTGGGAGCGCGCGTAACTCCTTCAGGACGATCTCCGGGGACATGACGGGCATCCCCAGATTCGCGAACGTCCGCTCGCCCGGCCAGGCGCCGATTTTCAGTACACGGCTCGACCCGGTCACGAACGTTCGCGTCGGCCTCGATCGGAAGACGTCGAGCTTGAACGGGAGGTACTCGCCTCCGATCAGTTCGTGGGAGACCAGGCACGGCGGCCGCGCTGCGCTCGCCTCCCGTACCGCCGCCGGCTTCCAGAACTCGCCGAACGGGTCGACCCACCAATTGAACGCCGCGACGCCGGCGAGCAGCACCAGCGCGGTTCCGAGAAAGACGACGAGGCGCGCCATCAGAAGCGGAAGTAGATGAAGGGATGGCTGGTGTAGATCGACGCGATCGCAACCGCGAGCACGGCGCCCACCGTCGCGACGCGCGCGAAGCCGAAGCTCCGGACGTCCCAGGTCCACTCCTCCGGGACGACCATCGTGTAGGCGATCGCCGCGAGGATCAGCAGCACGAGGTGGCCGGGGACCTGTCCGAGCCCATGGAGGAGGAACATCGCGGCAACGGCATGGCCGATCGCTGCGGCTGAGTGCAGGCGGAAGAACACCCAGCCGAACATGACGACGACGAACGTGATCGCAACGGCAACTCCCGCAGGCACGCGCCACCCCCGCTTGCGCAGGTGATGCGTCGTCAGCAGGAGGAGGCCCTGGTAGAGGCCCCAGACGACGAAGTTCAGCGACGCGCCGTGCCAGAGCCCGCCGAGGCCCATCGTCGCGAGCAGGTTGGCGTCGCGGCGCCGCTCGCCCTTTCGGTTCCCGCCGAGCGGGATATAGAGGTAGTCACGTAGCCAAGTGGAGAGCGTCACGTGCCAGCGGCGCCAGAAGTCGATCGGGCTGGAGGCGCGGTACGGCCGGTTGAAGTTCCAGGGCAGCTCGATCCCGAAGATCTGCGCGAGCCCGAGCGCCATGTCCGAGTACGCGCTGAAGTCGAAGTAGATCTGGAAACCGAAGCCGACGATTGCGGCCCATGCCTCGAAGGCGTGCAGCGAGGACGGGTCGTCGAGGTAGCGGTTCACCCAGGTCGCGAAGCCGTCTGCCACGAGGGTCTTCTTCGCGAGGCCGACCGCGAACAGCAGCAGGCCGGCCCGCACGCGGTCGGCGTCGAATGGATGCCTGCGGAGCAGCTGCGGCCGCAGGAACCCGTACCGGACGATCGGGCCCGCGATCAGGTGGGGAAAGAACGAGATGAAGAACGCGTAGCGGAGCGGGTCGCGCTCGGCTTGGAGGTTGCCGCGGTACACGTCGACGGAGTACGAGATCCCCTCGAACGTGTAGAAGCTGATGCCGATCGGCAGGACTATGCCGTTCAGGAACGCGTGGAACCCGGGGAAGCCGTGCGCGGTGATCACCCCGACGAAGCTCGTCAGGTTGCCGCCGACGAAGGCGGCGTACTTGAACGCGCCGAGCAGGGCGAGCAGCGATGCGACCGTGACTCCCAGCAGGAGCTTGCTGCGGTTCCGCTCGAGTGCCTGTCCGCCGACGTAGCCCACCAGCGTCGAAGCCACCATGAGCAACGCGAACCACCACTTCGCGTAGGCGTAGAAGACGTAGCTTGCGAGGACGATTGACACGAGGCGCCAGCGGTGCGCCGGGATCGCGAAGTAGGCGACCACGACGACAGGTAGGAAGACGAAGAGGAAGACGAAGCTGTTGAAGAGCACGCGCTAGAGCGTCTTCGCGTACCGGACAACGGGATGGGCCGCGCCGAGGAACTCGTACGGCCTGCGCTGCCCGTCCGTTCGCCAGCCGGCCGCCTCGTAGAAGCGTCGCGCTCGTGGGTTGTCGTCGTAGACCCACAGCACCGCGCTTGCATGGCCTAGCTCGCGTAGCCGTTCCTCGGCAGCCTGTATCAACGCTCGACCAACACCGCTGCCCCACTGCTCGGGGCGAACGTAGATCGCAAAGAGCTCTCCGTCGGCATCTTTGTCGTCGGCCGAGCCAACCGAGGCGAATCCGACGACCTCGCCGTCGATCTCGGCGACGAGCGGCCTGTAGCGCCGCCAGAAGTCGGCGCGCCGGTCGAGGGGGTACTGGTCGAACTGCCCGGCAGAGAAGAGGTGCGCGTAAGCCGCCCGCCACGAAGCGAGCTGCACGCGGGCGACGGCCTCGGCGTCAGCCGGTGTGGCGGGGCGGATCACGGGCCGAACCTACACTTCAGGGGTGAAGCGAATCGCGCTGCTGGGCGCCACCGGCTCCATCGGGCGCCAGGCGCTCGAAATCATCGATGCCCACCCCGAGCTGGAGCTCTGCGCAGCGGCCTCGGGCTCCCGGGACGTGGATGGCCTGGCGCCGCTCACCCAGGTCGGAGGTGACGTGACCGAGCTGCTCGAGCGAGCCGAGCCGGACCTCGTCCTCAACGCCGTCGTCGGCTTCGCGGGCCTGCCGGCGACGCTCTGGGCGCTCGAGCACGGCGTCGACCTCGCGCTCGCGAACAAGGAGAGCTTGGTGGCTGCCGGCGAGCTCGCGCTCGAGGCGCAGCGCCGTGGCGCAGGCAGGCTCATCCCCGTTGACAGCGAGCACTCGGCCGCGTTCCAGTGCCTCGAGGGCCGAGAAACCGAGCAGGTGCACTCGCTCGTCCTGACAGCCTCAGGAGGCCCATTCCGCGGGCGCACGCGCGACGAGCTCTCCGACGTGACGCCGGAGGACGCGCTGGCGCATCCGACCTGGAGCATGGGCCCGAAGATCACCGTCGACTCGGCAACGCTGGCGAACAAGGGGCTCGAGCTGATCGAGGCGCATTTCCTCTTCGGCCTCCCGTACGAGCAGATCGACGTGGTCGTGCAGCCGAGCTCGATCGTGCACGCGCTCGTCCGCTTCCGCGACGGGGCGGCGCTCGCACATCTCGGCTATCCCGACATGCGCGTCCCGATCTCGTTTGCGCTGACGTATCCCCAGCGGAGCACGACGCCTGTCTCCCCGCTCGACTTCACTCCTGGCCTGACGCTCGAGTTCCATGCGCCGGACCTGGAGACGTTTCCGCTGCTCGGCCTCGCGCGCAAGTCCGGGGAGCGCGGAGGAACCGCACCGTGCGTGTTCAATGCGGCGAACGAGGTGGCCGTGGCTGCGTTTCTGGAAGGCAGGCTCCCGTTCCTGGGGATCGCCGAGGTGGTCGAGGAGACGCTGGCAGGCGCCGATACATCTGCGGCACGTGAGCTCGACGATCTCATCGATGCCGACGCCGACGCACGCCGGCTTGCGGAAGGCACTCTGAAGGTCGCATGAACATCGCGATCGCGATCCTCGGCCTCGCAATCCTCATCCTCATCCACGAGGCGGGGCACTTCTTCGTCGCGCGGGCGGTCGGCATGAGCCCGCGGCGCTTCTACCTCGGCTTCCCGCCCGCGCTCGTGAAGGTGCGGCGCAAGGGCATCGAGTACGGCATCGGCGCGATTCCGCTCGGCGGCTACGTGAAGATCCCCGGCATGCACCGTCCGGCGGCGTCGGACGTGGACGTGCAGCTCGGCCCGGCGCTGAAGGAGGATCCGAGCATCTTTCCCAAAGCGTCTCGCGTCCAGCGGGCGCTCGAGGCCGGAGACCTCGCGGCCGCGCGCGAGCACATGCCGGAGCTCGAGCGCGAGGTCGCGGAGGCGCAGCTCTCTCCGGCCGCCGCACGGGCGGCGGAACGCTGCGTCAACGAGCTGCGTGACGGCCTCGGCGAGGATGCCTACTGGCGGCAGCGGACCTGGAAGCGAGTCGCGGTCATCTTCGCCGGTCCGGGCGCCAACATCCTCGTCGCCCTCGCGCTGCCGTTCATCGCATACATGATCGGCGCACCCGGCGACCTGAACACGACCGTCAAGCATGTGGAGAAGGGCACGCCCGCCCAGGCGATGGGGCTGCGCCCCGGGGACACGATCGTCTCCGTGAACACGCAGCAGACGCCCAACTTCGATTCGGTGTCTCGAGCGATTCGGACGTCGAACGGCCGGCCGACGAGCCTCACCGTCCTGCGCGGCGAGAAGGCGAAGATGCTCGGTCCCGTGCACCCGAAACAGGTCAGCGGCCGGTACGTGCTCGGCTTCGAGCCTGCCTGGGATACGACCGAGTACGGGCCGATCGGCGCGCTCACGCACAGCCTCGACGACAACTGGCGCGCCACGCGGGCGACCATCACCTTCCTGCCGCGCATCGTCACCAGCTCGGGCCGCAAAGAGGTGTCGGGGCCGACGGGGATCGTCGACGTCTCGCAGCGCGTCGTCGCGATCAGCTTCACGTGGTACCTGCTCGTGCTCGGGCTGGTCAGCCTCTCGCTCGCGATCCTCAACCTGCTCCCGCTACTGCCGCTCGACGGCGGGCACATCCTCTTCTCGATCGTCGAGGGTTTGCGTGGCCGGGCGGTCGGCCGGGAGGTGTACGAGCGCGTCTCTGCCATCGGGATCGCACTCTTCCTGGTGCTGATGTTCATCGGTCTTTCGAACGACATCAGCCGGCTCGGCGGGGGCTAAACTCGGGCTCGGAATGCCTTCCGAGCGCCAAATCAACGTCGGCGGCGTGAACATCGGCGGCGGCGCGCCCGTCGTCGTCCAGTCGATGACGCTGACGAAGACGCACGACGTCGAAGCCACGACCGCGCAGATCGCCGCGCTCGCCTCGGCCGGCTGCGAGATCGTCCGTGTTGCGGTCCCGAAGACCGAGGACGCCGAAGCCCTCGGGCGGATCGTCCGGTTCTCGCCCATCCCGGTGATCGCAGACATCCACTTCAACGCGAGCCTCGCGTTGAAGGCGATCGAGCAGGGCGTCGCGGCCGTGCGGATCAATCCCGGCAACATCGGCGGGTCGGACAAGGTCGCCCAGGTCGTGCGGGCCGCGCAGAAGGCGGGGATGCCGATGCGCATCGGCGCGAACTCCGGCTCGCTGCCGAAGCACCTCGCCGAGCTCGCGCAGCAGGATCAGGCCGAGGCGCTGGTGGAGGCCGCGCTCGAGGAGGTGCGGCTGCTCGAGAGCCTCGACTTCCGCGACTTCAAGATCTCCGTGAAGTCGAGCCACGTCCCGACGATGATCCGCGCATATCGGATGCTGTCGGAGAAGGTCCCGTACCCGCTGCATCTCGGCGTCACGGAGGCGGGCACGCCCTACTCGGGCTCGATCAAGAGCGCGGTCGGCATGGGCGCGTTGCTCGTCGACGGCATCGGCGACACGATGCGCGTCTCACTCACGGCCGATCCGGTGGAGGAAGTCAAGGTCGCGTTCGAGATCCTCAAGTCGCTCGGGCTGCGCGAGCGCGGTCCGGTGATGATCGCCTGCCCTTCGTGCGGCCGCGACAACGTCGGCGTGCAGACGCTGGCGGAACGGGTGGAGGAGCGCCTGCACGGGTACCCGCAGCATTTCGAGGTCGCGGTGCTCGGGTGCGCGGTGAACGGCCCCGGAGAGGCGGGCGACGCCGACTTCGGCATCGCGGGCGGGCGCGATACCGGCTTCGTCTACGCGCACGGACGCGTGCTGAAGAAAGTCTCTTCCGACATCCTCATCGACGAGCTGTTCCACGAGATCGACAAGTGGATCGCCGACGGGATGCAGCGCCCGAAGCGACTCAAGATGGCGAAGCCTGCCGCACTCGCGATGGCAGAGGCTTCTTTGATTCCGCTCGGCGAATAGTCTGCCCGGACAACAGTGATTGCCAGGGCTTCAAAGCTGTTTTTACCGACGCTGCGCGACGCGCCGGCGGACGCCGACGCGGCCAGTCACAAGCTCCTCGTGCGCGGCGGCTTCATCCGCCAGGTCGGCGCCGGGCTGTGGACGTTCCTGCCCCTCGGCTGGCGAGTCCACCAGAAGGTGGTCCAGGTCATCCGCGAGGAGATCAACGCGATCGGCGGGCAGGAGATGCTCGAGCCGGTGCTGACGCCGGCAGAGCTGTGGGAGACGAGTGGCCGCATCGGGATCCCGATCGTGTTCAAGCTCAAGGACCGCACCGGCCGCGACTTCGTGCTGCCGTTTTCGCACGAGGAGACCATGACGTTTCACGCGCGCGAGCTGCAGTCGTACAAGCAGCTCCCGCAGCTCTGGTACCACTTCTCGACGAAGGAGCGCGACGAACCGCGGCCGCGCGGCGGCTTGCTGCGCGTGCGCGAGTTCATCATGAAGGACTCGTACTCGTTCGACCGCGACGAGCTCGGACTGGACAGGAGCTTCGACGCGCACAAGGGCGCGTACGAGCGCATCTGGGAGCGCTGCGGTCTCGAGGTGTACTACGTGGAAGCCGAGTCGGGGATCATGGGCGGGCGGGAGTCATCAGGTTTCATGGCGCCCGCCGAATCCGGCGAGAACATCCTCGTCCGCTGCGAGAACGGCGACTACTACGCCGACTACGACGCTGCGCGCGGGATCCCGCGAGCGCCGGAGCTCCCCGAGCCGCTGGACAAGCCGGAGGAGGTCGAGACGCCCGGCGTGACGACGATCGAGAGCCTCGCGGAGTTCCTCGGCATCGACCCGGCGGCGACGTCGAAGGCGATGCCGGTGATGGTCGGAGAGCGGCCGGTGCTCGCGCTGATCCGCGGCGACGACCGGCTGAGCGAGGAGAAGCTGGTCACGGCGCTGGGCGAGGGGTACAGGCCGATGACGGACGAGGAGATCCGATCGGTGTTCGGCGCGGGCGGCGGCTCGCTCGGCCCCGTCGCTGTGACGATCGATGTCCTCGCGGACGATGCCCTCCATGAGGGCCAGTTCGTCGCGGGTGCGAATCGCGACGGCTGGCACCTGCGCGGCGTCCAGGCGGGGCGCGACTACAAGCCGGACTTCGCCGACATCCGTCAGGCAAACGAGGGCGACGCCTGCGCCGTCTGCGGCGGCAAGCTGCTCGAGCAGACGGCGATCGAGCTCGGACACATCTTCAAGCTCGGCACGTTCTACTCGGTGCCGTTCGGCGCGACCTTCCTCGACGAAGACGGGGAGGAGAAGCCGCTCGTGATGGGCAGCTACGGCATCGGCCCCGCGCGCACGATGGCGGCGGTCGTGGAGCAACACCACGACGAGCGTGGAATCCAATGGCCGCGCACCGTCGCGCCGTACGACGTACACATCGTCGCGCTAACGGGAACGGAGTCGTATGCCGACCGGGCCGCATCGGCACTCGACGACGCGGGGTTCGACGTGCTGCTCGACGACCGCGACGCCCGCGCGGGGGAGAAGTTCGCGGACGCCGATTTGATCGGCTGTCCGTTCCGCGTGACGGTCGGGCGAAAGGCAGCGGAAGACGGTACGGTGGATCTCCGGGAGCGCGCGAAAGGGGAGGACGACGCGGTGAAGGTGGACGAGCTCGTCTCGGCAGTGCGCGGAAAGCTGAGCTGATGGCGAGGAAGCGGCGCTTCAGCGACGACGCCTTCGGGCCGACCGTCGAGCGGCTCATGAACGAGGCCGGGCTGACATACCGCTCGCTGGCGGAGAAGACGAAGCTCTCCGCCGGCTATCTGAACCACCTGGTGCACGGGAACCGCCCCGTTCCCTCCGACGACGTGATCGAGTCGCTCGCTAGGTCGTTGGGAGTCGAGGCGGAGCACTTCCGCGAGTACCGACTGCGCGTGATCACCGATCGCCTCGAGCGGATGCCGGATCTCATCGACAAGCTGTATCGGCGGTACGGGACGTAGCGTCCCTGCTCGACGTCGGCCATTTGACGTACGGCGACCTGGCGATTCCGCCGATTGCCGCGGCCGTGTCAATCAATTAACAACAGAGAGCCCGCAGACAGAGCCGCCGGGCAGGAAGGTGGCGGCCCACCTTCCAGGGACCTGGCGGCTCCGCCTGCGGGCTTTTCAGAAGCTCCCTATCCCTCGAAGCTAATATCCGACGCTACGGGGCGTGGCGCAGCCTGGTTAGCGCGCTAGTCTGGGGGACTAGAGGTCCCGAGTTCAAATCTCGGCGCCCCGATGAGAGAAAACCCCGCACCCGGCGGGGTTTTCGTTCTTGATGCAACACGTTCCCGTCTGCGCCACCTTCCGCATTGCCCTTCGCGCGGCAACGCCGATTGGGGAAACGGTCAGCGGTGGTGACGCGCTGACGATCCGTACCCGGACCGCGAAACGAACATGAAATGCCGGCGGCGTCGACAGGCGCCGAGGAGATACGCCCTCGAGGCGGAATGTGTACCGCGGGGGTCGGGCCCTCGTCCTTTGTGCGCGTGGCGTTGCCGCAGGCGTCGCGCGCCTCTCCCGACGGGGGCTCGTCCCCATGA
>VAXO01000137.1 GCA_005888435.1 Actinomycetota bacterium | reverse complement strand
GACTCGAAGCGGTTGTAGATGACGAGGACGCGGTCGACCTCCTCCTCCGTGTACAGCTCGATCACCTTGTGCGCGATCGCCTGCGCGTCGGCGTAGCGCGGGTCGTCCGTGAAGCCGGTGAACTCGCCCGAGAGCTCGAAGCGGCGGAAACGCAGCGAGCCGACCCCGCGGCGGCCGACGGCCACCCAGCGCACCTGCTTGCCCTCGCCCTGCAGCTGCCGACTGACCGCGAGCGAGCGTCGCAGGACCTGAGAGTTGAACGGCCCCGAGAGGCCCCGGTCTCCCATGATCGGAACGACCGCGACGGTGCGCACCTCGTCCCGCTGCTGCAGCAACGGCAGCCCGCGGACGGACGTGCTCGCGCGCGCCGTGCCCGACATCAGCTCGAGCATCCGGTCGGCGTATGGACGCATGTCCTCGATGCGCGCCTGCGCGCGGCGCAGCTTCGACGCCGCGACCAGCTCGAGCGCACGCGTGATCTTCCGCGTGTTCTGCACGGAGCGGATGCGGCGCCGGATGTCCTGCTGCGACGCCATCTACGCCACCAGTGACTTTTCCTCTTGGACGTTGAACATCTGCTTGAACTTCTTCAGCTCGTCCTCGAGCCGCTGCGTCAGCTCGTCAGGGAGGTCGCCCGTCTCGCGGATCTCCTTCAGGATCGAGCCTTCCGTCCGCATGTGCTCGCGCAGCTCGCCCTGGAAGCGCGGCACCTGGGGAACGGGAATCTCGTCGAGGAAGCCGTTCACGCCGGCGTAGAGCGCGACGACCTGCTCCTCCATCGGCCACGGGTCGTACTGCGGCTGGTTCAGCGACGCGACCATCCGCTCGCCGCGCGCGAGCGCCTGTTGCGTCGACTGGTCGAGCTCCGATCCGAACTGCGCGAACGCCTCCAGCTCGCGGTACTGCGAAAGGTCTAGGCGCAGGCGGCCGGCGACCTTCTTCATCGCCTTCGTCTGGGCCGCGCCGCCGACACGAGACACGGAGATACCGACGTTCACCGCTGGCCGCACGCCGGAGAAGAACAGGTCGGACTCGAGGTAGATCTGCCCGTCGGTGATCGAGATCACGTTCGTCGGGATGTACGCCGACACGTCGCCGGCCTGCGTCTCGATGATCGGCAAGGCAGTGAGCGAGCCGCCCTTGTTCTCGTCGGAGAGCTTGCAGGCGCGCTCGAGCAGACGCGAGTGCAGGTAGAAGACGTCGCCGGGGAACGCTTCGCGGCCCGGCGGGCGGCGCAGGAGCAGCGAGAGCTGCCGGTACGCGTCCGCATGCTTCGAGAGGTCGTCGTACATGACGAGCGCGTGCTTGCCGTTGTAGAGGAAGTACTCGCCCATCGCGCACCCGGCGAACGGCGCCATCCACTTGATCGGCGCGGCCTCCTGCGCGGGCGCGGAGATGATCGTCGTGTACTCCATCGCGCCCTCGTCGCGCAGCCGCTCGTACACCTGCGCGACCGTTGACGCCTTCTGACCGATCGCGACGTAGACACAGACGACGTCCGTGTCCTTCTGGTTCAGAATCGTGTCGATCAGGATGGCCGTCTTGCCGGTCTGGCGGTCGCCGATGATCAGCTCGCGCTGGCCACGGCCGACGTTGGTCATCGAGTCGATCGCCTTGATGCCGGTCTGCAGCGGCTCCTTCACGGGCTGCCGGGCCACGACGCCGGGCGCCTTGAACTCGAGCGGCCGCGTCTCCTCGGTCTCGATTGGGCCGCGGCCGTCAAGTGGGTTGCCGAGCGGGTCGACGACCCGGCCGAGCAGCGCCTCGCCGACGGGCACGCTCGCGACGCGGCCCGTGCGCTTGACGGGCTCGCCTTCCTTGACGTGCTGCCACTCGCCGAACAGCGCAGCGCCGACGTCGTCCTCCTCGAGGTTGAACGCGAGCCCGACGACGCCGTGCTCGAGCTCGAGCATCTCGAGCGCGACGCAGTTCTCGAGCCCGTAGATGCGGGCGATCCCGTCGCCGACCTGCAGCACCGTCCCGACCTCGGCCAGGTCGGTCTCGACGTCGTAGTGCTCGATCCGCTCCTTGAGGATCGACGTGATCTCTTCTGGGCGCAACTTCACTTCTACCTTCCTTTCACCAGTTCTTGACGTAGGCCGTCGAGCCGGCCGCGCACGCTCGCGTCGACGCGCATCGAGCCGGCCTGCAGGACGAAACCGCCGATCAAATTCGGGTCGACGCTGCGCGTCGCTTCGATCCTGCGCCCGGACGCGTGCTCGATCTGTTGCAGCAGGTCGCGCGCCTCCTCGTCGGAGAGCTCGCGCGCCGTCGTCAGCTCGACGTTCAGGCGGCGCTCCTCGCGCGCCATCAACCGGTCGAACTCGCGCGCGATCTCCTCGATCGAACCGATGCGGCCCTTCTCGGCGGTCAGCCGCAGGAAGTTGCGCACGAGCGGATCGGCGCCGCCGAGCAGCTCGTCGAGCACGGCGACCTTCGCGCGCGGCTCGAGCTGCGGGTTGCGCAGGACGGAGCGCAGCTCCGGCACGTCGTGCACGGCAGCCGCGAAGTCGGCGAGCTCCTCGCTCACCTCCCGCAGTCGTCCGTTCTCCTTCGCGGCCTCGAACAGCGCCTCGGCGTAGGTGCGATGGACGACGGCTATCTCGCCGCTCCGGTCTCTTCGAGGGCGGAGAAGTCGAGGTCCTTGATCGCGTCCTCGATCAGCCGCCGGTGGTCGGCGTCGTCGAGCACCTTGCCGGTGACCTTCGCGGTCGCGACGAGCGTGAGCTCGGCCACCTCCGCACGGATCTGCTGGAGCGCGCGCTGTGTCTCCGCCTCGATCTGGCGGCGCGTCTCCTCCAGCCGGCGCTGGCGGTCGGCCTCGGTCTCGTCCTTGACGCGCTGGCGCTGCGAGTCCGCGACGCGCCGCGCTTCGGTGAGGATCTCTTCGGCCTGCCCGCGCGCGTCGCCGATCAGCGCGCGGTGCTCCTCGAGCAGCTTCCGCGCCTCTGTCCGCGCGTGCTCCGCGTCCTCGATCGACTGCCGGATCTGCTGGCGCCGCTCGTCGATCAGCCGCTGGATCGGTCCGAACGCGTAGCGCTTCAACACGAAGAACGTGATCGCGAAGCAGACGATCGTCCAGACCATCAGGCCTAGGCGGACCTCGATCAGCGGGTTCGAGGCGACCAGCGTCATACGAGGACGTACGCCAGGATCGAGCCGAGCAGGCCGTAGAACACGACGGCCTCGGTGAGCGCGAAGCCGAGCCACTGGATGCCCTGCAGCTCGCCGCGCAACTCGGGCTGCCGGGCGACGGACTGGATCATCGAGCCGAAGATGTTGCCGATGCCGACGCCGGCGCCGAGCGCGCCGAGGCCGACGCCGAGGGCGAGCCCGATCGCCTTGCCGGCTTTCGTGACGTCGCCCGACGTTGCTGCGAGAAGCGTGAGCGTGTGCACGGTTCCTCCTTTAGTGCTCCGGCTCGATCGCCGAGCCGATGTAGATGGCGGATAGGGCCGAGAAGATGAACGCCTGGATGCCGACGACGATGACGACCTCGAAGATGTAGAAGAGCGTCGCCGGGATGATCACGGGCAACAGGGCCAGCGACTGGAAGATGAAGATCAGGCCCAGGAACGTGAGGATCAGGATGTGCCCCGCGAGCATGTTCGCGAAGAGTCGGACGCTCAACGAGATCAGGCGCATGAACTGCCCGAGGATCTCGAGCGGGACGATCAGCGCGAGCAGTGGCTTGGGCGCCTCCGGGATCCAGCTCTTGAAGTAGCGCCGCGCGCCATTCCAGCGGATCCCTTCGAAGTGCGTGAAGACGAAGGTGAGGAGCGCCAGCGCGAGTGTCACCGAGAGGGAGCTCGTCGCGGCGTAGATCCCCCAGGTCGGGACTCCGTGCCAGGTCTCCCCCGTCAAAGGCAGCGGAATGAACCCGAGCAGGTTGACGACGAAGATGAAGAGCAGTAGCGACGCGACGTACGGGAACCAGCGGCCGATCGCCTTGGACGGCAGGCCCTGTTCGGCGACCTGCGTCTGCGCGACCTCGTAGAGCTGCTCGCCGATGGTCTGCCGGGTATTCGGCGCGACGTTGAGGCGCCAGCGCATCAACCCGAGTCCGAGCAGGATCGTCAGGAGGGTGCCGAGCAAGAGGTAGACGACGGCCTTCGTGATCGAGAGGTCGAGCGGCCCGAGGTGGATCGGGACCCACTCGTGCTGCTCGAACTCCTTCGTCGGGTCGAACTCGCCGCGCGCGAAGGCCGACGACGGAAACACGAGCGCGAGCAGCGCGACCGTGAGCAGCCGTGCTCTCATCGCGTCTCGCCGCCGAAGTAAGTGGTCAGCGAGAGGCCGAGCTCGAACGTGTACGCGAGCGCGTACGTCACGACCGCCGCGACGGCAACGTGCGGATGCGACGCGGCCGTCGCCACGAGGATCGCGAGCAGCACGATTGCCTTGAAGAAGACGCCGAATGCCTGCACAGCTGAGCCCGCGACATTAGCCGCGGGCTTGCGTACGCGCGCCAGCACGTAGTCCAGGCCGTGCACGAACACCCAGAGCGCGGCCGCGAGCGCCCAGCCGGAGACCGGCCAGTCGAGCAGCAGGAAGATCGGCAGCGCGGCGAGGATCAGCACCAGGCCGCCGAGGGCCGGCAAGAGGTGC
>VAXO01000033.1 GCA_005888435.1 Actinomycetota bacterium | reverse complement strand
CCTCTGTCCCCGGGAACCGTGCCGTGAGCCGGGAGGAGCCGGGTTAGGCCGCTGGCCCAGGCTTCCGCCCGGCTCACCCCTCTGGTACAGGCTGCCTTCTGTTGACGACTCGCGCCATTCGTGACTAGATACGAGTTGGGCGCGCCCGGCGTCGAAGTCGAGGGCGGCCACTCGGCAGACACCTCGGGTTGCGCCCTACGCAAGCGCCGCTCGGCCTGAATTGATGGGCAGCTCCCAGGGGACGCCGCCGGCCTTCGAGGGTGCCGGCGGGAAGGAGCTGCCCGCCGACGACGGTAGGAGCAGGCGATACGTGGCCGTCTGACCCGCCTGTGTCATCTGGAGTGGAAGATAGGGGGCCGGGCGCGGAGGATCCTGCGGCCAGAGCCCCCCGCGGTGACCGACCCCCCGCGACTGTGTACCCCCATGACCGGACGCCGCACGTCTTAGGCGCAGGTTTTTTCCGCAGTT
>VAXO01000032.1 GCA_005888435.1 Actinomycetota bacterium | reverse complement strand
GCGCGCTCACCGGACGGGCCCAGCCGTGCCCGCGCGCGAGCGCGTCGACCTCCTCGACCTGCGACGCCTCGAGGTTCGAGTGGCCGACAAAGCGCACCTTGCCCTCCTGCACGAGCTCGTCGAGCGCGCCGAACGTCTCCGCGAACGGCGTCACCCCGTCAGGGCGGTGGTACTGGTAGACGTCCACGTAGTCCGTCCGTAGTCGCTCCAGCGAGGCGTCGATCGCCTTGCGGATGTGCTCCCGCGACCCGAGCGCCTCGATGCCGTAGCCCATGTCGTGACCGAACTTCGTCGCGAGCACGACGCTGTCGCGACGCCCCTCGAGGACCTCGCCGAGGAGGGACTCGCTGCCGCCCTTGTTCCCGTAGACGTCCGCGGTGTCGAAGAGCGTGATGCCGGCGTCGAGCGCGGCGTCGACCACCGCGCGCGTTCCAGCCAGGTCGACGCGGCCGCCGAAGTTGTTGGTGCCGAGACCGACAACCGAAACTTCGGGGCCGTCCTTGCCCAAGCGACGCGTTCGCACGACGCGGGATGCTAGAGCTTCCCTATGCGTTACCGTCGACTTGGCTCGAGCGACCTGGAGATCTCCGAGATCAGCCTCGGCTCCTGGCTGACGTACGGCGGCGGCGTGGCGCGCGAGCAGGCCGAGGCCTGCGTCGCGAAGGCGTTCGAGGTCGGGATCAACTTCATCGACACCGCGAACGTGTACGCGCGCGGCGCGGCGGAGTCGTTCCTCGGTGAGGTCCTGGCCGGCCGGCCGCGCGACTCTTACATCCTCGGGACGAAGCTGTTCTGGCCGATGAACGGCGACGGCGGGCTCTCACGCGAGCAAGTGTTCAAGCAACTCGACCTCTCGCTGCTGCGGCTGAAGACCGACTACGTCGACCTCTACCAGTGCCACCGCTACGACTACGACACGCCGCTCGAGGAGACGATGCAGGCTCTGACGGAGGTCGTGCGCCAGGGAAAGGCGCGCTATCTCGGCTTCAGCGAGTGGGCGCCGGACCGGATCCAGGCTGCGCTCGAGCTACCCGACGTCGAGAGGTTCGTGTCGAGCCAGCCCCAGTACTCGATCCTCTGGCGCGAGCCGGAGCGTGAGGTGTTCCCGCTGTGCAGCGCGAACGGCATCTCCCAGATCGTCTGGTCGCCGCTCGCGCAGGGCGCGCTGACGGGAAAGTACAAGCCCGGCCAAGCGCCGCCGGAAGGGACGCGCGCCGCGTCGCAGGACATGGGCTGGTCGATGGACCGCTTCCGCGACGACGACGTGCTCGAGGCGGTGCAGCGGCTGCGGCCGATCGCCGACGGCCTCGGCATCACGATGGCGCAGCTCGCGCTCGCCTGGGTACTGCGCCGCCCGGAGGTCGCCTGCGCGATCGTCGGCGCCAGCCGGCCGGAGCAGGTCGAGGAGAACGCTGCCGCGTCGGGCATCGAGCTCGACGACGCGACGCTGCAGACGATCGACGAGGCCGTCGCCCCCGTCGTGGCTGCCTAGCGCCGCCGGACGACGATCGTGTGCGCGGCCCGGTCGCCGAGGCGCTGTCCGCGCTTCGACAGGATCGCGGAGATGAAGCCGACGAAGTAGAAGAACAGAGCGTCGACAACGCGAACGAGGTTGCGGACGACTGCCGCGCCGAACGTGAGCGGATCGCCGTCCTCGCCCACCACGCGGATGCCGACCAGGCGCTTGCCCAGCGTCGCGCCGGACGCACTCTCGCAAACGATGTAGTAGCCGAGGCCCAGTGCGAGCAGCAGCAGAGCCGCGCTGCCGTCGACGTTGATTCCCACGTTCGTCTGACCGTTGATGTGGTTCTTGTAGCCGCCGCCGCTCAGGAGGCCGACGACGAAGAAGAGCGGGACGAAGACGATCAGAGCGTCGAGTGCAACGGCCACGAACCGCAGCGGGATGCCGGCGTGCTCGAGGCTGCTCCAGCCGCGCTCGCGCTTGCTCCCCTGCATGCGGTCGCCGAACGATGCGGGCGCGACGTGCTGCTCGCGAAGCTGTGCGGCGATGCTGGTCGCCTCGAAGAGCGGGACGCCTGCCTGCCGGTTGAGCACGTCGACCAGGTCGACGTGGGCCCAGCTTTCCATCGCGGCGGCGACGGGCCGGTGCTCGGCGTCGAAGCGGTAGACCGAGATCGTGTCGCTGTCCCGGTCGACGAGGACCTCGATGGTGCCAGCGGACGTGTTGAAAACCTGCCTCATGCCGACCGAAATCGGCATTCGAGGCCGAGACCTTTACGCCACGACCACCCGGTAGACCTCGAACACCTCGGCGAACTCGCGGTTCACGTTGATCCCGTGCGTCCGCGCGACGTTGCGGATGTATTCCGGGTCGCTGTAGCGCCGGTGCTGCTGCGACTCGTACTTCGCCAGCGCGGCGACCTTCTTCTCGACATGCGGCCGCTGCAGCGAGATGTATGCCTGGTAGGCGAAGTCGAAGTTGTTCCAGGGAATCTCGTAGCCCAGGATCGTCGTGCGCTTGAAAGCCCGCAGGCCCTCCGCGGCGATCACCTGGTGATCCTGGTGGATGTCGTGCAGGCTCGGCTGGAAGACCGCATCGGGCCGCCATTCCTCCCACAAGGCCACGAGGAGCTCGAGGATGTCCTGGCGGTGCTCCGGAAACGTCCGGACGTCGAAGTCGTGGACGGTCAGGTTCTCCGGCGCGATCCCGAGCTCCGTCGTCGCCTCGCGCACCTCGCGAGCGAGCGTGTCGGGCGGAAAGCCTTCCGGCAGCGAGCGTGTCGCGATCGAGAAAGCGACGTACCGCACTTCCGCTCCCCCTTCGACGAGCCGCGCCATCGTGCCCCCGGCGCCGAATTCGCCGTCGTCCGTATGCGGGGCGAGCACGAGCACGCGTTTCCAGGCGCCGATCACGCGGCGTTTCCTATCACGCCTCCGTAGTCTTGGCGTCTCATGCCCGTGCCCCACGGCGACCTGGCTCAGCTCGCGGCTGTCGTCGGCGCCGTCGGCGCGGCGATCGTGCTCCTCTCGCGCAGGCGCGTGGAGTTGCTGGCCGGGCTCGGCATCGCCGTCGCCGGCGAAGCCATGCTGGCGGTCGCGCTCATTCCAGGGCACGACCTCAAACGGTTCGTCACGCCGGCGACACACCTCGGCGCGCTCGTGTTCGGCGTGCTCGTGATCGCAGCCGTCGCGTGGGCGTTCGTGCGTTGGCCGGTCGCAGTGCCCGTCGCGCTCCTTGCCGCCGCGCCCTTTCGCATCTCGACGTCCGTGGGGACGCAGAAGGCCTACCTCCTCGACCCGCTCTACGTCGTGCTCGCGGCGGCGGTGCTCGCGCTCGTCGTGCGCGCTGGCCGCGGACAGGCCGACCGCGCGCTACCGCGGCTGATCGCCTACCCGGCGGCGGCGTTCGTCTTTTACACGGGCCTTTCGCTGCTCTGGACACACGACCTGCGGGCGGGGAGCATCGAGCTGCTCTTCTTCCTCTTCCCGTTCTCGGCGCTGGTCGTGGTCGTCGTCCGCTCGCCGTATCGCGCCTGGCACCCGCGCGCGCTCGCCGTCACGCTCGTCGCGCTGGGCGCGCTCTTCTCGGCCGTTGCGCTCTTCCAGCGTCTGACGCACGGCCACCTGCTCGCCAGCGACGTCGAGCGCGCGAACGCGTACACGTCGTACTTCCGCGTGACGTCGCTCTTCAAGGATCCGAGCGTCTTCGGCCGCCACGTGGTGATCGCGATCGGAGTCCTGCTCGTCGCGACCTGGCTTGCGCGAGTGCGCTTCTGGGTCGCCGCCGCGCTGATCGCGTTCCTCTTTCTCGGGCTGCTCCCCGCGTACTCGCAGTCCAGCTTCGTCGCGCTCTTCGCCGTCACGCTCGCCGTCTCGTTCGTGCTCGGCGGCCCGGTGCTCCGGCGGGTCCTGGTCGTCGGGGCCGTGGTGTGCGTCCTGGCAGGCGCCGCCTTCGTCGCCGCGACCGCGGTGAGCGACTCCGCCCGCCAGGCGACGAGCGGGCGCACCCGGCTGGCGCGGGTGGCGTGGATCGTGTTCGAGCACCACCCGGTCGTCGGCGTCGGCATCGGCGGCCAGCCGCAGGCGAGCAGAAAGGAGGCGAAGACGCAGCTGTCTGCGAAACGCGACAAATCGCACACGACGCCGCTTACGGTCGCGGCGGAGCTCGGGATCATCGGCTTCTTCATCTACGTCGCGCTGATGGCCGCGACGACGCGCGTCCTGTACCTCGTCACGCAGCGCAACCGCGCGCTCGGGCTCGGCGCAGCGTCGGTCTTCCTGACGCTGTTCGTGCACTCCCTCTTCTACGCCGGGTTCTTCGAGGATCCGATCGCCTGGGGCGTGATCGGCGTCGCCGCGTGGGCTCTAACCAGCGCCGCCCGGCGCGGCTCACGGGGTGCTGATGTGCTCCCACAAGTTCTCGAGGATTCGGGAGACGGTCGGCCACAGCGCGCTTCCGCCGAAGTTCATCACGCCGGCTGAGAAGACCTTGGCCCCGCTCGACGTCGTGTAGTACGTCATCTCGGCCGACCGGCCCGGCCCGAAGTCGTTCGGGATACGCGCGAGTACGACGATGCCTGGCGGCGAGCGAGGACCGCGCTCATCGATCTCGATCCCGTACTTTCCGAAGCGGCTGCCGTTGCCGACGCCCGCGTCCCGAAAGAACCACGGCGCCTTGGACGCTCCCGTGACGAGGTAGGGCCGATTCGGGAAGAGCTTCTTCGACCAGCCGACGTACACGAGACCGCTCAGCCGCTCTCCAGTGCGACCGAGGTCGCTCCAGTGACCGATCTTGAAGAGCCGATTGCCGTGCCGTTCGACCCGGTAGTAGAAGTTGTTCGCCGACAGGAACGCCAGGTTTCCGCCGCGGTCCCGGTACGCCTGCACGACGTCGTACATATGGGTGGTGACGTACTCCTCGTGACCCGAGAAGATCACGAGGTCGTAGAGCCGCGCGAGTTGCGCGCCGTTCCGAACACGCTCGAAATCGTCGTCGGCAAGGACGTCCGCGGCGTCGGGGCGCAAGCCCAGCCACCAGAGGAAACCCTGGTGGTAGCCGCGGAAGTGCGGCGGGACGCCGCGGTTCAAGAACGGCCGGGTGAGATCGACGCTGCGGATCCGCGGATCGGCGTACCAGGTATCGCCGGTGCCGTCGTGATCGACGTCACGAAAGTTGTAGGCCTGCCACGTATTTGTCGGAAGCACAACGGCCACGCGGCTCTCCCCGAGACGACGGGGGCGCACTACGAAAGGCGCGAACCCCTGCCATCCGCCGGGCCTGTTCAGACGCGCGAAGTAGAGGCCGCTGGGCCAGTCCTCGACCTTGATGGCGATGCGTCGCCCGCTCACAGGGGCGGCATCCGTGACTGGGACGCCGCTCATCGTGTCGTCGCGGATAGCGGGAGCCGCGGGCGGCCCGCATTGGAAGACACGAACCGTCGTCCCCTGTAGGGGAGATTCGACGACGAGGTACGCAACGTCTCCCGGCCGGTAGCTGCGCTGCGCGAAGCTCGCGCTGATCGTGCGCGGTTCGTCGACCTTTGCGCCAGGCGGCGCCAAGCCCGCGTCGGCGTCTACATGTCCCGCGAGCGCGGCCGCAATGAGAATCCCCACGCCGAGCATCCCTCGTCAGTGTCATGACCGCCCCTAACCGTGGTCTAACCCGCGCCGGCCTCAGCCCCTGGCACAATGGCCGCGCCGGGTGCGTCGATGGATCCTCCTCAGTCTCGCAATCCTCGGGCTCCTCGTCGCCGGTGCCGCCGTCGCCGTCTACTTCAAAGCCCGTGAACGTCCCTCGGGAAAGCTCGACACCCAGCTGAAGGGCGTCTCCGTCGGCACGGCCGACACGCGCGCGATCACGGAGCCAAAGAAGCGCAAGGGCCACCACCTCGTCGACGACAAGCGTTGCTGGCTGAACTTCGGCGGCAACCCCCAGCGCACGCTCTCGCGCCCCTCGATCGACATCGGGCTGCCCTACCGCCGGTTCTGGTCGGTGGGCCTCGGCAGCTACATCGAGTATCCACCGAGCTACTGCAGCGGGATCCTCTACGTCAACACGTTCGGCGGGAAGACCGTCGCGCTGAACTCGCACAACGGCACCGTCATCTGGCAGAAGCAGGGCGGGCGGAAGCCGTCGACGCCCGCGATCGCCGGGCCGCGGCTGATCGTGTCGTCCCACGACGGCTATGTCACGGCGTACGACCGCTTCAACGGACGGCGGCTGTGGCGGCTGAAGGTGACCGGCAAGGTCGAGTCGTCGCCCGTCGCGGTCGGCCGGCTCGTCTACTTCGGCGCGACGGATGGGCGGCTCTTCTGCGTCTACACGCGCACGGGGCACGTGAAATGGGCCTACAACACCGGGGGCCGCATCAACTCCAGCCCGTCGATTCTCGGCAACAGCATCTTCGTGACCACGTACGCCGGCTCGATCTGGCGCCTCAACCGCGACAACGGCCACAAGATCTGGAGCAAGTACCTGAGCAGGGACTTCGTCCGCTACGAGAGCTTCTACGCGAGCCCGTCGACGGACGGGAAGCGCCTCTTCACGATCTCCCGCTCCGGAGGCGTGTACGCCGTTTCCGCCAGCGACGGCCACGTGATCTGGCGCTCGAACGTGAACTCGTGGGGCTACGCGACGCCCGCGGTCGCGCACGGTCGGGTGTTCTTCGGCGGCTTCGACGGACGCGTCCGTGCATTGCGAGCGAGCACGGGCCAGGTGATCTGGAGCCGCCGCCTGGGCGGTCGCTTCCTCGGGCCTGCGTTCGTCGCCGGCAAGTACGTCTTCATCTCGAACCTCGAGCGGAACACGTACGCGCTGCGTGCCGCTGACGGGAAGGTGATGTGGCACCTCGACATCGGCAAGTACTCGCCCGGCATCGTCACCGACCGGCACTACTTCTTCACGCTCAACGGGATCGTGCAGGCGTGGCACGGCCGCCGCGCACCGCAGATCCTCGAGTTGAAGCGCCGGAGGCTAGCCGCGAAGCACCGGGTGACGACGACGCCAAAGAAACGATCGCCGTAGCGCAAAACTTGCACCGCGCCAGGCAAGGGCGCGTGCCTCGTACGACATGAGCTTGATCCGGCCGGCCGCATCCGGCAGATGAGACGTTTCGTAGCCGAGGTCGTGTAACAGGTCGCCGGCGACCTGCTCGAACGCCGCCACGTCACCGGGCGACATCTGCCTGCGCCAGTCGCGTAAACCGCTTGTCGGCGGCTGCTTGAGCCGCTGCTGGTGTGGTTTCGCGGAAACGTCGACGTGGTTGGCGTACTCCAGCATCCCGGGCTCGTACTCCAGGTCGGCGTATGAGCAGATGCGGCGCAGCGTGGGCTCGACATCGGCCACGAGCTCCTCGTAGCGCACCTCTAGGTAGCGCGAGGCGACGCGACGCCCAAGCCGCCGCGCACCCGCCACCTCGGTCCGCCACTGACAGGCGAAGTCCGCCGGCGTGCCGGGGTGCATCCACGTCTCGGTCACGATCCCACGTGGCATTGCGAGGAACGACGTCGCCGCATCGCGGCCATCCCGGATCAGGTGGACGAAGAGCGCGTCGGGAAAGAGCCGCTCGAGCAGCCGGAGGTTCTGCATGTACATCGGCGTCTTGTCGCCCCAGCGCGGCTTCCCACGGTCCTCGGCGTAGACGGCATAGACCGTTGCGATTGCCTCGCCGACCGGCATCCCGTCGCGCAGACGTGCGCGAACCTCGTCGAGCGGTACTTCCCACTCGGCGAGGGTGTTCAGCCGCCGGAGGTCATCGACGAACTCCTCCGCGTCGACGTGCCGCAGATGGCGGTCGGCGAGCTGCGGCACGAAGTACGACTCGTCGGGGACGGCGAGCTGCGAGTGGCGGTCGAGCATGACGCGCAGCAGCGTCGTGCCGGAACGTCGCACGCCGAGGATGACGAGTGGGGGACCGCCCGGTGTCAGTGCGAGATGCGCACGGGCGCGGACCGGTTGCCTGCGAGGTCCTGAGCGGCCAGGACGAGCCGCGATCGTGCCGAGACATGTCCGTAGTACGGAAGCCGGCCGCGCCGCCGCGCCCCGTACGTGAAGACGCGTCGGTTTCCGTTCACGAACAGGATCCCGTGCGCAGGCTCCGACGTCCGGTACATGAAGATCGTCCTGCCTCCATCCTTCTGCGTGCTCACCAGGACGATCGCCGGAGGTTTTGTATCAACCTGAATCGGGTTCGGCAGATCGATCGTCCGCTGCGCGCGCTGCATGTGCACGACGGCGTAATAGACGCCGTCCGGGACGACGGCCCCGTTCGCGTCGTGCCCGTTCCAGCGCACGTGCACGGAGCCCTTGGGGAACTGACCGTCGGCGACGACAACCGGCCCTGACGGCGTGCGCACGACGATGCGCAGGCGGTCCGCACGACGGATCGTGAAGTCGATGTGCGCGGCGTTCGTGTCGCACTCGCACACGGGCGAGAAGATCTTATCGACGTGCGTCTGCGAGATCGGGCTCGGCTCGAGCTTCAGGTGCTGCGTCACCACGAAGGCCGTCGCCGTCGCCGTGAGCAAGACCAGTACGAGAATCGTCGGCGCGTTGCGCTTCACGGCTCCGCGATTGTAGGAGCAGCCAGATGGCGAACGCGCCAAGACCGAGCCCGACGCCGACGGCGATCACGTAGCTCGACTCCGGCACGTTGAGCAGTTTGATCCCGCTCAAGGCAAGCACGCCGGCAAGCCCGAGCCGGAGCGCGTCCTGCGGGAGATGCAGCGTGAA
The DNA here is from genome assembly GCA_005888435.1 of Actinomycetota bacterium. GTDB lineage: Bacteria > Actinomycetota > Thermoleophilia > Gaiellales > Gaiellaceae > 3-1-20CM-4-69-9. Next base: position 21,335 of record VAXO01000032.1, on the reverse strand, counting down.
ACGGCTCGAGAGCCAGATCCCCGGGATCGAGCCGAGGAGCAGCCACGCAGTCGCGTGCAGGTCGACGTTGCCCTGCACGAGGTGGCCGATCCCCGCCACCCACAGCAGCGCGGCGGCGTGGAAGATGTCCGTGCCGACGATCCTTGCGATCGTCAGCGGGTAGATCATCACCATCACGAGGCCGAAGAACGTCCCGCTGCCCACCGAGGTCAACCCGACGATGTAGCCGAAGACGGCGCCGATGATCACGGCGCGCACCTTGTCCTTGCGCTGCAAGACGAAGCCGGCCTCGCTCGGCTGCACGCCACGCTTGACGAACGTCTTGAGCACGAGGCCGATGGCCCCGAGGATCAGCGCGGCGCCGATCGCGTAGCTGAGTGCCGACTGCACCGAGTCGCCGTAGGCGTGCGCAAGCCAGCTTGCGGTCGCGACGCCGAGGAGCGACATCGGCCCGGAGCCGAGGAACATCCACAACGTCAGATGCGCATGGACGTTGCCGAGCCGGCGATGCCGCACGGCGCCGAACGACTTGAAGATCGCGCCGTGCAGGATGTCCGTGCCGACCGCGTACGTCGGCTTGAAGCCGAAGACGATCACGAGGATGGGCGTCATCAGCGACCCGCCGCCCATTCCCGTCAGGCCGACGAGAACGCCGATCAGCAGCCCCGTGAGGGTGAACTGCCAGGTCACGCGGTCCTGTAAGCCTCGATCAGCACCTCCGCGACCTCGGGCCGGGAGAACTCCTGTGGCGGCAGCTCGCCCTTGCCGAGCATCTCCCGCACCTTCGTGCCGGACAGGAACACGTGGTCGTCCACCGTGTGCGGACAGGTCTTCGCTGACGCCATCGACCCGCACTTCTTGCACCAGAAGGAGTGCTCGAAGAACATCGGCTCGATGTCGAGCTCATGCGGCTCGAACTCGTCGAAGATGAGCTGCGCGTCATACGTTCCGTAGTAGTCGCCGACGCCGGCGTGGTCGCGGCCGACGATGAAGTGCGAGCAGCCGTAGTTCTTGCGACAGATCGCGTGCCAGATCGCCTCGCGCGGGCCGGCGTAGCGCATCGCCGCCGGGAACGCGCTGAGCACGACGCGGTCGCTCGGGTAGTAGCCGTCGAGCAGGACGCGGTAGCACTCGACGCGTGTGCCGGCGGGAACGTCGTCGGATTTCGTGTCGCCGACGAGCGGATGAATCAGCAGCCCGTCGACGGTCTCGAGCGCGACCTTCGTCAGATACTCGTGCGCGCGGTGGATCGGATTCCTCGTCTGGAAGCCGACGACGCGCTTCCAGCCTCGTTGCGCGAACTGGAACCGTGTGTCAGCAGGGTCGAGCGCAAGTTCTGGGAACGACGACTCCGCCCGCTCGAACACCGTCACCCGACCGGCGAGGTAGAGCGGCTTCTGGGCGTACAGGCGCTCGACGCCCGGATGCTTGTCCTCCGTCGTCCCGAAGGCCTGCTGTGCCTCACGCTCCTTGTCGTAGGCGTACACCTCCTCGACGTCGAGGACGGCACGGTCGGAGAGGGCCACGCGATCGCCTCTCGGCGCCTCGTCGACGGCCAGACCGACGGGCAGCGACCACGGCAGCCCGTTGGCGAGCCGCATGGTCTCGAGGACCGACTCGTAGTCCTCCTGGCCCATGAAGCCGGTGAGCGGGGAGAGCGCCCCGGACGCGAGCATGTCCAGGTCCGAGAGCTCGCGCGACGTGAGCTCGAGCGTCTCCAGCGAGTCGAGGTCTTCCGGACGCTCTCCCACGGTCCTGTCGACGAGCTCCCCGCCGTGCGGCGCGATCAGCTTCGTGTCGGTCGCGACGCTCATGCCGTCACCGCGGCGGGGATCAACCCGCGCTGTTCGAGCAGCTCGAGGATGCGCTCGGCGCTCTCCTGGGGCTCTTCGTGCTCCGATTCGATCCGGATCTCGGGGCGCTCCGGCGCCTCGTAGGGGTCGGACACGCCGGTGAACTCCTTGATCTCGCCCTTGAACGCCTTCTCGTACAAGCCTTTGACGTCGCGACGGGCGCACTCCTCGACCGATGCGTCGACGAAGACCTCGACGAACATCCCGTTCGCCTCGATCATCGTGCGCGCGTTGTCGCGCGCCTCGCGGTACGGCGAGATCGCCGACACGATCACGGCCGCGCCGTGACGCGTCAGGCGTGACGCGACCCAGCCGATGCGGTCGATGTTCGTGTCGCGGTCCTCCTTCGAGAAGCCGAGCCCCTTGGACAGGTGCTCGCGCACCTCATCGCCGTCGAGCCACTCGACGAGCCGTCCGCGCCGCTCCAGCTCGGGCCGCACGAGCTCCGCGATCGTCGTCTTGCCGGCGCCGCTCAGGCCCGTGAACCACAGCGTGAAACCGGACTGCTGGGGTCTGACCTCAAAGGGGTCAGACCCCTGAATTTCATCAGTCATTGCTCTCCTTGATCAGCGGTGCGTTGATGTGGATGCCGCACTCGAGCTTGCTCGAGCCGGCCCAGCGACCCGAGCGCTCGTCGTCGCCGGCCGCGACCGCGCGCGTGCACGGGATGCAGCCGATCGACGGATAGCCCCGGTCGTGCAGCGGGTTGTACGGAATCTCGTTCACGTGGATGTACGCCTGGACGCGCTTCGCGTCCCAGTCGACGATGGGCTGCACCTTCCACACGCCGTAGCGCTCCGACCACTCGATCTTCTGCGCGTTCGCCCGTGACGCCGCCTGCTCGCGGCGGATGCCGGTGATCCACGCGTCGTAGGGCGCGAGCGCGCGCTCGAGCGGCTCGACCTTGCGGATGTGGCAGCAACGGTCGGGCTCCGTCTCCCAGAGCCGGTCCGGCGCGTCGATCGGCCGGAACGACTCCAGCTCGAGCCCGTAGCGCTCGACCAGCCGGTCGCGCGTCTGATACGTCTCGGGGAAGAGCACGAGCGTGTCGAGCTCGACGATCGGGACGTCCAGCTCGAGCTCGCTGAGCATGTGGATCAGCACCGACGATTGACGCTGCCAGGAGCACGTGAGGCACATTTCATTGGCGAACTGCTCGTGCGCCCAGCGCAGCACATCCTCGGCGCTCATCGACTCGACGTCAGGGAGCTGGAGTGCCGGCGCGGTCGCCAAGCAATACCTCCTTCAGCGTGTCGCCGCGTAGGCCGTAGCGCAGCGTTGCGAGCGGGATGACCTCCTCTGGAGGAATGTTCCCGAGGTTCACCGACGGGCCGAACTGCTTGATGAACCACGCCTGCGCGGCCTTCGCCGGGGCTTCGAAGACGACGTTCGCCGGACCGACCGTCATCGCGATCTCCGCGATCAGGTCGGTGCGCATGCCGCCCGACGAGTCGAAGATCCCGGCGGTCCCGCTCTCGCGCGCCTCGGTGATCACCTTCCAGGCGCCGGCGTCGAGCTCCTCCTGCAGCCACTGCACCCACTGGTCGGCCGTGTACTCGACGGCCGAGTCCTTGGAGCCGACCTCGGAGAGGACGGTGAAGTCGCGCGCGAAGTCGGCGATCAGCTCGAGCTTGCGTTCGCGGGGGATGTCGATGGTGCCGTCCGAGATCTCGACATGCTGGAGGCCGAGGCTCTGCAGCCAGCGCTTGTAGTCGTCGAGGAGGTCCTTCGCGTAGACGACTTCGAAGTACGTCCCGCCGATCACGACCGGCTTCTCGCGCAAGACCTCGAGCTTGCGCTGCAGGTTGCTCGTGACTGCGGCGGTGCCCCAGCCGAGCTTCACGATCGAGATGTGCTCACCCGAGACGTCGAGCACGTCCTCCCACCCGCGCGGGCCGAGGCCCTTGTCGAGGACGTGCGTCAGGCCGTGATGAGGCTCAAAGGCGAGCAAAGAGCTCCTTCAGCTTTTCCTGGGCCTGCGTCTGGACGTCGTGGAAGAGGGAGTTGCCGTGCGCGTCGATGCCGACGGTGAGCGGCCCGAAGTCCTTGACGCGGAACTTCCAGAGGCATTCGGGCATGAGCTCCTCCCAGTAGACCTCTTCGATCTCCTCGATCTGCGTCGTCTCGAGCGCGGCGGCGCCGCCGACGATCGCGAAGTAGACCATCCCGTACTTGCGCATCGGCTCGATCGCCTCGTCGGGGAGCCCGCCCTTCCCGCAGATTGCGCGCACGCCGTGGTCGCGGCCGAGCGGCTCGGTGAAGCGAACCATGCGCGCCGACGTCGTCGTGCCGATGCAGACCTTCTCGTAGCGGCCCTCGCCCACCTTCCGCACTCCCGGTGCGGTGTGCAGCAGGAAGGCGCCGTTGAGGTCGAGCGGCGGCTCGACGCCCTGGTCGAAGATGCGGATCTGGGTGCGGTCGCGGATGCCGATGATGTGCCCGTCGACGAGCACCTCGTCGCCGGCGCGCAGCTCGCGGATCGCGTCCTCGCTTGCCGGGAAGGTGAGGCGCTTAGAACTCTCGGTCATATTCGACCTCCCCGTCGGCGGCGACGTGCGCGGTCGCGCGCCGCGCCGCCCAGCACTGGTAGTTGACCGCGACGGGGTTGAGCGTCATGTGCGTGTCGGCGTGCTCGATGTGACACTGCAGAACGGTCACGTCGCCGCCGAGCCCCATCGGCCCGATGCCCGTCTCGTTCAACAGCTCGAAGAGCTCGTCCTCGAGCTTCGCGACGTGCGGGTCCGGGTTGCGCGTGCCGATCGGCCGCGCGATCGCCTCCTTCGCGAGGTACATCGCGTAGTCGGCGCTGCCGCCGATGCCGACGCCGACGATCCCCGGCGGGCACGGCTTGCCGCCCGCGCCGACGATCGACTCGAGCACGAACTGCTTGATGCCCTTCACACCGTCGGCGGGGATGCACATCTTCAGGAAGGACATGTTCTCGCTGCCGGAGCCCTTCGGCACGCACTTGACGTCCAATCCGTCCCAATCCGGGATGAATTCCCAGTGGACGATCGGCAGGCGGTAGCCGGTGTTCGGGCCGGTGTTCTCGCGCGTGATCGTGTGGACAGCGTTCGAGCGCAGCGGATGCTCGATCGTCGCGCGCTCGGTGCCGGTCTTCAGGGCAGCGTAAATTCGGGTCGGATGCAGGGGAAAATGCTCTCCCACACGGCAGGTGTAGACCGCGATGCCCGTGTCCTGGCAGACGAGGTTCTTGTCGTTGTCCGCGATCTGCACGTTCTTCAGGATCGTCTGCAGCACGCGCTGCCCCGGCACGGACGTCTCCTTCGTTGCCGCGTCGGCCAACGCATCGCGGAGGTCCTGCGGGATGTCCTTGAGCGCCCAGACGTACAGGTACGCAGCCGCGTCTTCGACCGCGGCTGCGAGATCAGTAGTTGTGATCGTCGTCATGCCTTCGCTTTCTCCGCCGCCGCAGTGCCCGCGCGTCGTCCGAACACGCAGCACTCGAGCAGCGAGTTGCCCATCATCCGATTGCGGCCGTGCGTGCCGCCGGCGATCTCGCCGCACGCGTACAGCCCTTCGAGCGTCGTCTGAGCGTCCGTGTCGATCACGAGGCCGCCGTTCTGGTAGTGGAGCACGGGGTAGGTGAAGATGCGTTCCGTCAGCGGATCGATCCCGCCCGCACGGTACCGGCGCAGCATGTAGGGAAGGGAGACGTTCGCGTCCTCCTCGGCGATGCGCGTCGTGTCGAGGTACACAGCGGGGCGGCCGTCGGGCGTCTCGACGCCCTTGCCGTGCTCGACCTCGTCGAAGATCGCCTGGCTGACGGCGTCGCGCGGGCCGAGCGAGTCGGTGAACTCCTCGCCGTCGGCGTTCAGCAGGACGGCGCCGTACGCGCGGGTGGTCTCCGGGATCGAATATCCCTGCATGTTCTCCGGCCAGGCGCCGCCGTTCGGGTGGTACTGCAGCGCGTCGAAGTCGCGCAGCTCCGCGCCGAGGTCGACGGCGATCTGCGTGACCTCTCCGGTTGCGCCCGGGTGATTCGTCGAGAGCTCGCCGCGCTCCTGGGCGACGCGATAGCACCGCCCGCCCGCTGCGAGGACCACAGTCGTGGCGTCGATCGTGTGGTCCCCGCAGCGTGCGCGCCAGCCGTTCTCGGTCTTCGCGAGCTCGGCGAGCGGTGACTTGGGAAAGGTGTGGATGTCGGAGCTCTCGACCGACTCGCGCAGCGCGGCCGTGATCGCGTGGCCTGTGCGATCGCCCACCTGCAGCAGCCGCTTGCGCGACGCGCCGCCGCAGCGGGCGAGCCGGTAGCCCCCGTTCTCACGCGTGAACTCGACGCCGAGCTCTTCGAGCCAATGGATGGCCGAGGGCGCTTCCGAGGTGAGCACCTCGACGAGGTGGAGGTCGGCGGTCTCGTGGGAGGACTTCCAGACGTCGTCGGCGTGCTGTTCCGGCGAGTCGTCCTCGCCGAAGGCCGCCTGGATCCCGCCCTGCGCCTTGGCCGAGTTGCAGGACTGGAGCGAGCCCTTCGCCGCGACCGCGACGCGGGCGCCGGCTCCGTGGGCCGAGACGGCCGCGGCGAGCCCGGAGGCGCCGCTGCCGATCACGAGCACGTCAAAGGAGGAGTCCGCCACGACCGTCAGACCCTACCACGGCTTGCCTAATTCGTGCGATTAGTAGATGTTATGCAAGAGTTGCTCGACCTCGGACGCCGTCGCGGGGCGCGGATTGGCCTTCGCCCCGGCCCGCTCGACGGTCGCGGCGGCGATCGACGGAAGGTCGGCCTCGGGAATCCCGAAGTCGCGAAGCCGGCCGAAGCCACCGAGCGCACTGAGTTCCTCGACGTCGACGCCCACCTCTTCCCGGAAGCGGCGGACCGCGTCGAGCGCCACCTGTTCGTTGAAGGCGAGCGCCTGCGGGAGCGTCAGCGCATTCATCGCCCCATGCGGCAGGCCGTAGCGGCCGCCCAGCGCCTGGGCCATGGCGTGGCCGAGCGCGAGCATCGAGGCGCCGAGGGCGGCCCCGGCATGCACGGCGCCTTCCAGGAGCTTCGTCCTGGCCTGCAGATCCTGCGGCTGTTCGACGACCTTCGGCAGCCATTCGCCGATGAGGCTCGCGCCCTGCACGGCATGGGCGTCGCCCGCCGCGTTGTGCCCCTCCGCGTACATCGCCTCCGCGCAGTGCGCAAGCGCGTTCATCGCCGTCCCGACCGTCTCCTGGCGAGGAAGCGTCAGCGTGAGCTCGGGCTCGTAGACCGCACCGCGCAGATGCGCTCCCGCGCCGCCGCCCTTCATCCTGCGCTCGGGATCGCGGACGCCGAAGTAGGGCGTCCACTCTGCGCCCGCGTACGTCGTCGGGACGGACACGAGCGGAAGCTCGGCTTCGGCGGAGATCGCCTTGCCGAGGTCGATCGCGCTGCCGCCGCCGAGCGCGACGATGCCGTCGCCTGCCTGCTTCGCCGCAGCCTCAATCCGCTCCGACGGGACCTCGCTCCAGCGCGCGACGGGCCGGATTCCGAGCCGGGTGTCCTGCCAGCGGTCGCTCGCGACGAGCAGCGGCTTGCCGATGCGCAGCTCTGCCAGGACTCCGGGCAGCTCCCGGAGGCCCCAGCGGACGATCACGCGGGCACCCGCTCACGTGCGAAGGCGACGAAGGCGCGCGCGGCGCGCGTCTCGGTGCGCCCGCTCGCCCGTGCGAGGAAGATCTCCCGCACCGGATTGAGCCCGCGCACACGCGCTGTTGCGAGCAGCCCGGTCGCGAGGTCGGACTCGATCGCGAGCCGCGAGATGAAGGTCATGCCGTGGCCGGCGAGCACCGCGCTCCGCACGGACTCCTGCAGGCCGAGCTCGAGGCGCACGTCGAGGTCGCGCAGGCGCGAGCCCGCCTTCCGCAGCTCGTCCTCGATGACCTGACGGACGCCGGCTCCTTCCTGCATCACGATCAGCGGCTCGGTGCGGAGCTGTTCGAGCGTGAGGGTCTTCCCGGCGAAGGGATGCGAAGCGGGAACGGCAAGCACGACCTCGTCCCGGAAGAATGGCTCGAAGGTGACGCCGCGGTGGCGGCGGCCGGCGCCGACCACGCCCAGCTCGAGCTCGCGGTCGGCGACCTGCGCGACGACGGTCTGCGTATCCGAGACCGAGAGCCGAACGCGCACCTCTGGATGGCGCTCCTGGAAGTCGCACAGCAGCACCGGCACGACGCTGCCGCCCGGGCCTGTCGAAGCTCCGAGCTCGAGCGTCCCCGAGACGACGCCATCGTCGTCCGACTCCAGCTCCTCGAGCATCTGCTCCTCGGCCTGGAGCAGGCGTTGGGCGGAGGCGTACAGCCGCAGCCCAGCCTCGGTGGGCTCGACACGGCGCCCGGAGCGGTCGAGCAGCTGCCGTCCGAGCCGCTGCTCGAGCGAGCGGATCTGCAAGGAAACCGCCGGCTGCGTCACGCCGAGACGTTCGGCAGCCTGCGAGAAGCTCTTTCGCTCCACGACGGCGCAGAATGCGGCCAGCTGACGCGTGTCCATAAGCGTTCATTATGACGCCGAAGGAAGCTCTACGATCCAGGCGTGGCGAGCGACTCGCTAACGCGTCGCTTCTCGGAGCTGACCGAAGCGAGCCCGGCGCGGCGGCGCGACGCCGTGCTGCGCGCGCTCGACATCCTGCTGTCGGCGTTCTTCCTGCTCGTCACGCTGCCGCTGAGCCTCCCGATCGCGGTCCTGATCCTCGTGACGAGCGGCCGGCCGCTCTTCTACCGCGGCGAGCGAGTCGGGCGAGGCGGCCGGGTGTTCGAGATGCTGAAGTTCCGCACGCTCAGGCGCGGCGCCGAGGAGCGGCTCGGGCCCTACCTCGGCGAGGAGCTCGTGCGGCGTACGCAGGCGGAGACGACGCGCGCGGGCGCCTGGCTGCGGAAGACACAGCTCGACGAGATCCCGCAGCTCATCAACGTCCTCAGGGGCGACATGAGCCTGGTCGGCCCGCGGCCGATCCGGCCCCGCTTCTTCGAAGAGCTCGCCGCCGAGCTGCCGGCGTACTGGCAGCGCCTCGTCGTCCGCCCCGGGCTCACCGGCTTCGCGCAGATCCGTCGCGGCTACGAGACCTCGATGGCGGAGAAGCTCGCTCACGACCTCGAGTGGATCGCCGACCGCTCCGTCCGGCTCTACCTGCACACCCTGTGGATGACGGCGCTCCGAATCCTGCGCCAAATCTTGCGTTAAATCTCCAGCCGCGCGTCCTCGAGATCCAGGTCGCGCCGCACCCGGTTGGCGACATCGCCGCTGATCAGCCCGGAGCGGCCGAGCTCCACGACGGCGGCGCGCTCGGCATCGAGCAGCTCCCGCCGCAGCCGCTGGTACGCCCGCGACTGCTCCTCGATCGCGCCGTCCGATTCCTCGTCGAAGCGCGACGTGAAGCGATTGCGACGGAAGTTGTAGAGCCCGCGCATGCGCTCGGCGGTGTCGTCGCGCACCCATTCCTCCGCCGTCAGCTCCTCGAGCCGCTCGAGCGCCGCCTCGGCGGCGCGGATGCGCGCCTGTGCGTCCTCTTCCTCCTCGATCGTGTCGGGCTGGATTCGGAGCGTCCGGATCACCGCCGGGAGGGTCAGCCCCTGCAGAACGAGCGTGCCGAGGATCACCGTGAAGGTCAGGAAGATGATCAGGTCGCGGTGCGGGAACGGCGGGCCGGCGTCCGTCGCGAGCGGGATCGAGAGCGCCGCGGCCAGCGACACGGCGCCGCGCATGCCCGCCCACGAGATCAGGAAGGTGTGCGTGAACGGCTTGCGCTTGTTGCGCCAGGCGAAGATCGGCAGCCAGACAATGCGCGTCAGGATCACCGTTCCGGTCACGAGGATCGCCCACCACGTCAGCTGCCAGCCCGACGTACCGGTCAGCTTGTCGAGGATGCTCGACAGCTGCAGGCCGACGAGCGCGAACACGAGCGCGTTGAGCACGAACGCGACGATGTTCCAGAGCGCTTCGCCCTGCAAACGCGATTGCACCGACGTCAGCTCCGGCGTGCGCCACCCGAGATAGACGCCGGCGGTGACGACCGAGATCACACCCGAGGCGCTCACGGCCGCCGCGGGGATGAAGGCGAAGTAGCCGGTCATCAACGAGATCGTCACCTCGACCGGCGGGTTGTCGACGCGGCGGCGAGTCTCGGCGACCAGGAAGCCGACGATCATTCCGATGGCGACGCCGCCGACGACCGCCCAGACGAAGCGCCAGGACACGTCCCACACGGAGAACTCCCCCGACAGCGCCGCGACGACGGCGACGCGGAAGAGCACGAGCGCCGTACCGTCGTTGACGAGGCTCTCGCTCTCGACGATCGAGACAAGCCCCCTCGGCACCCCCAGCCGGCGCATGATCGCAGTCGCAGCGATCGGGTCGGTCGGCGCGACGACGGCGCCGAGCACGAAGGCGGCGCTCCACGACATATCGTCCACGGCCGCGTGCGCCACGACGGCGACCGCGATGGTCGTGGCGGCGACGAGGCCGATCGCCAGGATCGCGATGGGCCGGGCGTTCGCACGCAGGTCGCGAAGCGACGTCCGGTAGGCCGAGAGGTAGAGCAGCGGCGGCAGGACGGCGACGAGCACGATCTCCGGCGGCAGGCTGATCGTCGGCATCCCCGGCACGAAGCCGAGCGCGAGCCCGCCGCAGACGAGGAAGATCGGGTACGGGACTCGCAGCTTCGGCGCGGCGATCAGCAGCACCGCGAGTACTGCCAAGAGTGCCAGCAGGATCAGCTGGTCGTGGGTCGTGAAGTGCACGGGTCGAGCCTACGTCGTGCCTAGACTCCTCGGCATGTGCGGGATCTGCGGAGTCGTGTCCGCGAGCGGCTCCGTCGATCCGGAGCGCGTCGCCGCGATGAGCGCCACGCTCGTCCACCGGGGTCCCGACAGCGCCGGCGAGATCGCCGACGGAACCGCGGCGCTGGCCGCCAGGCGTCTTTCGATCATCGACCTGGAGACCGGCGACCAGCCCATCGCGAACGAGGACGGAACGGTTCACGTCGTCCAGAACGGCGAGATCTACAACTACCGGGAGTTGCGGCGCGAGCTCGAACGGGCGGGACACGTCTTCAGGACACACGGCGACACGGAGGTGCTGCTCCACCTGTACGAGCAGCACGGCGATGCCTTCGCCGAGCGGCTGCGCGGGATGTTCGCGGTCGCAATCTGGGACGCGCGGCGGCGGCGCCTCGTGCTCGCGCGCGACCGTTTCGGGATCAAGCCGCTCTACTACCGCGATGCCGACGGTGAGCTCGCGTTCGCGTCGGAGCTGCGCGCGCTGCCACGCGGCGAGGTCGATCTCGATGCGGTAGAGGCGTTTCTGGCCTTCAACTCGATCCCGGCGCCGCTGACGATCTTCCGGGAGGTGCGCAAGCTCCCGGCCGGGCATCTTCTGTCGTGGGAGGACGGCGCCGTGCGTGTCGAGCGCTTCGCCCGGCCCGCGCCGCTGCCCGAGCGCAACGACGACCAGGCGGAGCTCGTCGAGGAGCTGCGCTCGCGACTGCGGGACTCCGTGCGCGCGCATCTCGTCAGCGACGTGCCCATCGGCGTGCTGCTCTCCGGGGGCGTCGACTCGGCGCTCCTTGCAGCGCTCGCTGCAGAGGAGAGCGCCGAGCCCCTGCGCACGTTCTCGATCGGGTTCGAAGAGCGCTCGTTCGACGAGCTCGCCGACGCGCGCCGCGTCGCGGAGCGCTACGGAACGCAGCACCGCGAGCTCGTCCTGCGTCCCGACGCGGCACTGCTGCTGCCGGCGCTCGCAGACGCCTTCGACGAGCCGTTCGCAGACTCGTCGGCGTTGCCGACGTACCTCGTCTCGGAGCTGGCCGCGAGCGACGTCAAGGTGGCACTGTCCGGCGAGGGCGGCGACGAGCTCTTCGGCGGCTACTACACGTACGCGGCCGACCTGCTCGCCGCGCGAGCAGGCGGTCTCGCGCGCCTGGCGCGGCCCCTCGTCGAGCGGCTGCCGAGCTCGACAGCGAAGGCGAGCTTCGACTACCGCGCGAAGAGGTTCGTCCGGGCAGCGCAGCTGCCGCCGCTCGAACGGCACCATGGCTGGAAGGAGATCTTCTCGCGCGACATGCGCGCCGAGCTGACCGTCCGGCGCAGCCCGTTCGACCCGGTCGACCTCCTCCGTGCGCGCTACGAGGAGACGAGCGGCGCGGACGGGCTCGCGCGGCTACAGGACGTCGACCTCGGCGTCTACCTCGTCGACGACCTGCTCGTGAAAACGGACCGCGCGTCGATGGCGCACTCGCTCGAGGCGCGCGTCCCCTACCTCGACACCGTCGTGACGAACCTCGCGCTCGCTCTGCCAACGCGGCACAAGGTGCGCGGCCTCGCGAAGAAGGTGCTGCTGCGTAAGGCCGCGGAGCCGTTGCTGCCGCGCGAGATCGTGCGCGGGAAGAAGCGGGGCTTCTCGATCCCCGCCGCAGCATGGCTGCGCGGCGAGCTGGAGCCGTTCGCGCGCGAGACGCTCTCGGCGGAAACGCTGCACCGCCAGGGCTACTTCGAGCCGAGCGTCGTCCACCGGCTGCTCGACGACCACGTCGCCGGACGCGAGGATCTGAGCCGCCAGCTCTGGGGGCTGCTTGCGTTCACGCTCTGGCACGAGCGGCATGTCGAGCGCGCACCAGGCGACGTTCGCGTGCCGGAACTGCTCGCCGAGCGCTGATGGCGCGACAGCTCGTCGTTCACGTCGTCGGCGCGCGGCCGAACTACATGAAGGTGGCGCCGGTCTACGCGGCGCTCGAGCGGCGCGGCAACATCGCGCAGCGTCTCGTGCACACGGGCCAGCACTACGACATCCTGATGAAGGACGTGTTCTTCGCCGAGTTGCCGCTCCCGCGCCCGCATGTTCAGCTCGAGGCGCGCACGCCGGAGTCAGCCACCGAAGAGCTCGAGCAGACGTTCGCCGAACTCGGGCCGGACTTCGTGGTCGTCGCCGGCGACGTCAACTCGACCCTCGCCGGCGCGGTCGCCGCGCGCAAGCGGGGCGTCCGAGTCGCGCACATAGAGTCGGGACTGCGCAGCCATGACTGGTCGATGCCGGAAGAGGTCAACCGTGTCATCACCGACCACCTCTCGGAGTTGCTGCTGACGACGCTGCCGAGCGCAAACGACCATCTCGCCGAAGAGCATCTGCCCCCCGAGCGGTTGCGGTATGTCGGCAACACGATGATCGACACGCTGCTGGCGAATCTCGACGCCGCGCAGGCCCTCGAGCACGACGTCGAGCTGGGTGGATACGTGCTCGTGACCCTGCATCGCCCGAGCCTCGTCGACGATCCTGACGCGCTCGCCGAGACGGTCGCAGCGCTCGACGAGATCGCCGCGACTCTGCCCGTCGTCTTTCCCGTCCATCCGCGCACGAAGAAGAATCTTGGGGATGTCGGACGCATCGTCCTCATGGAACCGCTTCCCTATCTGCAGTTCCTCTCGCTGGAGGCGCAGGCGTCCGCCGTCGTGACCGACTCGGGCGGGATCCAGGAGGAGACAACAGTGCTCGGCGTTCCGTGCTTCACGCTGCGCGATAACACGGAGCGACCCGAAACGCTCGAGGGCACGAACCATCTGATCACACGCGAGCAACTGCGCGAGGTGCCGCGTTTGCTCAAGGAGCCGACGCCGGGGCGCATCCCCGAGCTCTGGGACGGCGGGGCCGGAGAGCGCGCCGCCAGGGCGATCGAAGCCGCGCTGTGAAGGTGTGGGTCGACATGACCGCGTCGGCGCACGTGCTCGTGTTCCGGCCGCTGATCCAGCTCCTGCGCGCGCGCGGCGACGAGGTCGAGATCACGGCGCGCGATTACGCGCAGACGCTGCAGCTGCTCGAGCTGCACGGGCTCGAGGCGACGGTGATCGGGCGTCACGGCGGCCGCTCGCGGACCGGCAAGGCGCGGTCCCTCTTCTCGCGGCTGCACGCGCTCCGCACATGGGCACGGCCGCGAGGCTTCGACCTCGCGCTCGCGCACGGCTCACACGAGCTGACGGTGAGCGCGCGTCGGCTCGGCATTCCCAGCGGCACGACACACGACTACGAGTTCGCGACGGTCCAGCACCAGCTCGGCATGCGAGCCGCGACGCGCGTCGTTGTGCCGGAGTCGATCCCTCCGGAGCGGCTCGAGCGATTCGGCGTGCGACCGCCAAAGCTGCAGCGTTACCCGGGCCTCAAGGAGGAGTACTACCTCTCCGACTTCGACCCCGACCCACGCGTGCTCGAGCTCCTCGGCGTCGACCGCAGCCGAATCCTCGTCGTCCTGCGCCCACCGCCCGACGTCTCGCTCTACCACCGTCATTCCAATCCGCTCTTCCCACAGACCCTCGACTTCCTCGGCGCCCATCCGGAGGTGCAGGCGGTCGTGCTGCCGCGGACCGAGGAGCAGCGCGAGTTCGTCAGAGAGCTCGACCTGCCGTCGATGGTCGTCCCCGACCGCGCCGTCGACGCCCAGAGCCTGATCGCGCTCGCCGACGTCGTCGTCTCCGCCGGCGGGACGATGAACCGCGAGGCGGCCGCGCTCGGCGTCCCTGTCTACACGACCTACGGCGGCCGGCTCGGCGGCGTCGACGAGCAGCTGATCCGCGAGGGACGGCTGAAGCCGCTCACGGACCCGCGCGCGCTCGAGCTCGTGAAACGGCAGGACGCTTCGGGCACGCGGGTCCGCCGCGAGCCGCAGCTGATGCTCGACCTGCTGCTGACAGCGCTCGGCTAGCGTCGCGAGCCGAGCACGGCGAGCACCTCGCTGCCGTACCGGTCGAGCTTCGCCGGCCCGACACCGGGCACGGCGCCGAGCTCCGACAAGTCGCGAGGACGGCGGCCGGCGATCGCTGCCAGCGTCGAATTGTGGAAAACCACATATGCCGGCAGGTCGTCGGCCGTCGCGCGCTGCAGGCGCCACTTCTTCAAGGCCGCGTAGAGCGGATCGTCGGGCTCTGCCTGCCGAGGCGTCGAAGCCTGGACACCGAGCTCGCGCAGGAAGCGGCTCGGCTTGCCGCTCCAGGTCACGGCGAGATGGCGCTTCGCGCGCGTCAACCCGACGTAGAGCAGCCGCCGCTCCTCGGCGATCTCGTGCGGCTGCTTCGCCTGGCGAATCGGCAGCTCCCTTTCCTCGACGCGCGGGATGAAGACCGCCTCGAACTCGAGGCCTTTGGCGCCATGCAGCGTCAACAGATGCACGCCGCGCCGCTCGGGCCCCGTCGTCCCGAAGCGCTCTTGAAGGTCCGCGATGAAATCGCGCGTGGTGCGCACCCCGTCGTCGAACTCGGCCGCCAGCTTGACCAGCCGAGCGAGGTCAGCCTGCCGCACCACCTCGCGCTCGCCGAGCTTCTCGGGCGGCCGCTCGACCCAACCCGCGTCCTCGGCATAGCCGCGCACCGCGGCGGCGACTTTGGGCGTCGGGTCGAGCTTCGCGAGCCGCTTCAGCAGCTGCCGTGCTGCTTCCCGCGACAGCAGCGCAGCGCCCTGGAACGGGATCTCCGCGTCGTGGAACGCCTCCTCGAAGTCGGCCAGCCGCGCATTCGTCCGGCAGAGCACCGCCATCTCCTCGAACGGCACGCCCGCGCTGTGCAACACGCGCACCCGCGCGACGACGTACGCAGGTTCGTCTGCCACGGCCTTGAGCTCCGGATCGGGGCCGCTCGGACGTGCGGCGCGCAACGCCTTCTCCGCGCCTCCGAGCGCAGGCGCGATCCGGTTCGCGAGCGCGAGCACCTCGGGCGACGAGCGGTAGTTCGTCTCGACCCGGACGACCTCCGCGTGCGGGAAACGTCGCGGCAACCCGAGCAGGTATTGCGGCGTGGCGCCGGTGAACGCGTAGATCGACTGGTAGTCGTCGCCGACGGCGCACAGCTCGTCGCTTGCGCCGAGCCAGCGGTCGAGCAACGCCTGCTGCAAGAGGTTGACGTCCTGGTACTCGTCGACAGTGAACGCTCGGTAGCGGGCACGGACATCAGCCAGTGCGCGCTGGTCCTGGTCCAGCATCTGCACGGCGAGCTCGAGCAGGTCCTCGAAGTCGACGTAGCCGTGCCCGGCCTTGCCCGACTCGTAGAGCCTGAAGACCCTGAGCATCAGATCGTTCGGGATCGGCGGCTCGTGGTCGCCGAGCCCGTCGAGATACGTGTCGGGGGTCAGGCGACGGTTCTTGGCCCACTCGATCTCGGTCGCGAGGTCGCCGGCCGGCCGGAACTTGTACGGCGGCGGCAAGCCGTTCGCGATCCGGCGGAGCGCGAGCGCCTTGGAGGGAAGGATGCGCTGCTGCCCCGCGCCGAATCGGCGCAGCTGCGCGAGTGCGGCGGAGTGGAACGTGCGTGCCGTCACGCCGTGCACGCCGAGCGCCTGGAGCCGCCCACGCATCTCCGCCGCTGCCTTGTCGGTGAAGGTCACCGCGAGGATCTCGTCTGCGGCGAATGTCCCGGTCGCGACCTGGTTCGCGATCCGCCGCGTAACGGTCGTCGTCTTTCCCGAGCCCGCGCCGGCGAGAATGCAGACCGGCCCGCGGACGGCCTCGACGGCGCGCCGCTGCTCCGGATTCAGCCCGTCGAAGATCACCGGCCCACCCTAGGGACGGCATCCGACGGAACTGTGACGCCCTAGTGGAGAGTGTCTTCCAGAACTGCGGAGCCGACCCGGTGCGGATCGCGCAGCATCGCCGCCAGGCGCGACACAACGTCGAGCGTCTCGCCGCGTTCGACCATGCGCTCGAGGTCCGCGAGCTCCTCGTCCAGCCATTCGACGTCGATCGGCGGCCGAGCCGCCCGCAAGATCTTCGGATGTGAGGTCGGGCCGACGGTCTCGCCGTCCGTCCAGAGCTCCTCGTGCAGCTTCTCGCCGGGACGCACGCCGACGAATGCGATCGGGATCTCCGTCTCCGGCTCTTTTCCGGACAGGCGGATCATGTTGCGGGCCAGCTCCAGGATCTTCACCGGCTCGCCCATGTCGAGCACGTACACCTGTCCGCGGCCGCCGATCGCGCCCGCCTGGACGATCAGCGACACCGACTCCGGGATCGTCATGAAGTAGCGCGTCATCTCGGGGTGGGTCACGGTGACCGGCCCGCCCTTCTCGATCTGTCGCCGGAAGATCGGGATGACGCTGCCGGAGGAGTTGAGGACGTTGCCGAAGCGCACGGCGACGAAGCGGGTCTTGATCTCCTTGCGGTGTCCGTATGCCTCGACGATCCACTCGCACAGCGCCTTCGACTGTCCGAGGAGGTTCTTCGGGTTCGCCGCCTTGTCGGTCGAGACCAGCACGAAGCGGCCCGCGCCGTACTCGACCGCGACGTCCGCGATCACGCGCGTGGCGAGCGCGTTGTTGCGGACAGCCTCGAGGGGGTTCGCCTCGAGCAGCGCGACGTGCTTGTACGCCGCCGCGTGGAAAACGACGCTCGGGCGATAGCGCTCGAAGACCTGGCTCATCTTCGAGCGGTCGCCGCAGTCGCCGAGAACGGTCGCGACAGCGGAGAAGTTGCGGTCGTCGAGCAGTTCGCGCTCGATGTCGAACAAGGCCGACTCCGACTGCTCGACGAGCACGAGCCGCGAGGGCCCGACGCGTGCGATCTGACGGCAGAGCTCGGCGCCGATCGAGCCCCCCGCACCGGTCACGACGACCGTCTCGCCGGCCAAGTACGTGGCGACGAGGCGCAGGTCGACCTCGATCTGCTCACGCCCCAGCACGTCCTCGACCTGGACCGGGCGGATCTGGCCGGCGAGGTTGTGGTCGCCGGAGATCAGCTCGAAGATGCCCGGCAGCGTCTTCACACCCACGCCTGCCTGCTGCGCCATCTCGACCACGCGTTGCCGCGTCTCGCCGGAAGCGGACGGGATCGCGATCAGTACCTCGTCGGGCGGGTTGTCGCGGAGGATGTGCGGGAGCTCCGTGGACGTGCCGAGCACGCGGATGCCGTGCAGGCGCAGATTCTTCTTCCGGGGATCGTCGTCGATCAAGCCGATCGGGGTGTAGCCGAGCGCCGGCGACTTCAGCATCTCGCGGATGACGAGCTGGGCTGCATCACCCGCGCCGACGACTATCACCTCCTTCCCGCGTGCGACGAGCGAGGCGGCACCCGGACGCTCGATGAGGCTGCGTGCGAACAACCGCGTCCCCGCGACGAACGCGAGCAGCAGCAGCCAGTCCAACACGGCGATCGAGCGCGGGAGCGGGAAGCCCTTGATCGGATGCGCGAAGTAGACGACGAGGTCTGCGACGACGCACGCGACGGTGACGCCGCGCGCGGCGCCCCACATGTCGCGCGTCGAGACGTACCGCCACCAGCGGTTGTAGAAGCCGAAGACGATGAAGATCGCGAGCTTGATCGCGACGACGACGGCGAGCGTGTCGACGAACAGCCGGTGGTACGGGTTCGGCACTCCGTGGTCGAAGCGCAGCCAGAAGGCGAGCCACCACGCCAGCGCGATCAGGCCGGCGTCAGCAACGAGCTGCCAGATGCGGTGCCTGTTGACAGGCATCAGGACGCCACCGGCGCCGCGGCCTGGACGGCCGACACGACTCGCTCCTGCGTGTCCGCATCGATTCCGGCCCAGAGCGGGACGGAGAAGTTCTCGCGTGCGAGCTGCTCCGTGCCCGGCAGCGAGCCCGCGCGGTAGCCCAGGTACGAGAGGGCGGGCTGCAGGTGCAGCGGGGTCGTGTAGTAGACGGCGCAGCCGATCGAAGCTTCTTTGAGAGCGGCGCGGATGCGGTCGCGCTCCGGCGATCGGCAGACGAACAGGTGGTACGCGTGTCCGGGCTCGTCCTCGGGCAGCTCGCAGGCAGCGCCAAGGCCGAGATCCGCGTATCGCATCGCGGCCTCGCGCCGTTCCGCGATCCACGAGTCGAGCTCGGACAGGAAGATGCGCAGCACGGCCGCCTGCAGCTCGTCGAGCCGCGAGTTGTAGCCGAGCAGTTCGAAGTCGACCTTGTCGCGCGAGCCGTGGAAACGCAGCATGCGCACGCGCTCCGCCAGCTCCGGATCGTCTGTGGAGACGAGCCCGCCGTCGCCGAGCGCGAACAGGTTCTTGGTCGGATAAAAGCTGAACGTCGAGGCGATGCCCATGCGGCCGATCTCCGGCGACCCGAACGCCTGCGCCGCATCCTCGATCACCGGCACGCCGAGCTGCGCGAGCTCGCCGGTCGGAGCCGGCCGCCCGAAGAGGTGCACGCCGATGATCGCCTTGGTGCGCGGTCCGACGCGCGCCGCGACGTCTTCCGGATCGAGGTTCATCGTCGCAGCGTCGACGTCGGCGAAGACCGGCGTCGCGCCACGGCGGGCGACGGCCTCGGCCGTCGCGTAGAAGGTGAACGCAGGACAGATGACCTCATCGCCTGGGCCCACGCCGAGCGCGTCGAGGACGAGCACGAGCGCGTCTGTGCCGTTGGCGACCCCGACCGCCTCGCGCACGCCGAGATACGCGGCCGCCTCGCGCTCGAACGCAGCGACGTTCGGCCCGAGGATGAAGTCGGCGCTCGCGAGCACGCCGTCGATCGCCTCGCGGATACGCGGCAACAGCGGCTCGTACTGCGCTTTTACGTCAACGAGCGGGATCGGACGCACGGCCAAAGAGTCTAGAGGCGAGATAGACCAGCGCGAGCACGACCCCGGCGATGACGGCGTAATCGAGGTATTTGCGGACGCTGTCGTAGTTCGAGCCGACGGCCCAGCCGATGCCGGCCAGCCCGAAACAGAAGACGGCGCAGCCGATCGCGGCGAGACCGAGGAAGCGGATGAACGGCACCCGGCCGATCCCCGCTGGGATCGCGACGAATGAGCGGATGCCCGGCGTCATGAAGCCCACAGGCACTGCCACTCCGCCGAAACGGTCGAACCAGCGCCTGGCTCGGTCAAGGCGATCGCGCGTGACGTGCAGGAGCCGTCCATGCCGCTCGAGCCACACTTCTGCGTAGCGTCCGATCGTCCAGCCGCCGGCGGCGCCCACCACGTTGCCGAGCAGCCCGGCTAGGGACATCACGATGTACGCACCGCCGTTCGACTTGATCTCATGGCCGAAGAGAACAACGTGTGCGTCCGGAAACGCTCCCGCAGCCACGGCGCCGGCATAGAGCATCGTCAACTCGCTTGCGGCCGGCAGAACGGCGGCGACGATCATCAACAGGAAGACCGCATAGACGCCGTGATCCCCGATCAGCGACGTGAGCGAGCTCGTGACGCCGGCGACCGGCACGTGCGGAGGCTACCGGCCGACCGTGAAATCGCGCTCGGCGACCGAGTGGCGTCCCTGGTCGTCATCGGCCGCGACGCGGAAGGTGTAGTCGCCTGCCGGCCGCCCCAGCGCGACCCAGTTGAACCTGTACGTCCCGGGCGGGTGCGAGGCCGAGTCGACCGACACGACGTCGCCGTTCGGCCCGGCCGTCGTAGCCGTGACCTTCGACTGACGCACGAGCTTGTAGGTGAGGGAGAGCGATCCGGTCGGCGGCACCGCCTTGGTCTGCAACGGCGGCGCGTAGACGCCGTAGTAATTCAGCGTGAGGGCGGCGCCGGCCGCGCTCTCGCGGCGGGCCGACGGCCGGTCCAGCAGGTTGCCGTCGAACGCCATTGCCGCAGTCGGGCCCGAGGCGAGCGCCGAAGCGCTCACGCAGCCGAGCCGCATCATCGTCAGCGCGAGCTCGAAGTTCGTCAGCCCGGTGCTGTAGCCGGGCTGCTTCCCGTCGGCGACCAGGAGCACGATGCGCCCGTCGGCCGTCTGGCCGACGGCGCTGCGCGCCGTGCGGTAGATGAGCTGCTCCGACTCGAAGTTCTCGAAGGACCGGAACACGGGCTTACCGCCGCGGACGATCACCGGCCCGCCGCCAAGCCCTTCGGGCACATTCGCCCACGGCGGCGTCAGCGTCAGCACGACCGTCACCTTGGAGCCGACGGGCGCCTCGGCCGTGAGGAGTCCGGCCTGCGTGCCACGGGCGACGAGGACCGCCCCGTCGGCGGGAATCGGCTGGTTGCCACCCTGGAGGTACCCGGTTACCGTCGCCGTCAGCGCCGCGTTCGGGGCCGATGCGGGGAACGGCTGCAGGACGGCGTACGCACCGCCGCTCTCCCCCGGCGTGCGCGCTCCCCACGCACGCGTGTACAACGTCGCACGGTTCGCCCGGGGCGCCTCGTTGATCCCGAGGATGCGGCGCTGGCCCGATCCCTGCCAGGTGCCGGCCAGCGTGACGCGGTCGACGTGCAGCGTGCCATCGGTGTCGATCCCGACGGAGGACCGCCCGTCAGCCGGTGCCACGTCGAGGATCCCGCCGCGCAGAACGGTCCCGCTGCCGCCGTTGATGCCCGCGACCGTCGCGTCGGTGGAGACGCGCTTCTCCATTGACGTCAGCCGCTCGGCTCCCTGGACCGCGTTGTTCGACAAAACGCTTTTCAACGAGTAGAGGCCCGTTGGCTTCGGTGCAACGATGACGTGCTCGACGACCGGGCCGTGCGCCGTGAACTCGACCTGTCGCGAATAGACGACGTTCGGCATCAGCGTCTGGCCGCGCACCGGCGCGGCCGCGTGCCCGAGGCCCGGCACGAGGACGGCCCC
>VAXO01000076.1 GCA_005888435.1 Actinomycetota bacterium | reverse complement strand
CACGCAGATGGGCAGCGTCACGGCACTCGCCGCCGCGCGCTACCGCGTGCTCGAGCGCGTGGGGTGGGACGTTTCGCGTGACGGGCTGGCGGGTGGGCCGCGCGTCCGGGTGCTCGTCGGCGAGAACCGCCACGTGACGATCGATCGCGCCCTCCGCTTGCTCGGCCTCGGTGCACCCGAGCTCGTCGCCGCCGACGACCAGGGACGGATGGACGCCGGCGCCCTCCAAGTCGCGCTCGAGCGTGGCGACGACCCGACGATCGTCTGCGCGCAGGCCGGGGAGGTGAACACCGGCGCGTTCGATCCGTTCGAAAGGATTGCAGAGGCGACGGCGACCCACGGAGCCTGGCTGCACGTGGACGGGGCGTTCGGGCTCTGGGCGGCGGCGAGCCCGGGTCTACGACACCTCGTGCGCGGCGTCGAGCGCGCCGACTCGTGGATCACCGACGCGCACAAGTGGCTGAACGTCCCCTACGACTCGGCGCTCGTCCTGTGCAGCGACGCCGAGGCGCATCGAGCGGCAATGACGGTCAGCGCGTCGTACCTGATCCAGGACAGCGGCGCGCGCGCCGTCCGCGACGAGGTCGACTGGGTGCCGGAGTTCTCGCGCCGCGCCCGCGGCTTTGCGGTCTACGCGGCGCTACGCTCGCTCGGCCGCAGCGGGCTTCGCGACCTGGTCGAGCGGACGTGCGAGTGCGCACAGCGCTTCGCCGAGGGAATCGTGTCGCTGCCGGGCGTCGAGCTGGTCAACGAGGTCGTGCTGAACCAGGTGCTTTTCCGCTTCCCGACCGACGAGGAGACCGACGACGTGCTGCGCCGCGTCCAGGAGGCGGGGGACGTCTGGATGAGCGGCACGACGTGGAACGGCCGGCGCGCGATCCGCGTCTCGGTCTCGAACTGGCAGACGACGGAGCAGGAGATCGCGCTCGCGCTGAGGTCGTTCCGCGAGGCGGCTCAGCCCGCCCAGGCGCCCGCGCGGTAGACCTGTCCTTCGAGGCGTCGCCCGAGGACGCCCTCGAGCCACTTCGAGATGGCGATCAGCGCATCGAGGTCGACGCCGGTCTCGATCCCGTCGCCCTCGAACAGGTACACGAGATCCTCGGTCGCGATGTTCCCCGTCGCGCGCGGCGCGTACGGACAGCCGCCCAGCCCGGCACACGACGCGTCGAAAAGCGTCGCGCCTGCGGCGAGCGCGGCAACGGCGTTCGCGTATCCCGTGTTGCGCGTGTTGTGCAGGTGCACGCCCGGCGCGCGCGTGCGTTCGACGAGCGCGCCCACGTGCCGCGGCGTCGCGACGCCGATCGTGTCGGCGAGGACGATCTCGGCGCTGTCGAACTCGGCTGCGAGCTCCGTGACGACGCCCGGATCGACCTTGCCCTCGAACGGGCAGCCGAACGCGACGCTGATCGTGATCGTGACCGGCAGTACGGAGCGCCCGATCACCTCCGCGGCCGCAGCGCGCGCCTCCGCCATCGACTGGTTGGCGTTGCGGCGGCTGAACGACTCGCTGGCCGCGAGCGTGAAGTTGACGCGGTCGAGGCCCGTCGCGACGAGCCGCTCGTACCCCTTCACGTTCAGCGCGAGGCCGGAGTACTCCGTCCCCTCCCGGCGCTCGATCGCGCCGACGACGTCCTCCGCGCCCGCCATCTGCGGCACGGCATCCGGACGCACGAAGCTCGCTGCCTCGATCCGCGGCAGCCGCGCCGCGCTCAGACGGTTGACGAGCTCGGCGCGGCCCTCCGGCGGCAGCGTGTCGGGCTCGTTCTGCAGGCCGTCCCGAGGCCCGACGTCGCAGACCGTCACGCGCATGCTCTAGGGCACCGGACGCGAGAGGCGCTCGAGCACGTCCCCGGCTTGCCCCGCGAGCGCGCGCGCCACGTCCACGTCGGCGGGCCCGAATCGGCGCCCGTTTCCGTAGATCTCGACCAGACCCCACGCCGCGTCCTCGGCCTCGAGCGGCAACATCAGCAACGAGTCGAAGCCGAGCTCGCCGAGCAGGTTGGCCTCGGCCGTGTCGGCGCTCGGATCGCCTGTGTAAACGGTCTTGGGCTCCCGCTCCTCGATCACTGCGCGAGTGAGCGGAAAATCGGAGATCAGGTAGCCGTGCCCGAGCCGGTCGGTGCGGCCCTCACGGCGATGCTGGACAAGGTCGACGAGCAGATCACCGATCACGCGCGAGATCGTGCACGCCGGCGCGTCGAGCACGCCGACGAAGGACTCGGCCGTGAGGCCGAGCAGCTCGGCCACGCTGGCCGCGCCGCGCAGTTGCTCGGCCGCCGCCGCGACACTCGCTTGATCGGCGCTCACGCGCCGAGTTTACGACCAGGTCTGGGTCTAGCCGTCGAACCCGCTCGTGTCGACCTTCTCCGGCTCGATCAGGACCTTCAGACGCTGCTCGGTCGGCTTGTGCCACGGGTACTTCTCCTTGCCGATGTACTTCTTGGCGAGCTTGTCGATCTGGTCGTCGGCGCCTTCTTCCGTCACCTGCGCATGTCCGCTGACCGCGACCCACTTATAGGCGTCGTGCGGATCGACGACGAGCAGCGAAGCTCGCGGATCGCGCTGCAGATTCGCCGGCTTCGCGCGGCCTGTAGCCGTGTTGAACGACGGCTTCCCGTCCTCGACGTCGACCCAGACGACCGTGGAGTGCGGCGATCCGTCCTCGCGAAGCGTCGTCACGATCCCCACATAGGGGTTGTCCTCGAGGAACTGCTTCTCTGGCTCCTTCAGCTTCGTCACTCCCACCTCCTGGTTGGACCTCACGTCAAACGACATGACGCGGTAGCGTCTTCCCCGATGGGCGTCCTGTTACCCGTCGGAACGCGCAAAGGGCTCTTCCTTCTGCGTGGCGACGACCGCGAGAGCTGGGAAGTCGAGGGCCCTCTGCTCGAAGGCTGGGCGGTCTACCACGCCTTCGTCGACGCGCGGGACGGCACGCTGCATGCCGCGACCAACAACCCCTTCTACGGCGCGACCGTCCACCGGTCGTCCGACTTCGGCAAGAACTGGGAGCGCGCCGAGGAGCTCGGGCTGCCGGAAGACGGCGAGCTGAAGCTCAACGCGACCTGGCACATCGAGCCCGGCCGCGACTCAGAGCTCTGGCTCGGCGGCGATCCAGGCGTGTTGTTCCGGTCCGACGACGGAGGCCGCACGTGGCAGCTGAACGAGGCGCTGTTCGAGCATCCGACGCGCGACCGCTGGCAGCCCGGCGCCGGCGGGATGTGCACGCACTCGATTCAGCTCGTCGACGACGCGATGTACGTCGGCATCTCAGCCGCGGGCGCCTTCCGCAGCGAGGACGGCGGCAGCAGCTGGGCCCCGATCAACCAGCACGTCGCGGCGGAGTTCATGCCCGACCCGTATCCCGAGGTCGGACAGTGCGTGCACAAGCTGCTCGTGCACGCCAAACGGCCGGAGCGGCTCTGGCAGCAGAACCACTGCGGCGTCTACCGGTCGGACGATCGCGGCGACACGTGGGAGCGGCTCGACGGCAACGGACTGCCGACGAGCTTCGGCTTCCCCCTCGCGCTCGACCCGGACGACCCCGACGTCGCGTACGTCATTCCCGAGCAGTCCCAGGAGCACCACTACACCGCCGAGGGCCGGCTCGGGGTCTACCGGACCGGTGACGGGGGCGCGTCGTGGGAGCTGGCGTCGAACGGCCTGCCGGAGCGCGCCTGGGTGGCGGTGCTGCGCGAAGGACTCGCGTACGACGACCAGGCGCTCTACTTCGGGACGCAGAGCGGATCCATCTGGACCTCGCCGCGCGGGGCGACGCAGTGGACAGAGGCCGCGCGCGACCTCCCGCCGATCCTGTCGGTCGAGGCCGCGCCGGCATAGTGGCCGTGGTCCTGCTGCCCGCGGTGCTCGCCGCGGAGGCGGGTGGGCAGAAGCGCTTCGAGCTCGACGCCGCGACGGTCGGCGACGCGCTGCGGCAGCTGCCGGTGCAGAACCTCCTCTTCGACGAGAGCGGCCACCTCCGGCGCCTGATCAACGTCTTCGTCGACGGGATCGACGTACGCGGCGGGCGGCTGCTCGACGAGGAGCTGCAGGCCGACTCGGAGGTGCGGGTCGTCGGCGCTGTCGCCGGCGGCTAGGTCAAGGTCGTCCGAGGCCGTGCCGATTCTTGGTCGGTGCGGTTCATTGCGGCAGCCCTGCTGATCCTCGGCGCCCTCGCGGCGGTCGGGTTCGCGCGCCGCGAGGATCGCATCCATCAGCAGAAGACGCTCGCGTCGGTCGCGACGGAGCTGGCCGGCCGGCAGGTCGGCGTCCACTGCCCCGGCTTCCTCGAGTCGCTCGTCGATACGAGCGGCGAGGCCGGACGGGTTCAGTTCGGCCAGGACGGCCGTCCGGCGAACCACACCGACCTCGCCCCGTCGACCTGCGCGGCGCTGCGGCACATCGACCGCGTCGACTTCACGTGCCTCGAACGCGAGAACTGTGGCTTCAAGGAGTTCAAAGCCGCATGGGCCGCGCACACGCTTGCGCACGAGTCGTTCCATCTGCGCGGTTTTCAGGACGAGGGCATCGCCGAGTGCTACGCGCTGCAGAACACCGCGTTCGTCGCCGAGCGGCTCGGCGTGCCCACGAAGCAGGCGCTCGAGTTGCAAGCGTGGGTCTACAAGGACGGCTATCCCAACGAGCCCGAGGACTACCGGTCGTCGAACTGCTACGCCGGAGGCCCGCTGGACCTCCGCCCGCAGTCACCCGCCTTCCCGTAGGGGTCTGACCCCGTAGAGGTCTGACCCCAGCCTTTCGGTTTTACGGAACCTCAGTCGGAATGTTCGTGATCTTGCCGCTGATGATGTCGGCGCGGACCTGGTTGATCTTCGCGACCTCGGACTGCGGCACTTTCGGCGAGATCTTGCCGATGCCGACGCCGTTGTCCTTCAGTCCGAAGACGATGTTGCCGCCCTTGAACTTGCCGTCGACGACGAGCTTGATCGCGTCGGAGACCGCTGTGTCGACACGCTTGACCGCGCTCGTCAGGATGTGCGGCCCGAGAAACGACTGGTCGGCGTCGACGCCGATCCCCCAGACACCCTTTTCCTTCGCCGCGTCGAGCGCGCCGAGGCCGCAGCCGCCGGCGACCTGGAAGATCACGCCCGCACCCTGCTCGATCTGGTTGAGCGCGACCTGCTTGCACTTCGCCTGGTCGGAGAAGTCCTGCGAGTACGCGTTGAGGGTCTTGACCCCCGGGTCGGCGGCCTTCGCGCCGGCCTGGTAACCGGCAATGAACCGGTCGACCGGCGGCTGCTTCTGGCCGCCGACCGAGCCGATCACGTCCGGGCCCGGCTTCCGCTTCTCCTCGAGCCCTGCGAGGTAGCCGACCAGGTAGCCGGTCTCCTGCTCCTTGAACAACAGCCCGAGCAGGTTCGCCGGCTTGTGCGGCTCCGTCGTCTGGTCGACGTCGACGATCGCGAAGTTCGACTTCGGAAAGTTGGTCGCGGCGGTATCGATCGCGGTGGCCTCGGTGAAGCCGACCCCGATCGTCAGGTTGTAGCCCTGACGCGCGAACGTGGACAGGTTCGGCACGTAGTCCTGCGTCGACTTTGCCTGGAAGACCCGCGTCTGCACACCCAGCTCCCGCTGCGCGCGCTGGAGCCCGACGTACGACAGATGGTTGAAGCCGCGGTCGTTGAGGCCGCCGATGTCGGTGACGAGGCCGATCTTCTTGCCCGCGCCCGGCTTCCCGCTTCCGGACGTGGTGGTGGACGAGCTGCTGCTGCTCCCGCTGCCGCCGCAGCCGGCGACGAACAGCGCGACAACCGCAAGAAGTACGAGCGATCTCTTCATCCCGAACCTTTCCGCTAAGGTTTACGACTATGGGGCGAAAACCGTGAGGGAGCTTAGCAGCGCCCACCCTACTCCCGCTCATGTCAGCCTCGCGGTGGTGCTCCAGGTACGCGCTGGCGAACTGCAGGTGCTGCTGTGGCAGCGTGCGCAGGAGCCGTTCGCCGACAGCTGGGCGCTCCCCGGCGGCTACCTCGAGCCCGGTGAGACGCTCGAGCAATCGATCAGGCGCCACCTCGCGGAGAAGGTCGACGTGCGGGAGCTCGCGCATCTCGAGCAACTCGAGACGCGCAGCGAGCCCGAGCGGACGCCGGACGAGTGGCAGCTCGCCACCGCGTACCTCGGGCTCGTGCCGAGCGACGCCGATCCGCGCGTGCCGGACGACACCGAGTGGCATCCGGTCGACGCGTTGCCGCCGCTCGCGTTCGACCACGAGTCAATCGCGCTCGCCGGTCGCGAACGGCTACGCGCCAAGCTCTCGTACACGAACATCGGGTTCGCGCTCGCGCCCGGCGAGTTCACGATCTCCGAGCTGCGCGACCTCTACGGCGCCGCGCTCGGACATGACGTGTCGGCGACGAACCTCCAGCGCGTGCTGTTGCGGC
The DNA here is from genome assembly GCA_005888435.1 of Actinomycetota bacterium. GTDB lineage: Bacteria > Actinomycetota > Thermoleophilia > Gaiellales > Gaiellaceae > 3-1-20CM-4-69-9. Next base: position 2,708 of record VAXO01000076.1, on the reverse strand, counting down.
GCCGGGTGCTCGAGTCGACCGGCCGGCTCCGCGCGCCGGGGCCGACGGGCGGCCGGCCGGGAGCGTTGTTCCGGTTCCGCACGCACGCTCTCGAGGTCACCGACCAGTTCGCGGTCCTGCGGCCGCCGGGACCTGCGCGCGCCTTCGTCGCGTAATCCTCTGAATGGACCCTGATGGCGGGCTCGGAACGCGATGATCGCGCGTGGGTGCGGGGCGCGCAGCGCGGCTCAGCCGCGGACCTCGAGTCGCTGTTCAGGCACCACTGGCCGCGCGCCTACCGGGCTGCGTACCTCGTCGTGCACGACTCGGCCGCCGCTGAGGACATCGCCCAGGAGGCCTTCCTCGCCGCGGTGCGGGCCCTCGACCGCTTCGACCGCCGTCGCCCGTTCGGCCCCTGGCTGCACCGCATCGTCGTCAACCGCGCAATCGACTGGTCGCGCGCGCGGGCGCTGCGCCGGGAGTCCGGCGAGACTGGGCTCGACACCGTCGCCGCGACGCCACGTCCGGACAACCCGCACGCGCGCTCCCTGGCCGCGGCACTCGCCGAGCTTTCGCCGGAGCACCGCGCCGTGATCGTCCTCCGCCACCTACTCGACTACACGCCGGGCGAGATCGCCCAGCTGACCGGTCTTCCTCGCGGGACCGTGAACTCGAGGCTGCGCCGCGGACTCGATCACCTTGCCGAGCGTCTCGGGGAGGATCTCCGGTGAGCGGCTGGCGCGATCCCGCTCCGGGCGAGACCGACAGCGCGGCCCGCAGCTGGGCGGTCGTGCGCCGCGCGTACGACGAACGCCTGCCTGTCCCGCGTCGCCGGGACCTGCGCCCGTTGGTGGCAGTGGCCGCGGCGATCGTGATTCTCGCAGCGGCGCTGAGCTCACCCGGTCTCGCGGTCTGGGGCTCGCTGCGCGATGCCGTCAGCAACGAAGATCATCTCGTCGCTCTGCCAAGCGGAGGACGCGTGCTCGTCAACGCCGGTGACGGCGCCTGGGTCGTGAGCGCCGACGGCTCGAAGCGGTTCCTCAGCGACTATCGCGACGCCGCGTGGTCGCCCCACGGGTTGTACCTCGCGGCGGCGCGCGGGAATCAGCTCGTCGCCCTGGAGCCGAACGGCAGGGTGCACTGGAAGCTGGCGCGGCGCGGCCCGGTCCACGATCCTCAGTGGTCGTATGAGGGCTACCGCATCGCGTACTTCGCGGGCGGCGCGCTGCGTGTCGTCAACGGGGACGGAACGGGGGACCACCTACTGACGCGTGACGCGCGTCCGGGGGTGCTGGCGTGGCAGCCAGCGACCCATTCGCTCGCGTATCTGAATCGCGCAGGGAACATCGGGATCACGAACGTCGACCGCGCGCATTCCACTGCATACCTCCGCACGCGCCTGTCGCCGCGAAAGCTGGAGTGGTCGCGCGACTCGAGGCTCGTCGCGGTCGGTCCCCGCGGTGTCGGGGTCTTCGCGCGGCGCGGGCCGCAGCTGCACCGAATCGGCGTCGCCGGCCGACTCGCGGCGGCCGCCGTCTCTCCCGATGGTGGACGGATCGCAGTCGTCGGCGTGCGCAACGGTTCCAGCACCGTCGAGGTCGACGGCAAGGCTGTCTTCAACGGCACGGGCGTCATCCGAGACCTCGCCTGGTCTCCCGACGGACGCTGGCTGCTGCTGAACTGGCGCGGCGCCGACCAATGGATCTTCCTGCGCACTCCCGCGCGAAAGCTGGTGACCGTCTCGAACATCCGCGGCACATTCGGCGGTGGAGCGACAATCGCCGGCTGGTGCTGTCCCTAGCGCTCTGCTACGGTCAGACCGTTCCCGGCAAGAGGAGGTCGACTCTGATGACGATTGCGCTTTGCCTCCTTTCGAAGAGCTCGCGGCTCTTCGTCTAGCCGGACCCGTTCCGCACTAGCGCGAGTCTCGAGCTTCACCCGCTCACAAAGGAGACTCGTTTTGCCTGCTCTGAACGAGCTCGGGTGGGATGCCGACTGGGCGTCCGCATTCGAGCAACTGCACGAAGACAACCTCATCGCCGCACGCGTCGCCGCGCAGCACCGCGGTGCCTACGTCGTGTGGACCGCCGACGGCGAGCTGCGGGCGCGAGCCGCGGGCCGGCTGTTCTACGCGCACGAAGTCGGTGAGCCGATCCCCGCCGTCGGCGACTGGGTCGGCGTGCGCGGGGAGACCGTCACTTCGATCCTGCCGCGGCGCAGCGCTTTCATCCGGAAGCGCGCGGGTCTCGGATCGGACGAGCAGGTTCTCGCGGCGAATGTCGACGCCGCGTTCCTGCTCGCGGGCCTCGACGACGACTTCAGCCTGCGCCGGCTCGAGCGCTACATCACGACGGCGTGGGACAGCGGTGCGGAGCCTGTCGTCGTGCTGACGAAGGCCGACCTCTGCGAGGACGTCGCCGGGGCGCTGCTCCAGGTGGAGAGCGTCGCGATCGGCGTGCCGGTATATCCGATCTCCAACGTCACCGGCGTCGGAATCGAGGAGCTCGCCGCGCACCTTCGTCCCGGCCGCACCGTCGTGCTGCTCGGATCGTCGGGCGTCGGCAAGTCGACGCTGTTGAACCGTCTGGCCGGAACCGAGCTGATGCGCACGGCCGCGATCGCCGCCGACGGCACCGGACGGCACACGACGACGCACCGTGAGCTCGTGCCGCTGCCGGCAGGGGCGCTGGTGATCGACACGCCCGGCCTGCGCGAGCTGCAGTTCTGGG
>VAXO01000140.1 GCA_005888435.1 Actinomycetota bacterium | reverse complement strand
GAGCGACGTGGGAAAGCCTCCGGCGATGGCTCGCCCGATGCTCGCCCTGCTCGCGTTCTGCGTCCTCTGCGGGTCAGCCGGCGCTGCGCCTCACGTGTGGGCGCGGCAGGTGACGAACCCGTGGTTCCCCCTGAAGCCGGGCACGACGTTCGTGTACGCCGGTGAGAAGGACGGCCAGAGTGGCCGCGACATCGTCGCGGTGACGAAGCGAACGAAGGCGATCCAGGGAGTTCGCTGCACCGAGGTCTCCGATCGCCTCTACCTCCACGGTCGGCTTGCGGAGCGGACGACCGACTGGTACGCGCAAGACGCACGCGGCAATGTCTGGTACTTCGGCGAAGCGACGGCCGAGTTGGACAAGGCAGGCAAGGTCACGAGCCGCGAGGGCACCTGGCGGGCCGGTGTCGACGGCGCACACGCGGGAATCTTCATGGCCGCGCACCCAATGGTCGGCCGGTCGTTCCGTCAGGAGTACCTCAAGGGCCACGCCGAGGACCACTTCGCGGTGGTCCGGCTGTCGGGACACTCGTTGCTCACGAAGGAGTGGACGCCGCTCGAGCCCGGCACGCTCGACCACAAGCTCTACGTTCGCGGCACCGGCCTGGTGAAGGAGGAGACCGTCAAGGGCGGCAACGAGACGTGGAAGCTTGCCGACGTGCGCCATGGGTAGGCTCATTCACATGGCGCGCGTCGAGATCTTTTACTGCCCCGTCTGAAGCGGCTATGACGACCGGGCCGCGAGTCTCGCGGCCGAGTTGAACGAGGCGGGACACGATGCCGAGGTCGTGTCCGGGGCGAAGAGCCAGTACGACGTCGTCGCCGACGGCGCGCTGGTGTTCTCTAAGCAGCGGGAAGGTCGGTGGCCGGAGCCGCAGGAGATCCTGCAGGCACTAGGCGCGGGTAGCTCGGCGTGAGCAGGAGCGTGTACGCCACGGCCTCGAGCTCGTAGCGAAGGCAGAACGTCCCTAGCTCCTGAAGCCCGTCTGTCGTCCGCCCGAGCGCGACGCCGGCAAACCACGCGGGAATCGCCGCGAGCGTCAGCACGACGCGGAGCGCCAGCGCGAGCAGGAGAGCCGGGATCGCGAGTACCGGGCGGACGAGCGTGACCAGACGCGGCTGCCGAGGACGCTCGGGAACGTCGACGACGAACGGATGCGCCTCTGTGTGCATGGGATCCGGGTAGCGGCCCGAGAGCAGGAAAAACCACGCCGTGACCTGCCCGGTGTAGCGCACGTACGCCGCGACGAACCGGTGCAGCCATGTCGGGAGCCGTCCTTCGACGAGGAGCGCGAGCCAGACGATGACGAGCGTCGGCGCGACGATCAGGCTCCAGACGGTGAGCACGATCGCGTGCGGGACGTAGAGAACTGCGCGGAAGAGGACGGCGAGCCGTCGACGCCGCAGCGGCTCCTCGTCTCTGACCCGGAGGCGTCCGTCGCCCATGGAAGCCGGTACGGTACTTCGCGTGCGGCGGGCATCCCCACTGTTGCTCGCGACTGCGCTCGCGGCGGGCTGCGGCGGCAGCTCGAGCGGCGAGCGGCTCACGCGGGATCAGTACGCGGCGAAGGCCGACGCGATCTGCAGCAAGTACGAGCAGAAGACCCAGGCGCTCTCCCGGCCGGCCAACCTGTCCGACCTTGCGCATGTCTCCGATCAGCTGCTGCCGCTCCTGCACGACGCACGCGGCGAGCTGCGGGCACTCCGGCCGCCGGCGGACGAAGAGGCGACGGCGAAGGCGTGGGTCGACGAGTTCGACGTGGTCATCGACGACGTCGAGAAGATCCGCGACGCGGCGAAGAAGAACGACACGGGCGCCGTTCAGGCGGCGGCGACCCCTGCGCTACGGCACGACCAGCACTCGAACGACCTCGCGACGCAGCTCGGCATGACCGTCTGCAACAAGGACTAAGCGCCGCGAAACCTGGGCGGGCGCTTCTCGAGAAACGCCGCCACGCCCTCTTTGAAATCCTCGGTCTGCGTCGCGGCAGCCTGCAGCTGCGCCTCGCGCTCGAGCTGCTCCTCGAGCGTCGCGGTGACGGCGTGGTCGAGCAGCCGCTTCGTCATGCCTACTCCGCGCGTGGGCAGGTCGGCGGCCTGTCCCGCCAGCTCGGCAACCCGCGACGAAAGCCGCTCGGTCTCGACGACCTCCGACACGAGCCCCCACGCGTGCGCCTCGGCAGCCGTCAGCCGCCTCCCCGACGCCAGCCACTCGAATGCGCGCGCGGGCCCGAGGATGCGCGTCACGAAGTACGACCCGCCGGAGTCCGGGATCAAGCCGATGTTGATGAAAGCGGGCACGAACGTCGCGGAATCGGCGGCGATCCGCAGATCGCACGCGCATGCAAGCGACATCCCCGCGCCGGCGGCGGCCCCGTTCACAGCCGCGATCACGGGCTTCTCGAGCGCGCGGATCGCGCGGATGTTCGGGTGGTAGTTCCTCCGCAGCCGGGAGCCGATGTCGCCGGGCGCCTCGCGGAACTCGGTCAGGTCCTGGCCGACGCAGAATCCGCGGCCGGCGCCGGTGATCACGACGGCGCGCACGCCGCCGTCGCGCGCGTCCTTCAGCGCTGCCGCGAGCCCGCGGTGCATGTCGTGGTTGAAGGCGTTGAGGACGTCCGGACGG
>VAXO01000139.1 GCA_005888435.1 Actinomycetota bacterium | reverse complement strand
CGTCTCGACCTCTGCCATCGGCCGGACTTTCGCAGATCGCGCAGCCCGCGGAGCCGTTGCTAGCTTGGCTCCATGGACCTCCGGTTCGTCTCGCTGCCGTCCGAGGAGGAGGCGCTCGACGCGTACTCCCAGAGCGTCATCGCCGTCGCCGAGCGGCTCTCGCCGTCCGTGGCGAACGTCCGGTTGCGGCGCGGCGGCGGCAGCGCCGTCGTGATCACGCCCGACGGCTTCATGCTCACCTCGGCGCACGTCGTCGCGCGCACGCGCGGCGGCCGGACATCGTTCGTCGACGGACGCGAGCT
>VAXO01000138.1 GCA_005888435.1 Actinomycetota bacterium | reverse complement strand
CTCGTCGGCTCCGAGGTGTTCGACACGCATGCCTACGCGGCGAGCAAGGGCGCGATTGTGACCCTGACGCGCGCGATGGCGGTGGCGTATGCCGGAGAGGGGATTCGGGTCAACGTGATCTGCCCCGGTTTGATCGACACACCGATGAGCGAGCGGGCACGAAGCGACGTCGAGACGATGGTTCGCCTCCGTGACCTGCAGCCTCTGACCGGCGAACCCGGCCGGCCGGAGGACGTGGCGAGCGCGGCGGTCTACCTCGCGAGCGCGCCCTTCGTGACAGGGGCGGTGCTCACGGTCGACGGCGGCTGGACCGCGAGGTGATGCGCCTACCCGACGGCGGCGTGCTCGAGGACCGCCTTCCGGGCCTTGAAGTCCTCGAGAATCGTCTCCGTCGCCGTGGCGCCGATTCGCGTGACGCCGACGGCCATGACTTCGAGCAACGCATCGAGCGTGCGAACACCGCCGGCGGCCTTGACCTGCACGTGCGGACCCGCGCAACGGCGCATCAGCTTCAGGTCTTCGATCGTCGCGCCGCCGGGTGCGAACCCGGTCGATGTCTTCACGAACGCGGCACCGGCCTCTTCGGAGATCCGACAGGCGAGAACCTTCTCCGCATCGTCGAGGTACGCGTTCTCGAAGATCACTTTCACGATCGCGTCCTTGGCCGCCGCTGCGGTGACGACGGCCACGATGTCCTCGCGGACCTCGTCCGTTCGGCCCGACTTCAAACGCCCGATGTTCAGGACCATGTCGATTTCCCGCGCCCCGAGCTCGACGGCGCGCTCGGTCTCGAAGACCTTTGTTTCGGTTGTCGAGCTCCCGTGCGGGAAGCCAACGACGGTCGAGACGAAGACTTCGGAGCCGTCGAGGAGCTCAACGGCAAACGCGACGTCCGCCGGTCGCACGGTGGCAGAGGCAACGCCGTAGCGCCGCGCGAGCCCGACACCATTGCGGACGAATTCGAGGTCGAGCTCCGGTCGCAGGAGCGAGTGGTCGATCGTCTTTGCGACCTGCTCGTACGTGAGGTTCTCGACAGAAAGCTCAGCCATCGCGCGAGGATAGCCGCGTGAAGGAACGTCCGCTGCGCACGACGGTCGTCGGCAGCTACCCGTCTCCGGGCTGGCTCGAGCACGCGAGCTCGCACCTCGACGAGTTTGGCCTCGACGACCTCGCCGAGCTCGTCGACGACGCTGTCATTTGCGCGATCCACGACCAGGTGGCGGCCGGTCTCGACGTGATCACGGACGGCGAACAGACGCGGCTCGACTTCAACCTCTCGTTCTACGGCTACCTCGAGGGGATCGACCGTGAATCGGCGCCGACCCGACGCTTCGGCCCGCCGGCACACGACCAGCGCGGACGTCACGGAATCGTCGCCGAGCTTGCGGCACCGCGCGGCCTCGGCGTCGTCGACGAGTGGGAGCGCCTTCGGCGGCTTGCGCCTGCCGGCCCGGTCCCGAAGGCGAGCGTGCCCGGCCCGTACACGCTGAGCGGACGCCTGATTCCGAACGATCGCTATCCGGACCGCTACGCCATTGCGGATGGGTTGCAGTCAATCGTCACCTCTGAGCTCGAAGCGCTCGTTGCAGCCGGCTGTGGCGAGATCACGGTCGACGAACCGTCCATGAGCTGTTACGCGCACCGTGAGGACACGGCGCGTCTCGTCGAGCTCTTCAACAGGACGGTCGGGCCGATTCGCGGGCGGACGCGGTTATCGACACACCTCTGCTTCGGGAACTACAAGGGGCGCGCGATTGGGCCGCGTCGATACGCGCCGATGTTCCCGGCGTTCCTCGAGCTCGGCGTCGACGAGATCCACGTGGAGATGGCGAGCCGCGAACTCGCGGAGAGCGAGATCGTCGGCACCATCGCGGAACGTCTCGACGTCGCTGTCGGCATCGTCGACGTGAAGAGCTACTGGGTCGAGCCGCGCGAGGAGATTGCGCGCCGCGTGCGCCACTTCCTGCAATTCGCACCGCCGGAGCGGCTCTCGTTTGCGCCGGATTGCGGGTTGAGCCAGACAGCGCGCTGGGCCGCACGTCAGAAGCTCGCGAACCTCGTCCGCGGCGTTGCGATCGTGCGTGAGGAGGTGGGCGTCTGATCGAGCCGGTGCTCGCGGACGATGACTTCCTGCGCGACGTCGAAGAAGCGCCCGCGGGTGCGCTGCACCTGTGGTGGGTCGGACAGAGCGGCTTTCTTGTCAAGGTCGAAGGCCACTACCTCCTCTTCGATCCGTACCTATCGGACTCGCTGACCGCGAAGTACGAGGGGACCGAGATTCCCCACGTCCGCATGACACGGCGCGTGGTCGACCCGGTGCGGCTCGACTTCGTCGACGTGGTCACCTCGAGTCACGGTCACACGGACCATCTCGATGCCGAGACGCTGCGCCCGCTACGACCGCGCGCACTCGTCTGCCCCATCGGCGTGCGCGAGCTCGCCGCAGAACGCGCAGGCGTCGACCCGCACGGCGTCGGCGTCGATGAGCGCATCGACGTCGCGGGCTTTCGCTTCATGGCAGTCCACGCAGATCACGAGTCTGAAGGAGGCGCCGTCGGCTTCGTCGTCGACTGCGGTCCATGGACGCTCTACCACTCGGGCGACACCACTGCATACGCTGGGCTCGGCGAGCGGCTGCGCTCATTCGCGCCCGACGTCGCGATCCTGCCGATCAACGGCAACCTCGGGAACATGGACGGTCGGGACGCTGCGCGGGTCGCGAAGAAAGCACAGGCGGAGCTCGCGGTTCCGTGCCACTTCGAGATGTTCGAGTTCAACACGGCCTCGCCGGACGAGTTCGTGGCGGAGTGCGCGACCCTCTGCCAGCCCTACCGCGTCCTCCGAGCCGGCGAGCGGCTGACCCTCACGCCTCCCTAAGCGGACCCGCCGGTCCGGTTAGGCAGAACGGCCCATTTGCGAGCCCAAAGGAGAGATCACCGCTGCCGCTCGAATCGAGCGCGGGCCGCACCGTGCCGAAGCCAACGGCCCCATGCCGGAATTCGGTTCACGCTGTCGCTATTTGCTGGGCCCCCGGTAGCTCAGTGGATAGAGCAGCGATTTCCTAAACCGGGGCGTGATCTCACCGATGCGCCTTTCGGAGCGCCTTCAGTAAGGCGGTGCGAGAGAGAGCCGGTGAAGCGAAGGGATCTCTCCTGGTCTACCAGGAGGGCGTCGAGCAGACCTGCTCCTGAACGCGCTGGCGCTCACGAGCGTGCGGCGAGACGACGCTCAAGCGCGTCGATGTCGACGATCAAGCGGAGCTCCACTGTACGGAAGCCCGCCTTCTCGTAGAAGTTCCGTGCCGGAGCATTGTCGGGTCCCACTCCACCCGTTACGAAGGCCGCCCCGCGCTCCCTGAGTCCGGCGATTACCGCGCAAACGAGCTCGCCCGCAATCCCGCGGCGGCGCGCATTGGGCCGAACGTAGAGCTCAGTTAGATCTCCGATACGGAGCCCCTGCATGACGCCGCACGCGAATCCGAGGACGTCGCCGCGCTCCTCGGCGATGACGGCAGAGCCAAAGCGCACGGCAGTATCGATTCCGGCGCGCGTTCCTTCGCGCGCGTCTTCCACCCACGACGGAATCGATGATTCCCGCTCGACCCACTCGTCCCAGAGCCCGTACAGCGTCGTGCGATCGTCTTCGGTTGCGCGGCGGACGTTCACGCCTGCCAACTCTACGACGAGATCGGTGAGCCGTCACGCGATAGCTCGCGGTTACGCTTCGAACCGGCGCCAATGCCATCTCCGCGCGAGTTAGCCATCATGTCGAAGCCGTTGAGTCGGCCCGTTTTGCGTGCGTGTAATCCTGGCCGGTAGTGTCGACTCGAGCTGCTCAGACGAACGTGTGAGTCTTCCCTTTGGGCCACCTGGCGGCCGTTATTGCGCTGAGGACCGAGATGTCGTCGTTCGCAACGCTGTACGCGGATGGTTGTGCCAGGACAGCCGCGATCCAGGCGACGTTGAATGTCACAAATGCAAGGAGCCCGGAAATCCCGGCGATGCGCGCTGGCACGTTTAGAGACCGTTGCTTTCGGCGCGTTCGACGGTGCGCGCGAGCTCCACTCGGGAAGAGACGTCAACCTTGCGAAAGATGTTGCGGAGGTGAGTCTCCACCGTCTTTTGGCT
>VAXO01000075.1 GCA_005888435.1 Actinomycetota bacterium | reverse complement strand
TGAGACGGCCGACGGTGATCGGGTCGCGCTCGGCGAAGGCCCTGAACGCGTCGCGGACGCGGGCAACGTTGTCCACGCGCGTAGGTTTCCACGGATGCGGTGGACGTGACCTCGAGGTAAGAACCGAAGCCGCCGAGACGCTCAGTCTTAGAGTGAAGCGACGGGCCTTCGACCCGCCAACGACACCTAGGTCCAAATCCGTCGCTGAGCCGATGTGCGTAGCACGATCTGTGCTACAATTCGGCGATGACACGCTCGCTGCATGTTCGACTCGACGACGCTGCTGCCGCCGCGCTGGATGTCGTTCGCGCAGATGGCCGAGCTCGCGCCTCCGCCGACTGGCTGATGGTTCGCGGTGAAATCTTTCGTTTGCCGGCGCCACGCGCCGCACGCGGTCATGAGCAGCGCGGCGCCCGCTTCGCCGTCATCGTCCAAGCTGACGAGTTCCTCGATCTGAGCACGACACTTGTAGCTCCGACGTCGACAAGCGCACGGCAGGCGACCTTCCGGCCGATGATCGTCGTCGACCGGCGGGAGACTCGCGTCCTTGTCGAGCAGACGACCGTTGTCGATCCACAACGACTCGGGCGATCAGCAGGACGGCTCGAACCCGGCGAGTTGCAAGCCGTCGACGAAGCGCTCAGCCTGATCCTTGGGCTCTGATCAGCAGCGTTCGAGTCGAAGAACCAGCGGGAGCGACGGGACTCGAACCCGCGACCTCCGGCGTGACAGGCCGGCGTTCTAACCAACTGAACTACGCCCCCAAAGGGACGCCCAGTGTAGCGAGTACCCTGCGAGATCAATGACCAAGGTCGATCTGATCGCCCTCGGTTTCGTTGCGCTGACCGCGTTCATCGGCTGGAAGAAAGGCCTGCTCGCGAGCGCGCTGTCCGTCGCGGGCATCGTCTTCGGTGCCTGGCTCGGCTCGCGCGTAGCCCCCGCGCTGCTCCAGGGCGGCCGCGCCTCGCCCTACACCCCCCTCGCTGCACTTGCGGGGGCTGCAGTCGGCGCGATCCTGCTCGAGACGCTCGGGACGCTGGCCGGGACGTCGCTCCGCTCGCGGATCCGCAAGCCGCGGCTCACGACCATCGACTCTTTCGGCGGCATCGCGCTCGGGGCGTTTGCCGGGCTCGCGATCGTCTGGGTGCTGGGCGCCGTCGCACTGCTCCTGCCCGGTCAGGCGGATTTGCGCCACGGCGCCCAGAAGTCGGCGCTGATTCGGCGCCTCAACGAGGTCGTCTCGCCTGAGAAGGTGCTCAACGCGCTCGCACGAATCGACCCGTTCCCGGCGATCAGTGGCCCGGCCGCCCCGGTCACGCCTCCGGATCCGAGTCTCGCGCACTCGGCCGGCACGCGCAGCGCGGCGCCGAGCGTCGTGCGGGTGCTGGGTACGGCCTGCGGGGTCGGCGTCGAGGGGACGGGGTGGACGGCGCGATCCGATCTCGTCGTCACGGCCGCGCACGTCGTCGCCGGACAGGACGACACGATCGTCGAGCTGCAATCCGGTGCACGCCTGCCGGCGCAGGCCGTCGCGTTCGACACGCGCAACGACATCGCCGTGCTGCACGTCGACAACCTCGGCCTCCGGCCGCTGCCGCTGGTTCCTGCGCGATCGGGCGCAGCTGTCGCCGTGCTCGGCTTTCCCGAGAACGGGCCGTTCACCGCGACACCGGCGCGTGTCGGCCGGACGTCCGTCGTGCTCGCCGAGGATGCGTATGGGCGCGGTCCTGTTACCCGCGCGATCACCTCCCTCGGCGGCCGCGTCCGCCACGGCGACTCCGGGGCACCGGCCGTCGACGCGCGCGGAGCGGTCGAGTCCACTGTGTTCGCCGCGCGGCTGCGCACGGTCGGCGGCTACGGCGTGCCGGAAAACGTGGTGCGTGCGGCGCTGCGCTCCGTGCGCGGGCCCGTCTCGACGGGCGACTGCGCGCCCTAGACGAGCGTCTGCGCCCAGGAGGCGAACGTCGAGCCCGGAAAGCGCTCAAGGAAGTCGCGCACGAGCTGCGCGGACTCGTCGCGTCGGACGGCGGGCTCGACCGCGGGGAACCGGTACGGCGCAACCGAGCCGGCAGCGGGGTCCCACAGGTCGCGGATCCGCGTGCCGCCGTCCGTTGGAGACTCCAGCGCGTAGACGATCCGCTCCGCGAACTGGAACATCGCCGCAGCCATGCAGAGGAGGCACGGCTCGAGCGTCGTCACGAGCGTGACATCGCGGCGGTTCGCCTCCTGTAACGCGACGAGCTCGGGATGCGCGAGCAGCCCGTCGCGCGGCCGCCAATGAGAACGCGCCACGACCTCGCCGCCGGCGACGACGACCGACCCGATCGGCACCTCGCCGGCTTCGAGCCCGAGCGCAGCCTGCTCGAGCGCGGCGCCCATCAGCTCAGAGGAGCTCAAGGACGCGCAACGGTCGGCGAAACGGCGCCACGACGTACACGCCTGCAGCCTTCTCGCGCGCCGCGGCGATCAGCTCGCGTGCATGCGCGAACCCGACCTCGGCCGCGTTCGAGCCCGCGGCCTCCAGCGCGTCTTGCAACTTCTGCGGGACGACGATCCCGGGGACTTCGTTGTGCAAGCGCACCGCCAGGCGATAGCTCGTCAGCGGGAAGATCCCGAGCAGCACCGGAATCGGCCAGCTTCCGCCGAGCCGGTCCACGAACCGGTCGACGTACTCGAAGTCGAAGACGATCTGCGTCATCCCGAACTTTGCGCCTGCGTCGAGCTTCTGCTGGAAGCGCTCGTGCTCCACCTCGAGATCGTCCGGCGTGGGATTGACTGCGACGCTGTAGAAGAACGACGTCGGGGCGTCGATCGGCCTGCCGTGGAAGTCCTCGCCGCGGTTGAGGTTCGTCAGCAGCTGCGTCAGGCCGATCGCGTCGATCTCGTAGACACCGCGTGAGCCGGGGTAGTCGCCGACCTCCGGTGGATCGCCCGTGACCGCAAGGACGTTGCGCACGCCTTCGGCATGTGCACCCAGCAGCATCGACTCCAGTCCCAGCACCGACCAGTCGCGTGTCGTCAGGTGCGGGATCGTCTCGATGCCCGCCAGGCGCTCGATTGTCGCGGACACCATCAGCGAGCTCATGCCGGCGCGCGCGGTCGCGTTGTCGTTGATGTCGACCCAGCCGACCCGGCCTGAGTCCTTCAGCGCGGCCGCCACTTCGACGAGGCCGGCGCTGTTGCCGCCGAGCGGCGGATCGAGCTGCACGGAGACGACCCACTCCCCGGCCGCAAGCGCGCGCGACAGCCCGGTCTCGCGTTGCTCCTCGCCGAGTGCGACGACGAGCTCCGGCGACTCGAACACGAGCGGCGCACGCGGTCGGCGCTCGTCCTCGACTGCCGAGCGGATCGCGGCGATCTCGGCCGGCGTCGTGCCGCAGCAGCCGCCGATGACCTTCGCGCCGAGGTCGCGCGCGTGCGCGGCGAACTCCGCGAAGTACTCGGGCGTCGCGTGCGGATAGATCACCCGGCCGCCGGCGAGACTGGCGAGGCCGACGTTCGGCAGGGCGGCGAGCGGTTTGCCGTTCGTGCGCATGTTCTGCAAGGCCGCAAGCGCGGCGAGCAGCCCGGCGCCGTGGTTCGCCCCGAGCGCTGCGACGTCGAGCTCCGACAGACGTTCGGCGGCCTCGGCAGCGGTGACGCCGGCGAGCGTCTCGGCGCTCTCGTCGAACGTCAGCAGCGCGACGATCGGCAGGCTCGACACGCTCCGCACCGCCTCGACCGCGTCGACGACCTCCTCGAGGTCGTAGAACGTCTCGACCATGAACAGGTCGACGCCGCGGCCGTCGAGCACCGCCGCGACCTCGGCGAACAGCTCCCGGCGCACTCGCGAGGCGGCCGGCTCGCCGAGCGGGCCGATCGACCCGCCGATGAACACCTCCCGCCCCGTCACCTCGCGTGCCTCCCGCGCCAGTTTCACTCCGGCGGAGTTCAGGGCCTCGAGGTCGTCGTCGAGGAAATTGTGCGCGAGCTTGCGGCGGTTCGCGCCGAACGTGTTCGTCTCGATCAGCTCGGCGCCGGCGTTGATGAAGCTGACATGCAGCGAGACGACCGCTTCGGGGGCGCGCAGGTTCGCCTCTTCCGGGCTGCGCAAACGCGGCACAGCGGCCGAGAGGAGAGCCCCCATTCCCCCGTCGCCGACGATCGCCGGACCGTTCTCCAGCCGTTCGAGAAAGCGATTTTGGGCGGGCACTTCGTCTCCTTCCGAACTCGCTCGACACATCCTTCGGGCCAGGCCCGACCGGGTTTGGCACCTTGCCGCGGAGGCAGGTTGCCGAAGGCGTCACAGGGCCGGTTCCCTCGGCCTTCTCTTGATGCAGAGCGGGACGGAGCCCGCTTCCGAGACGGAGTATAGGCGCCCGATCTTGCGTGAAGTGGCGCAGTCAACCGAGAACGGGTGATGGATGAAGTGGCCCCTGCTCGCGATAGTCAGAAGGCACACCGAGTGGGGCCCCGATGCGGCGGGGGCAACCTCGGAGAATCTCCTTCCAAGGAGACCCAGGAGGGGCCAGGCGGCGGCCCCTCTTGCGTTTTTCGGGCTCAAGATGGAAGCGGCGGCTGCCGATGTCCGTCTTGACTCCAAGGCCAGGGACTGACGGCAATCACTCCTGCGGCCCCAGGAGCACTGCGGCGCCCCACGAGGACTGGGGCGCCCTTTCTTTATGTGTCGTGGACGACCCGGCCCTCCATGCCGCCGGCAACCGTCACGACCTGTCCCGAGACGTGGCCGGAGACGACGGGGGAGGCGAGGGCGACGACCTGGGCGGCGACGTCACTCGGCTGCGCCACCTTGCGCAGGGCCATCGTGCGCGAGATCCGCGCGACCTGATCGTCCGAGACGTGGCCGCGCGTCATCGGCGACTCCGTCCAGCCGGGCGCGACCGCGTTCACGCGCACGCCGGGCGACCGGCGCACGACCTCGTTCTTGAGGCTGAGCAGCAACCCCCCGAGGAGGGCCGACTTGGCGGCCGCGTAGTCCGCGTGCCCCGCCTCGCCGAACAATCCCGCCGTCGACCCGACGAGGACGAGGGCGCCGTCCCCTTCCAGTTGGCGGAGGAAGCCGCGCGCGGTCAGGAACGTCGCGGTCAGGTTCGCGTCGAGCGTCGCGCGCCAGCGGTCGAGCGACAGCTCCCAGACTGGCACGTCTTCGGACGGCCAGACGCCGGCGACCGCGGCGCACACGTCGAGCCTGCCGCAATCCGAGAACATGCGCTCGACTTCCTCCTCCCGCGTCAGGTCAGCGCCGACGACCTGCACGTCGCCGATCGCCTCGGCGCGCTCGCGGCCCCGGTGGTAGTGCGCGACGACCTCGGCGCCCTCCGCCGCGAAGGCGCGGGCGCACGCACCGCCGATCCCGCCCGAGGCGCCCGTGACGAGAACCCGCTTCCCGGCTAGGCCGGTCTCCATCTCTAAGGCGCCGGCTCGTCGGCGCCGTCTAAAGGTCGTGCGGGCTTTGCTCGCACGACCGGCCTACCCCGCATGTTGGGACTGCACAGGTCTGAAGTGCATCGTCGAAAGGTATGAAATCCTCCCGGTTCGTGGAACGCGAGTCGATGACGTGGGAGGACGTCGGCACGGCGGTCGAGGAGCTGGCCGGCCAGATCGAGGCGGCCCAGTTCACGCCCGACGCGGTGCTCGCGCTGGCGCGCGGTGGGCTGCCCGCCGGCGGCGCGCTCGCGTACGCGCTCGGCGTGAAGAACATGGCGACCTTGAACGTCGAGTTCTACACGGGCGTCGACGAGCGTCTCGAGGAGCCGCTGATCCTTCCGCCCGTCCCCGACCTGACGCTTCTGCGCATGGAGCGGCTGCTCGTCGTCGACGACGTCGCCGACACCGGCCGCACTCTCGCGCTCGCGCGCGACTTCTGCGCGGAGCACGTCGGCGACGTCCGCACTGCCGTCCTCTACGAGAAGCCGCAGAGCGTCGTGCGCGCCGACTTCGTCTGGCGCCGTACGGACAGGTGGATCAACTTCCCCTGGAGCACGCCTGCGGCGGTAACGGCCGAATGAAGGTCTTCATCGTCAGCGACATGGAGGGCGTCGCGGGCATCGTCAAGTGGCAGCAGACTGACGGCGCGAAGGAGAAGCGCGCCTACCACGAGGGCCGCGAGCTGTACACGGAGGAGATCAACGCGGCGGTGCGCGGCGCGAAGGCCGCCGGCGCGAAGGAGATCGTCGTCATGGACTGCCACGGCGCCGGCGAGGAGTGGACGTTCAACTCGCTGATCCCGGACAAGCTCGACCCGGATTGCGAGTTCGTCGTCCAGAACGACTGGACCGAGTACACGGAACTGCTTTCTTCCGGCTGCGACGCTGCGCTCTTCGTCGGCATGCACGCGAAGGCCGGAACCCCAGATGGAGTGATGAGCCACACGGTCTCGGGGCAGGCGTGGCGCGAGTTGAAGTTCAACGGGACGTCCGTGGGCGAGACGGGAATCAACGCTGCGCTCTGCGGCCAGTGGAACTGCCCCGTCCTCCTGGTGACAGGCGACGAGGCGGTATGCCGCGAGGCCACCGCCCTGCTGGGGGACGGCCTGACCACCGTGGCGGTGAAGAAGGGTCTCGGCCGGTACAGCGCCCGGCAGTTCCCGGCGCTAAAGGCGCGCGAGATGATCGAGGACGGGGCGAAGCGAGCGCTGAAGGATCTCTCCGCCGTCGACCCGTACGACCCCGGCCGACCATGTGCGATCACGATCGAGTTCATGACGCCCGACCGCGTGGTCGAGTACCGCAACCGCCGTGGCGTCGAGCAGGTAGACGACCTGACGCTGTCTTCGAAGGCCGACGACTGGTGGACGGCATGGTCGCAGTTCTATTTCTGAACGATCTCGAGCTCGTCGAGCAGCGTGAAGAACGCCGTGGCGAAGGGCGACGCCGCCGTGCGCTCGCGAACCTCGTCCCAGTCGACCTGCTCTCGTAACGAGCGTGCGAGCTCGAGCACGCTGGAGAAGTCCGGCTGCTGCTCGCTGAGCGCAAGCAGCTTCTGCGCGAGCACGTCCTCGAGCGCGGCGACCTGCAAGCGCGTGGCATAGACCTCGAGCTCGTCGGCGCGCGCGAAGGTCTGATCGTCGACGGGGCCGCCCTGCGGATCGAAGATCAGGTCGATCAAAACGTCGCCGTCGTAGGCCTTCAGTAGCCAGCCTTCGGGCGGCTTCTCGGTGCGCATGCCGGTGTCCGCGAGCGCCTGCTGCGCGCGTTCCGCGTCTTCGGGACGCACGAGGAAGTCGACGTCGTGCTCCGTTTTCGGCGCGCCGCGCGCCCAGCACGCGAGCCCGCCGCCGAGCACGAACGGGACGCCGGCCTCCTGCAGCACCCCGGTGGCCTTCTTCATCGCGGCGAGCAATCGCTCGAACTCCAGGTCCTGGACGGCCATCGAGGCCGGTTTCCCCTCCTGTGCCGACGTGGAACATGGAAACGATGGTCACGATCGCCGCAGCCGGTGACGTCCACGCATCCGAGGCGACGCGTGCGCGGTTGGAGCAGTCGTTCGCCGACCTCGAGGAGCGCGTCGACCTCGTGCTGCTCGCCGGCGACCTGACGACGCTGGGCGAGCCGGAACAGGCGCAGGTGCTCGCGGACGCGTGCGCGGGCATGCGAGTTCCCGTCTGTGCGGTGCTCGGCAACCACGACCTGCACAGCGGGCGCGGCGACGAGGTCGCCACCGTCCTGCGCGGGGCGGGGGTTCACCTGCTGGAGCGTTCGTCCACGACCTTCGAGCTCGAAGGGGGCGAGGTCGGCATCGTCGGCACCAAGGGGTTCGTCGGCGGCTTCACCGGCTCGTCGCTGCCCGACTTCGGCGAGCCGCTGCTGCGGCGCGTATACGCCGAGACGAGCGCGGAGGTCGAGGCGATCCGGCAGGGCCTGCAGGAGATCGCGCACTGTCCGATCCGGATCGTGCTGCTGCACTACGCACCGACGTCCGACACGTTGCACGGCGAGCCCGAAGGGATCTGGACGTATCTCGGCAGCGAGCGCCTCGCGACGCCGATCGCCGAGTACCGGCCGGACGTCGTCCTGCACGGGCACGCGCACGGAGGCAGCTTCGAGGGCGCGATCGGGACGACGCCCGTGTACAACGTCGCCGTGCACGTGACCGGCCGCGACTTCTACGTGTTCGAGCTGCAGGGGCACGACGTAGAAGTCGAGACGCGCGCGTAGCCGCAAGTACCCTCTGGGCTGGTGCCCACCGTCGCCCGCATTTCCATCTCGCCGGTGAAAGGTCTCGCGCTCGTGGAGCGCGACGAGGTGCTGCTCGGGCGCGCCGGCGTCGAGCAAAACCGGCGCTTCCACGTCGTCGACGCCGACGGACGCCGGTACAACCAGCTGCGAAACGGCACGCTGGTGCAGATCCGGCAGGAGTACGACGGCAACCGCCTCACGCTCCACTTTCCCGACGGCACCAAAGCCGAGGACGAGATCGCGCTGGGCGAGGAGATCGCCACCGACTTCTACGGACGCCGCGTCGAAGGGCGGGTCGTGGAAGGACCGTGGTCGGAGGCGTTCTCCCACTGGGCCGGCCGCCCGCTGAAGCTCGTACAGTCCGCGCCCGGCGCC
This sequence comes from Actinomycetota bacterium, assembly GCA_005888435.1. Classification (GTDB taxonomy): domain Bacteria; phylum Actinomycetota; class Thermoleophilia; order Gaiellales; family Gaiellaceae; genus 3-1-20CM-4-69-9. The sequence goes on along the minus strand of VAXO01000075.1, from coordinate 1,028 downwards.
GCCGTCGACCGGGGCCGCGGCCACGTCTCGATGGTCTCGCGCGCCTCGCTCGAAGAGCTCGGCCGTCAGGGCGGCCACAACGGCGCTGTGGATGGCCGGCGCTTCCGCATGCTCTTCGAGCTCGACGGCTGCGCTCCGCACGAGGAGGACGAATGGGTCAAGCGCACCGTTCGTATCGGCGAAGCGCTCGTGCGCATCCGTGGCGACGTCGGCCGCTGTGCGATCACGACGCAGAATCCCGACAGCGGGGCTCCCGATTTCGACACCCTCCGCACGATCAAGACGTACCGGCCGGAGACCACGAACGAGAAGGGGAAGAAGCACCTCGCGTTCGGCATCTACGGCGAAGTGCTCGAGCCCGGGCGCGTCGCCGCCGGCGACGAAGTCGACAACACGTAGGCTTTCGGGATGTCTGCAGTCAGCAACTTCGTCGTCGCCGAGGCAGACGTCGAGCCGGTCCGAGAGGACGGCGACACGGCGAGCGAGCGCCTCACATTCGAGGCCGAGCACCTGGAGCAGCGCGTCACCCGCTTCGCCCCCGGCCGCTCGCGCGACCGGACGAACGGCTCGAGCCACGAGCTCCTCTACGTCGTCTCAGGCTCCGGCACCCTCGAGCTCGACGGCGACCGCCATCCCCTGGAGCCCGGCACCGGTGCGTTCGTCGCGCCGGGCGAGAGCTGGGCCGTGGACAACCCCGGGCCCGAAGAGCTCCTGCTCGTCGCCGTCTCGGCGACGGCCGACCTCCAGGTGGACGCGGGCCGCCGCAAGAAGACGATCCGCTTCGACGACCAGCCGGAGCACACCGCCTCCGTCGAGCGGACGTTCCGCTACCTGATCAACGAGGACGCCGGCTGTCTCGACGTCACCCAGTTCGTCGGCATCGTCCAGCCGAGCAAGGCGCCGTTCCACAGCCATCCCTATGAGGAGCTCGGCTACATCGTGAAAGGGGAAGGCGTGGCCCACGTCGGCGGCGCCTCGGTGCCGCTCAAACCGGGCTCCTGCTTCCACTTGCCGCCGGAGAAAGTGCA
>VAXO01000074.1 GCA_005888435.1 Actinomycetota bacterium | reverse complement strand
TCCTCGGCGGCGGCAAGGTGGTAGCCGCAGCGGAGCCGGTCCGGCGCGGCGGCGGCAGCGCGCTCGTGGAGTCGCCGTCGCCGTAGGTCAGGCAACGCGTCGCAGCACGACATACCTGGGCGAGCGGGAAGAGCGCGACGAGCGCGAATCCCGCTCGCCAGGTCGTCGCTGTAACGAGGAGGCCGACCGGCGTCGGCTAGACGGCGCGGAAGCTGTTCAGCACTGTCTGCCGCAGGCCGACCGAGGCACGGCTGCGGCGTGGCCGGCGAGGTCGGCAGCGGCGGTGACACCGGGAGGCCGTTCAAGCTGATCGACAGGACGCCGGAGTTCCCCACGGGGAGAACGCGACCGTGTCGCGCGCGAGGTCGGCGGACCGTGGATGCGAGAGAACATCAGGGCCCGCTCCTCGCGGGCGGACACGGAACGCGCGTCGGCGAAGTGATCGCCTCGGCTGAAGCCTGAGAAGGCACACTCGCTTGCGCCAGTGTTCGGGAATGTCACCCGAGGAGGCGTGATAGGTCGAACGGAAACTGCCGCGGCCAAAGGTCTTTCACTGCCAGTGGACGCTCGCTGCCCACAACGCAGCGGCGATCAGCAGCGCGACATTGAGAACGACCGCAAGGCCGGACGTCACGGCCGTTAGCGACGATGCTTGGGAAGCGATCGCTCTCACGGCAAGAACAACGCCCATGATGGCGACCACGCCCGCAGCAACGAGCGGGATCGCCATCGCCGCATTGGATGCATCTGCAAGAGCGGCGAAGAGCGAAGCGCCGAGTGGAAGCCAGCCGACTAGACCCAATATCAGTGCCGCCGGAGCCTTCACGGATTGGCTTTCGTTTTGATTATTTGACTTGATCACCTAACCACGCCGGTTCCCCGAGCTTCCCTGACGTGCGTTCCTTCGGCACGACCCCGCGATCCCCTTAGACGGGCTAGAACCTTGGACTGGGCCAGCGTTCGGGAAGGTCAGCCGACGCGAGGCCGTCGAGACGCCTTCACAGGTGTAACCGTTCGGCGCATCACGCAGTTCTTCTTGCCCTTGGGTCGGTCGTAGCTGAAGCCGGTCTGCTCGTAGAGGCTGCGCGTGGTGTTGTAGAGGAACTGGGGCCGCATCTTCTCGCCCTCCTGCAGATCGTGCGGATAGCCCTCCACCACGCCGCCGCCCGCCTGCGCGATCAGGTCGACGGCACCACGAAGCGCCATCGCGGCGACGCCTTTCCGCCGATAGTCCCTGTCGACGAAGATGCAGGTGATCCGATAGTCGGGCAATTCGTCGGTGCGGGTCGCCTCGTATTCCTTCCGGTGGTGGATGTTCGGAAGCTCGTCCGGGGAGCCGTATTGGCACCAGGCCACGGCGGCGTCGCCGTCGAAGACAAGGGCTGCATGAGCGTTGCCCTCGCGAACGAGACGCTCCTTCCAGGGGCGGCCTTTCAAGCCCTCGGGCCTGCCCTCTCGCGAATGGAACCACGTGCACCAGCAGCCGCCGAACCCACACCCCTTGTGCTTGTCGAGCAGGCCCGCGTACGCATCCCATGTCGAGGCATCGAGCGCCCTGATCTCGTACTCGCTCATCGCACCTCCCCTTGACCGGGATTGCCCAGCTAACGAGCGAGGAGTCTACGTGCGTCCTCCTAGCCTGGGCGAGCATCCTGCCCACGTCTCGGTAGTCGGGTGTTACCACTACTCCGTAGTCAGCGGCAGGACGCCGGGCTGGGCCAGTGTTCAGGCCCGCGAGCGATGGGTCATGCACTCTGACGGAACACCGTCGACGACCGGAGGTGGACGATGGACATACAGTTCCTCGCAAGCATCGCGCCGATAGTTCGTGACGACGTGGCGGCGCGTGACTTCTACCAGGGCGCGCTCGGGCTGAGCTTTGAGGGAGGCGAGGGCGACTACAAGTTCACGCAACGACTTCCAGGTTCCAAGCACTTCGGCCTGTGGCCGCTTGGGGAAGCAGCCATGGCGTGCTTCGGGACGGCCGACTGGCCCGATGACGTCCCAGTCCCACAGGCGAGTGTCGAGTTCGAGGTGGCGGATGTGTCGGACGCGGCCGCAGAACTGACCGGGAAGGGCTATCGGATGATTCACGACTCGAAAACCGAGCCGTGGGGGCAAACCACGGCACGCTTGCTGAGTCCCGAGGGGCTCTTGGTCGCGGTCTGCTACACGCCAGCGTTCCACGAGGAAGCAAGCGAATAGGCTCGGAGGGACGCGAAGCAACCGTCGACTGCACGAGCGTACTGTCCCTCAGTTCCCTCAGACCGGCAGCCAGTCGGCGATCTCGCGGACGAAGTCCGGGTCGATCTGGTGGAACATCGGCGTCTCGCGGTAGAGCACCGCGGCGCCGGCCTCCTCGAGCAGCGCCCGCGCGCGGCGGCCCCACTCGACGCCGATCACGTTGTCGAGCGTCCCGTGGCCGATCGCGACCGGCGGCAGCGGCGGCGAGAGGTCGAGCTCGAAGCCATCGACCGTCGGGATGAATGAGCTCAGCGCGATCAGCCCCGCCGGCCGCGGCCGGCCTGCGCCGAGGCCGAGCGAATAGGTCATCGCGCCGCCCTGCGAGAACCCGCCGAGCACGACCTTGTCGAAGCCGAGGCCGTGCTCCGAGACGAAGCCGTCGAGCCACTCCGACGCGGCCGCGTAGCTCGCGTGGAACGTGCGGGCTTCCGGTGTCCCGACGCCGCCGAGCACGTACCAGTGCGCACCGCCGGGCGGTAGCGAGAGCGGCCCGCGGGGCGTTGCGCCCACGAGCCGTCGCTGCGGATCGAGCGCGTCCAGTAGCGGGAAGAGGTCGTGCTCGTCCGCGCCGCGTCCGTGGAACAGGACGAGGGCGCCCTCCGGCTCTGCCGCGGCGAGACGCGTGCGGGCGACGAGGCTCACGGGGCGATTGTTACCGTGCACCGGTGCGCTTCGAGGGGATCCACCACATCACCTGCATCACCGGCGACGCGCCCGGGAACGTCGACTTCTACGTCCGCGTCCTCGGCCTGCGGCTCGTCAAGAAGTCGGTCAACCAGGACGATCCGACCGTCTACCACCTCTTCTACGCCGACGAGAAGGGGAGCGCCGGCAGCGACCTCACCTTCTTCGAGTACCCGAACGCGCGCCCGGGGCGGGCCGGCCGCGGCATGGTGCATCGCATCGTCTTCCGCGTCGCCTCTGAGGACGCGATCGAGTTCTGGAAGGACCGGCTCACGACCGAAGGCGTCGACGTCGACCGCAGCGAAGGCAGCCTGCGCTTCAGCGATCCCGAAGGCCTCGACCTCGAGCTTTCCGTCGTCGCGACGACCGACGAGCCGCTGATCGCCGACCATCCGGAGATCCCGCGCGAGCTCGCGTTGCAGGGCTTCGACGGCGTGCGCGCATACGCCGACCCGGGCCCGAGCCGCGCCTTCCTCGAGCAGGTGCTCTCGTTCGATCCTCACGGCGACTCCGTCTGGGAGGTCCGCGGCGGCAAGCGCGGCTCCTGGTACGCGTACGACGAGCCGCCGCTGGAGCTGGGAGTCCCCGGCGCCGGCACGGTCCACCACGTCGCGTGGGCATCCCCACCGGAGGAGCACGAGGCCTGGCAGAAGCGTGTCGCGGAGAGTGGCGCGCATCCGACGCCCGTCATCGACCGCTTCTACTTCAAGTCGATCTACTTCCGCGAGCCGAGCGGCGTGCTGTTCGAGATCGCGACCATCGGCCCCGGCTTCACGGTCGACGAGCCGCTCGAGCACCTCGGCGAGAAGCTCTCGCTTCCGCCCGACTACGAGCACCTGCGCGCGACGGTCGAGCCCGTCCTCACGCCTCTACCCAACCTGCGCGAGCTCGTCCAGCGCTAGCGGCGGGTATTTCGCGCGGATCGCGTCGACGTACGCGGCCATCCGCTCGGCCAGCGCCGCGTCCTCGATCTCCAGCACGTTTTCGGCGTTCTCCTCGCCCGAGTGCGACAGGTTGAAGCTGCCGATGAACACGGTGTCGTCGCACACGCACACTTTCGCGTGCATGTAGTCGTGGACGGCGCCCGGTGCGTAGGGCGTGGAACGTTTCCCGGTGAACGGCGCATTGCGGAGCACGAACTGGAGGGACGGCGTCTTCCACGTGTTGTTGCCGTTCATGCGCCACTGGTCGAAGACCTCGTGGATCTGCGTCGCATCGACGACGCCGGCCAGGTCGACTTTCTTGTCCGCCGCGACCTCTGCGAGCGTGCCGAGGATCGGCCCGGACGTGATGATCGGAGACGCGATGCGGACGCGCCGCCGGGCAACACCGAGCCTGTGCGCGATCTCGTGCGCCAGCTTCTCGCCGCGCTTCGGCGAGAACCAGGTTCGCACCTGGGCGTCGCCGACTTGGATCGGGTCGGTGGGCACCTTGCCCGACGCCTGCACGTCGCGCTTCTTCCAGAGCTGCGAGAAGTCCTCCTGGAAGCGGATTGCGACGCCGGTGGACTCGACGATCACGATCACGTTCTCCTCGCGCGTCCACGAGTCGTCCGTCCAGTTCGTCGATCCGCTCCAGACCGCGTCGCGGTCCCGGACGACGAACTTGTGGTGCATCAGGTCGGGCCACCCCGGAACCGCCGCGGTCTCGAACGGCAGCGACTCGACCAGGCTCGGCTCGGTCTTGGGCGGTGGGGGTAGCGGCGGCCGCCGGTCGTCGCGGTCGACGTTGTAGACAAGGCGAACGTTGACGCCGCGCTCGTGCGCGCCTACCAGCGCCCCGCGCACGACATCGGCCGTGTCGTCGTGAAGCCGCAGGTCATAGAGGGCGAGCTCGAGGGTCTCTTTCGCCGGCGCGACGAAGTCGGCGATCATGTGCGCGATGTCGAGCGACGTCTGTCCGCCGTCGGTCAATGAGTGGACAGTGATCAGGCGGCGTAGGGTACGTGGCCGTGGGCGTCGAGCGCGAAGGTGGCTGTGCTTGTGGGGCTGTCCGCTACCGGCTCGCGTCCGACCCGCTCTTCGTCCACTGCTGCCACTGCCTGAACTGCCAGCGCCAGACGGGCAGCGCCTTTGTCGTCAATGTGCTGATCGAGACCGACCGCGTCGAGCTCCTCGACGGCGAGCCGGAGCCCATCGCCGTTCCGAGAAGCGGTGGAAAGAAGCAGAAGATCTGGCGTTGCCCGACATGCCAGACCGCCGTCTACAGCCAATACACGAGCCCGCGTGTCCGCTTCGTCCGCGCGGGCACGCTGGACGATCCTGCCTCGGTCGCACCCGACGTCCACATCTTCACCCGGTCGAAGCTGCCGTGGGTGACGCTGCCCGATTCGGTTCCTGCGTTTAACGTGTACTACGACACGGAGAAGCTCTGGCCGGAGGAGAGCCTCGCACGGCTGAAAGCTCTATGACCGACAGACGGGACGCAATCGCCGAAGATCTCCGCTCGCTCGCGGCGGATCTGAAGAGCCTGGTCGAGTCTGCGACCACCGATCCGAAGGAACGCCGCAAGAAGGAACGCCAGTGGCGCGCGCTCTACGGTGCGCTCAGCGTTCTCACCGCGCTTGCCGCCCGCCGGGCGGCGACCAAGGCTTGGGCGGTCCTGACCGGCGAGCGGCCGCCGGCGAAGCGCGCATAGGCGTCGACGTCCGTACCGAGATCGAGATCGCGCGATCCCGCGGGGACGTGTTCTCGTACGCGTCCGAGCCGGCCAACGCCACCGAGTGGTACGAGAACATCAAGGCCGTCGAGTGGAAGTCGCCTCCGCCGCTCGCAGTCGGCTCGCGCATCGCGTTCACCGCGCAGTTCCTCGGACGGCAGTTGACGTACACGTACGAGGTCGCCGACCTCCTAGACGGAGAGCGTCTCGTGATGAGGACCGCCGAGGGCCCGTTCCCGATGGAGACGACGTATACATGGGTGGATGCTGGGAGCGGCACGCGGATGACGTTGCGCAACCGTGGTGAGCCTTCGGGCTTCTCGAAGCTCGCGGCCCCGATGATGGCCCGCGCGATGCGCCGGGCAAACCAGCAGGACCTGGGACGCTTGAGGCGGATCCTCGAGGTGCCGGCTCCTGTACCTCGATAAGCGCACCGACGACGGCGAACACGAGTTCCAGCTCGCAGCCGGCTGCCCGAGCCCGTAGCATCCCGCCGTGCGCGAGCTACGACCAGGCGTCTGGCACTGGACGGCGTCCCATCCGGAGTGGGTGTCGAGCGAGCCCTGGGGCCCGGACGTCTCGTCCTACGCGATCGACGAGGGCGAGCGCCTCCTGCTCTTCGACCCGCTGGCCGTGCCGGAAGAGCTCCTCGGGGGCGAACGTGACGTCGTGATCGTGCTGACCGCTCCGTGGCACGAGCGCGACGCGGAGAGCCTTGTGGAGCGGCTCGGCACGAAGGTCTTCACCGCGCCACGCGACAGCGCGCAGCAGCTGATGGAGCAGTTCGGCCTCACGGCCGAGCAGGCCGGCGACGGAAGCCCGGACATCCTGTGGCTCACCGACGCCGACAAGACCGACCGGCCCGACGGGATCGAGGTCTTCCCCGGTCACAAGCACAACGACCGCGTCTACTGGCTCGAAGGACACCACGTCGTCGTCGTCGGCGACACGCTCGTCGACTTCGGCGAAGGTCTCCACATCAACGAGCGGTGGCTGACGAAGAACATGACGCGCGACCAGATCATCGAGGGTTTGCGTCCGCTGCTCGATCAGCCCGTCGACCTCGTGCTGCCCGCGCACGGCGCGCCGGCCGACCGCGCCGCGCTCGAGCGCGCGCTCAGAACGTGATCATTACCTTGATCGCCTCGCGGTCGTCCATCGCGCGGTAACCGTTCGGCACGCCGTCGAGCTCGTGCGGCGGCGTACATCAGGGTCGCTCGCATACCGTGCCGTCATGGACATTACGAGAAACGGCATCGACACCGCCTCCGGGCCAGGCGAGTGGTTCACGGGCGACGTCTACATCGATGCGGTCGCCGCACCGTCTGCTTCGTCGCGCGTAAGCGCAAGCGCCGTGCATTTCACGCCGGGCGCGCGCACGGCGTGGCACACGCATCCGAACGGCCAGACGATCTACGTGCTCGAGGGTGTCGGTCGCTGCCAAAGGCGCGGCGGGCCGGTCGAGGAAATCCGCCCAGGCGATCGCGTCTTCTTCGAGCCCGGGGAGGAGCACTGGCACGGCGCGTCGCCGACGCGCTTCATGACCCACATCGCGATGCTCCAGGTCGACGACGAGGGAAACAGCGCGACCTGGGGCGACCACGTCACCGAGGGGGAGTACGGAGCGGCCGGTTGAGATCGACGGTGCCTGACCTGAGACCATCCGAATTGGATGATGCGCCGGGACCGGCGTCTCGGCACCATCGCAGGCATGGGACTGCTGCGGAACCGCGGCCTCGACGGAACGCGCTACACGATGCGCGAGAAGCTGTTTGCGATCGGGGACGACTTCTGGATCGAGAACGACTCTGGGGAGAAGGCGTTCAAGGTGAACGGGAAGGCGCTCCGCATACGCGACACGTTCGTGCTCGAGAGCCCGTCCGGCGACGAGCTCTTCACGATCCAGGAGAAGAAGCTCAGCATCCGGGACAAGATGCAGGTCGAGCGCGCCGGCCAAACGGTCGCGACGATCAAGAAAGCCCTCATCACTCCCCTTCGCGAGCGGTACTCAATCGAGGTCGAGGGCGGTCCCGATCTCGAAGCCAAGGGGAACATCGTCGACCACGAGTACGAGTTCAAGCGCGACGGCGACAAGGTCGCGGAGGTGTCCAAGCGCTGGTTCCGGATACGCGATACCTACGGCATCGAGGTCGCGCCCGGCCAGGACGACGCGCTCATCCTCGCGTGCACGGTCTGCATCGACAGCATGAGCCGCCCCGGTTGAGCTCAGCCGACGTGTAGGACCGCTTTGCCGCCGATCCACCGGTTCAGCAGCGTGTCGATCGCGTGGTCGAGCTCCTGCCACGGCGCCTCGAGCGCGACGGGCGCCGTGAGCCGTCTCTGGGCAAGCAGGTCGGCCAGACGGCCGAGGCTCTTGGCGGCGTCCATGCGGGGCAGCTCGTCGAACAGATTCAGCGTGTAGATCCTCGCACCGGGCGCTCGGTCGAAGCGCGCCGCGCGGAACGACACGACCTCGTCGGGGCTGCCGGTTGCGAGATTCACGACGAGGCCGCCCGGTGCAACGTGCTCGATCGCTGCAGCGAACGTCTCGCCGCCGACCGCGTCGACGACGAGGTCGAACTCGTCGGCAATGCGATCGATGACACGAGCAGCGCCGGGCACGGACGTCTCGACATTGCGAACCAGTGCGGTCACCGACGCGCCGCCGAGCGCTGCGAGCTGAACCGCGTAGCCGCCGACGCCGCCCCTGGCGCCGGTGACGAGAACACGCTTGCCGAGGAGGAAGCCGCCGAGCTCGAGCGAGCGCAGCGCCGTCAGGCCGGCCGTCGGCAGGGTGGCCGCCTCGGCATCGGACACACCGTCTGGAACCACGGCGAGCTGGGACGCCGGAACGGCGACCAGCTCCGCCCACGCTCCGCCCCGAACGACGCCGACGACGCGCTCTCCCGTCGTCGCAACGCCGGCAAAATCCCAGCCGACCGCGGCTCCGTCGGCGCGGGCGGCAAGGTCGAGCACCTCGCCGCGGTTGAGCGAGAAGGCGCGGACCCGAACGAGCGTCTCGTTCGGCGACGGCACCGGCTCCTCCACCTCGCGCAGCTCGACGTGGGGCGGGCTTGCGCTGATGCGATACGCGAGCAGCGAGAGCCTTCAGGCCGCGAGTGCCGGCAGCGTCGGGCGCAGCTCGTCGAGCGAGTGAATGACGGCGGCCGCGAGCCGCAGCGCATCTTCGTCCGGGGGGAATGCCGAGTTCGGGAGCGCGATCACCGTCATCCCCGCGGCGGCCGCCGCCCGCAGGCCGTTGCTCGAGTCCTCGACGGCGGCGCAATCTGCGGCCAACACGTCGAGGCGGCGCGCCGCCTCTAGATAGACATCCGGCGCGGGCTTGCCGCGCGCGACTTCCTCGGACGAAGCCGTCGCAGTGAACGCGCTCGCGAGGCCCGAAAGCTCGAGCACGAGGTCGATGATCTCCCGATTCGAGGACGAGGCGAGCCCCAGCGGCCACCGCTCCGCAAGCGCCTCGACCGCCTCACGCGCGCCCGGTAGGAGCGGCAGCCGCCGACGGTAGAGCCGCTCGAGCCGGTCCACGACTGCGGCGGAGATCGCGGCGGGCTCGAGGTCGACGCCCAGCTCTTCGTGCACGTAGCGCGACCACTCCGGCGAGCTCATGCCCATCATCGCCCTGGTCGCGTCGTCGGTCCAGGTGCCGCCGCGCTCTGCGACGAGCTCGCGGCGGGCGTCGTCCCACACCTGTTCGGAGTCGACGAGCACCCCGTCGAGGTCGAAGACGACCGCTGCGACGCTCACGCTGCCGAAAGCTCGGCATCGCGAGCCGCCAGCGCCGCGTACCGCCCGCCGGCCCGCAGCAGCTGGTCATGCGTCCCGGTCTCGACGACGCGACCGTGGTCGAGCACGATGATCTCGTCGGCGTCGCGCACCGTCGAGAGGCGATGGGCGATGGCGATGGTGGTGCGGCCCTCCGAGAGCCGATCGAGCGCTTCCTGCACGAGGCGCTCGGTCTCCGTGTCGAGCGAGCTCGTCGCCTCGTCGAGGACGAGGATCGGCGGATTGCGCAGGATCGTTCGCGCGATCGCGATCCGCTGCTTCTCGCCGCCCGAGAAGCGGTAGCCCCGCTCGCCGACGATCGTGTCGTAGCCGTCCGGCAACGCGGCGAGCACATGGTGGATGCGCGCCGCCTCGGCCGCACGCTCGATCTCCTCGTCCGTCGCATCGGGCTTGGCGAAGCGCAGGTTCTCGCGGACGGACTCGTGGAAGAGGTAGGTCTCCTGCGACACGACGCCGACGAGATCGGACAAGGCTCGGAACGTCAGGTCGCGGACGTCGACGCCGTCGATCGCGACGCTTCCCCGGTCGACGTCGTAGAGCCGTGCCGTCAGGTACGCGAGCGTCGTCTTGCCCGAGCCGGTCTCGCCGACCAGCGCCGTCTTCGAACCAGCGGGGACGGTGAAGGAGATGTCGCGCAATGTCCACTCGTCCGCGTACCGGAACCAGACGTCGTCGAAGACGACGTCACCCGCGCTGGCGGCGTTGCGCGCATCGGGCCGTTCCTGGATGTCGATCGGCTGGTCGAGATACTCGAAGATGCGGTCGAAGAGCGCGAGCGAGGTCTGGACGTCGAGCCCGACGCCGAGCAGCGAGCCGACGGGGAAGAAGAGGCGCGTCTGCAGCGTGGTGAAGGCGACGAGCGTCGCGATCGAAAGGGTGCTCGATCCATTCGCGATCAGGACCCCGCCGATCCAGTAGACGGCGGCGGGCATGACTGCGAAGCTCGTCTGGATCGAGGCCATCACCCAGCGCCCGGCCATGCGCTGCCGCACCTCGAGGTCGGCGAGCCTGCGCGAGTCCGACTCGAAGCGACCGGCCAGGTCGTCGCCGCGGCCCATCGTCTTTCCGAGCAGGATCCCGGACACGGACAGCGACTCCTGCACGACGCTGGAGATGTCCGCGAGCGTCTCCTGCGTCGTCTTGGCGATTCGGCGGCGTTGGTTGCCCACCCGTCGCGTCAGGATCGCGAAGAACGGGATCAGCGCGAAGGCGAACAGCGCGAGGATCCAGTTCAGGAACAGCATGCCGACCATCGTCGCGACCACGGTCGTCACGTTCGAGGCGATCGAGGTCGCGGTGTTCGTGACGACGTTCTGGACGCCGCCGATGTCGTTCGAGATCCGCGACTGCACCTCGCCCGTGCGCGTGTTCGTGAAGAACGCGAGCGACAGGCGCTGCAGGTGGCGGAACACCTTCGTGCGCAGGTCGTGCATGACGCGCTGGCCGACCTGGTTGGAGAGGAGCGTCTGGATGACGCCGAGCGCGCCGGTGACGATCGCGATTGCGATCATCCCGGCGGCTGCAAAGGACAGCGCAGTCGTGTCGTTATGCCCGATCGCCTCGAGGGCTCGCTTCAGCAGGAAGGCGGGGAGGACGCCGAGCCCGGCCGAGACAACGATCAGGAGCAAAACGCCGCCGAGCCGGAGGCGGTACGGCGAGAACAGCGAGGCGATGCGACGCAGGTTCGCGCGCCGCTGGGCTGCGTCGGCCGGCCGGTCGGGCAGCTCGTCAGCCGTGTGCCAGAACGCACCCACCCGGATCAGCGCGCGCAGCGCACGAGCTCGCGGACCAGCGGCTCGAACTGGCGCCCCCTTCGGGTGAGCCGGTACTCGACCGCGGGCGGCCGCGTGTCGAGGACGCGCCGCTCGAGCAGGCCGGCGGCGACCAGCTCCGTCAAGCGCGCCGTGAGCGTCGCCGGTGGCACGCGCCCGAGGGCTTCGCGGAACTCGTTGAAGCGCGTCGCGCCGTCGACGGACGCATAGAGGATCGAAAGCGTCCAGCGCCGCTCGAGGAGGCCCGCCGCGCGGCGGACCTCCTCGGGAACCGGCTCACGCCGCCTGCAGCGCATGGTCCGGCGTCGGCTCGAGCGCGAGGTCGAGCACTTCGTCGACGCTGAGCACGGGATGGAAGGTCATGGCCTCGCGCACATCCGCCGGGACGTCGTCGAGGTCGGCGCGGTTGCGTTCGGGAAGGATCACGTCGGTCAGGCCGGCGGCGTGGGCCGCGAGGATCTTCTGCTTCAGCCCGCCGATCGGCAGGACGCGGCCCTGCAGCGTCACCTCCCCGGTCATGCCGACAGTGTGCTTGACCGGACGCCGCGTCAACAGGGACGTGAGCGCGGTCGTCATCGCGATGCCGGCGCTCGGCCCGTCCTTCGGGATGGCGCCGGCCGGGACGTGCACGTGGAACGAGCCGCGGATGTCCTCAGGCTGCAGGTCGAGGCGATCCGCGTGCGCACGCACCCATGAGAGTGCGATTTGCGCCGACTCCTTCATCACGTCGCCGAGCTGCCCCGTGAGCGTCAGCCGCTCGTCGCCGTCCATTCGAGTCGCCTCGATGAAGAGGACGTCGCCGCCCGTGCCGGTCACGGCGAGGCCTGTTGCAACGCCCGGCACGGCCGTCCGCTCGGCGGACTCCTGCCAGAAGCGCTGGCGCCCGAGCGCGTCGCGCACGGCCGCCTCGTCAAGGGTGATCGGCGGCGCGGCGTCGCCCGCGGCGATCCGGGTCGCGGTCTTGCGCAGCAGCTTCCCGAGCTCCCGCTCGAGTTGTCGCACACCGGCTTCACGCGTGTACTCCGTGACGACGAGCTCGATCTGCTCGGCGGCGATCTCCACCTCGTCCTCCCGCAGACCGTTGCGCTCGCGCTGCCGCGGCCACAGGTAGCCGCGGGCGATCGCGACCTTCTCGTCGACCGTGTAGCCGTCGAAGCGGATGACCTCCATCCGGTCGAGCAGCGGCCCGGGGATCGTCTCGGCGACGTTCGCCGTGGCGATGAACACGACCTGCGAGAGGTCGAGCTCGACGTCGAGGTAGTGGTCGCGGAACGAGTGGTTCTGCGCCGGGTCGAGCACCTCGAGCAGCGCGGCCGACGGATCGCCGCGCCAGTCGGCGCCGACCTTGTCGACCTCGTCGAGCATGATCACCGGGTTCATCGTCCCGGCGTCGCGCAAGGCGCGAACAAGCCGGCCCGGCAGCGCGCCGATATAGGTGCGGCGGTGCCCGCGGATCTCGGCCTCGTCGCGCACGCCGCCGAGCGACATCCGCACGAACTCACGGTTGAGCGCCCGCGCGATCGACTCGCCGATCGATGTCTTGCCCGTTCCGGGCGGGCCGATCAGCGTCAGGATCGCGCCGGAGCGCTTGTCCTCGGCGATACCGCGCTCCTGCCTCAGCTTGCGCACGGCGAGGTACTCGACGATGCGCTCCTTCACGTCGTCGAGACCGGCGTGGTCGGTGTCGAGGATCTCGCGCGCGAGCTTCGGATCGAGCCGCTCCTCGGATGTCTTGCCCCAGGGCACGGCGAGCAGCCAGTCGAGATAGGTGCGGATCATCGACGCCTCGCCCGAGGCGTCGCCCATCCGCTCGAGCCGCCCGAGCTCGCGCTCGGCCTGCTCGCGCACCTCGTCGGGCAGGGAAGTCTCGTCGAGCTTGCGCCGGTACTCGTCGACGACCGACGCGTCGTCCTCGCCGAGCTCCTTGCGGATCGAGTCGAGCTGCTTGCGCAGGAAGTACTCGCGCTGCTGCGCCTGCGCGCCGGATTCGACATCGTCGCGAATGCGGCGCCGAACCTGGAGCTCTGCCAGCCGCTCGCGCTGCAGCGAGACGGAGAGCTGGAGCCGCTCGACGACGTCGAGCGTCTCGAGCAGCTCGACGCGTTGCTCGAAGGTCAGGTCGGGCGAGTAGGCCGCTGTGTCGGCAAGCGCACCGGGCTCGACGACCGAGCGGAGGAACTCACCGATGCGCGGGTCGGCGTCGCGAAGCTCCAGGATCTCCTGGACGAGGGCGCGGTACTCGGTCTCGAGCTCGCGCGTCTTGATCGGCGCCGGCGTCTCGTCGGGCCGATCCTCGGCCTCGACGTAGAGGCGGCCGGCGCTGCCCGTCCCGGCCGCGCCGATCAGGGCGCGGTGGAGTCCGGTGAGCGTCGTGACCTGGGCGCCGCCGGGCATGCGGCCGCGCTCGACGACCTCGGCGACCGTGCCGACCTTCGCGTACACGCTCTCGTGGCGAGGCACGAGAAGAACCCGCGCTTCATCGCCGGCGTCGACGGGGAGGGTGGCAGTCATGTTCGGGAAGACGACGGTGTCGTCCAGCGGGATGAGCAGGTATTTCTCCACTACGGATTCACACTCCTGAGCTAGTTCTCGATCCATAGTAACTACAGATCATGAACCGTCGCCAGGAGCGCCAGAGGACGCGAGGAGCGTGCCGAACGGCACGCTCCTTGTCAGATCCCTGCCTAGGACTGCCCGCCTGACCGCAGCAGCCTGTACGTCAGCACCGCTGCGCCGAGACCGATGGACGCCGCCGCGACGAGCGCGCCCAAGCGCCCGGGACGACCTCCGGCCGCTCGCTCGGCGACTGCCGCGGTCGTCACATCTTCTTGCCGGCGTCCTTCAGCTTCTTGCCGCTCTTCTTGACGTTGCCTTTGATCTGCTCGCGGCGCCCCTTTTCGGCGAGGCCTTCATTTCCGGTGGCCTTGCCGGTGGCTTCTTTCATTGCGCCTGAAGCGCGGTCGCTCTTGTCTCCCATCTGTGTCCACCTCCTCGGCGCTCACGGTTTCCCCCCGTCGGCGGCTGAAACCCCTTCGATGGTTGGGGCTCTGCCAGACGGGCAATCCGCCTGTCGTGGCCGTGATGTCCACAGCACACCGTACGGCGCGCAAACCCTGGGTGGGCTGGCTCGGCCGCATCGGGTTCGCCGCGCAAGGCACCTGCTTCCTGATCATCGGCGTGCTCGCGCTCGAGCTCGCGTTCGGTGACAGCGGACGCCTGACGGATCCACGCGGCGCCTTCGTCGTGCTGGCGCAGGGCGGCTGGACGCGTGTGCTGCTCTTGCTGCTCGCAATCGGCTTCGCCTGCTACTCGATCTGGCGTCTCGCGCAGGCGCTCTTCGATCGCGGCGGAATGGGCAACAACCTCGGCGGGCTCGGCCGGCGCGCGATCCAGCTCGGGCAGTCGGTTCTCTATGCGCTGCTGACAGTTTCGGCGGTGCGTGTCCTGCTCGGGGCGCGCGCAAGCGGCAGCCCGAAGCGAGCGGCTGCGGGCATCCTCGGTTGGCCGGGCGGGACGGCGATCGTCGCCGCCCTCGGCGTCGCCCTGGCGATCATCGCTGTGGTCAACGTCTACTGGGGCGTCAGCAGGCGCTTCACGGAATCCCTCGACCAACGCGAGCTCGACGCCGGCGCCAGGCGGCTGCTCGAGCTGGTCGGCACCATCGGCTTCGTCTCGCTCGGCTTCGTCCTGGGCGTCGTGTCGTGGTTCATGGTGAAGGCTGCGGTCGACTACAACGCCGGCAAGGTCGTGAGCCTCGGCGGCGCGATGTCGCATCTGGCGCGAGCCGCATACGGCACCTGGCTCCTCACCGCCGTTGCGGCGGGGCTGATCGCCTATGGCGTCTTCGGCCTCTTGCAGGCCCGGTACCACCGCGTCTGACCGGCCGTTTCCTGATTTCAAAGCAGGGTAGGAGGAGGGCGACACAGAGGGGGTTTCGCAGATGAGTTATTACGCTCCAAGCGCATCGAGAACACGTCCGGGCTTCAGCCTGCTCGTCGTCGTGTATCTCGTTGCCGGCGGGATCGTGGCGGGCACGCACCACTACTGGTCGCAGCTGCACAGCCTGAAGCAGATCGCCTCGGCTCTCCTGGCGACCGTGCTCTGGCCGCTGATCCTGCTCGGCGTCAACCTGCACATCCACTAACGGCGCCGACCGATACCGCGAGGGAGCCGCTCATGCGGCTTCCTTGCGATTTGGAGCGGGCCGAGTCGGGTAACAGCTAGGCGTGGAGCAAGCGGGGCGGAGCTTCGACGACATCGGCCGGGATCTGGAGAGCCTCAAGCAGGCGCTCATCTACATGGATGCGGCCGAGATCAGCACCGAGCAGACCCGATCCTTCGCCCAGCAGATCAGCGTCATCCGGCTGCAGTTGAAGCGCCTGTTGGCCGATCAGAAAGTGCTCGGGGCGGAGATCGAGCGTCGCGCGCTCGGCCGCTAGGCGCAGCACCTCGCCGACGGCGATCCTGGCAGGCTGACGTCTCACATGAGCGTCGGCACCGCGATCGCACTCCTGCTCGCGCTCGTTTCGACGACGCTCACCAACATCGCCTATCTGCGCGATCGGCGCGGATCTTGCTCTCGGATCGCAGCTGGCTGCTCGGCTTCGCGATGGAGTCAGGCGGGTTCCTGCTGTATGCCGCCGCGCTCGCGCTGGCGTCACTCGCGTTGGTTCAGAGCGTCGTCGCCGGGGGAATCGGCGTGCTCGCGTACGTCTCGGCCCGCGTCGCGCGCCGCCGACTCAGCCGGCACGAGCTGAGCGGAGTGCTCCTTTCCGTGCTCGGCCTGACGGCGCTCGGTGTGTCGCTGGCGGGTGGCAGCGGGGGAGGCGGTACCGGCTCGACTCGGGCCATCCTGCTCTGGCTTGGCGTCACCGCGGGCATCGCCCTCCTGCTGATCCTGTTCGGGCGAAGGTTGAACTTCGTCGCCGTCGCGTACGGCTTAGCCGGTGGTCTGTTCTTCTCCATCGGCGATGTCTCGACCAAGGTCGCGACTCAGGGCGGCGTGCGCGTGGCGTTCGTCCTCACGTTGATCGTCGGCTACACGCTCGGGACCGCTCTGCTGCAGATCGGCTACCAGGCGGGGGCTGCGCTCACCGTCGCCGGCCTCGCCACGCTGCTGACGAACGCCGTTCCCATCGCCGCCGGAACGATCGTCCTCGATGAGGCGGTGCCTGGCGGCGTGCTCGGCGGCCTGCGCGTGCTCGCGTTCGGCGCGGTGACGGTCGGCGCGGTGCTGCTCGCCCGTCCCGAGAAGCCGTCGGAGAAGACGTCCGAGCGGGCAGCGGTGCGGCCGGCGGCGGAGCCGTTGTAGTGCTCGTCCCGCTCCTTGATCATGTCGTCGGCTCGACCGTCGACACCTGGGCGACGGTCGCCGTCGGAGGATTCGACGCAGCGTACGTCCGGCTGCGGGAGCATCTCCGCGTCGCGCCTCCGCGGAAGGTCGGGTAGCACTCAAGTGGGCGTCATGCCGCTACCGACGCCGGGACTTCTACTGGTGGACCGAACAAGAGCTCGCTGCGGCCCGCGAAGCGCGTAGAGCAGCTCGAGAATCAGCTTCTCTCGGGCTCAGGTTCGGGCACGGTGATGTCGGGCTCCTCGGGCAGCATGTCCGGCTCCGGCGGCGTCACGCCCTCTGCCTCCTCCGGCATCATCTCCGGTTCCGCTTGCTCCGGTTCGGCCGGCTCGCGTTCTCGATCCGACTCATAGGTCGCCATCGCAACCTCCCTCGATCGGTCTCGTGCGCATTTCAGCTTTATGCGCGCGCTTCTGCGACTACGGTAAACAAGTCGTCGTCGTAGATGCGACGTACGCTTCGGCCGTGAAGTGTCCGTCATGCGGCTCGGAGAACGCGGCAGCGGCGAAGTTCTGCTCGGAGTGCGGAGCACGCCTGGCTCCCGCGGCGCGGCCGGTCGAGGAGCGGAAGATCGTCACCGTCGTGTTCTGCGACCTCGTCGGCTCGACGGCGCGCGCGGAGCGGTCGGATCCGGAGGACGTCCGCGCGGAGCTGTCGTCGTACCACGCTCGCGTTCGCTCGGAGCTCGAACGTCACGGCGGAACGGTCGAGAAGTTCATCGGCGATGCCGTCGTCGCAGTGTTCGGAGCGCCTGTCGTCCACGAAGACGACGCGGAGCGCGCGGTGCGAGCCGCACTGGCAATTCGCGACTGGGCGCTCGACGAAGACGCCGTTGACGTGCGACTCGCGGTGAACACGGGCGAGGCGCTCGTCACCGTCGATGCGCGTGCCGACGCCGGTGAGGGCCTGGTGGCCGGCGACGTGATCAACACGGCCGCTCGCCTGCAAACGGCGGCGCCTGTCAACGGGATCCTCGTCGGCGAGAAGACGCACGCTGCGACCGCCCAACGCATCGAGTACCGCCCTCGGGAGCCGATCGAGGCAAAAGGAAAGCAGGAGCCCGTTCGGATTTGGGAGGCCGTCTCCGCTCGGTCGCTGTTCGGGGTGGACGTCGACCTGAAGCCGATGACACGACTCGTCGGCCGCCGGCGCGAGCTCGATCAACTGCTCGATGCGCTCGCGCGGGCGCGTGCCGAGCACGAACCGCAGCTCGTAACGATCGTCGGCGTTCCCGGCATGGGAAAGAGCCGGCTGGTACAGGAGCTGTCGATCCGGATCGAGGCCGAACCGGAGCTGACACGCTGGCGTCAGGGGCGCTCGCTTCCGTACGGCGAAGGCGTGACCTACTGGGCCTTCGGTGAAATGGTCAAGGCCGAAGCCGGGATCCTCGAGAGCGATCCAACTCGCATCGCAGAGTCGAAGCTTCAGGAGACGATCGGTCGTATCTCCGGTGACCAGGACGTGGAGTGGTTGCGCTCGATGTTGCGGCCGCTCGTCGGCATCGCCGACGACGCTTCGGGAGGGGACCGCCGCGGCGAAGCGTTCGTGGCGTGGCGCCGCTTCGTCGAGGGACTCGCTGAGGAACGGCCGACCGTTCTCGTCTTCGAGGACCTCCACTGGGCCGACGACGGGCTACTCGACTTCGTCGACAGCCTCGTCGACTGGGCCACGGCGGTGCCGCTGCTGGTCGTCGCGACGGCGCGGCCGGAGCTGCTCGGGCGCCGTCCGCATTGGGGCGGTGGGAAGCCCAACTCCGCGATGTTGTCGCTGGCCCCACTGTCCGAGTCGGAAACGGCCGAGCTCGTGCACACGGTGCTGGAGCGATCGGTCCTTCCGGCAGAGGTGCAGACCGCCGTCCTCGCGCGCGCCGGTGGAAATCCGTTGTACGCAGAGGAATTCGCGCGGATGGTCGTCGAGCAAGGTGAGCCCAACGGCAGCGCGGAGCTTCAGCTGCCGGACACGCTTCAGGGTCTCATCTCGGCACGGCTCGATTCGCTGACCCGCATCGAAAAGGACCTGCTTCAGGACGCCGCCGTGATGGGCAAGGTGTTCTGGCGGGGTGCGCTGATCGACGCGCGCCGCGACGCGGCCGCGCTCGACGAAGCTCTTCGCGCGCTCGAACGCAAGGAGTTCGTGCGCCGCGAGCGGCGCTCGTCCGTAGAGGAGGAGCTCCAATTTGCGTTCCGGCATGTTCTGGTCCGGGACGTCGCGTACGCTCAGATCCCCCGGATCAGGCGGGCGGAGAGACACGAGCAAGCCGCGAACTGGATCGAGCGGCACGTGCGCGGCGAGGACGCTGCCGAGTTGCTGGCGCATCACTACCTCAGTGCCCTGGAGTACTCACGGGCGTCCGGTCGCGACGTGACCGAGTTGGGCCCTCGCGCGCGCGTTGCGCTGCGCGACGCGGGCCGCCGCGCGCGTGCCCTCAACGCGTTCGTGAACGCCGCGCGGTACTTCGAGGCAGCTGTCGACCTGACGCCGGAGGACGATCCGGACTGGGCGCGCCTCGTGCTCGAGCACGCAGAGGCCGCGATGTACGTCGACATCGGCAACGATCGGCTACTCCGCCGCGCCCGCGACGTGCTGGTCGAGGGTGACGTCGACGAAGCGGCGAGAGCCGAGATGGCGCTTGGCGAATATCGCTGGCTGCGCGGCGACCATGCGGGAGCCGACGAGTACTTCAGGGCGGCTGAGGGCTTTGCAGGGCGGATGACAAACGAGAACGCCAAACTTCGGGTGCTCGCCGATCTGGCGAGGTTCGCGGCGCTCGGGGACGAGAACGAGCGTGCGGTGACCCTCGGGCGGCAGGCGCTTGCGCTTGCCGAGAACCTCCGGCACGACGAGATGCGCGCGCACCTGTTGAACAGCATCGGTGTCGCACGCGTGGCTCTGGGCGAAAACGCCGGCATTACCGACCTCGAGGCGAGCCGAGAGATCGCGCGCGGTATCGGCGGGCCCGAGTACGTCCGCGCGTGCGGCAATCTTGCTTCCGTGCTCACCGTGCATGGGCAGCTTCAGCGTGCGGCTGAGCTGCATCGGGAGGCCTTGCAGGGTGCTCGTGAGCTGGGCTACGAGGAACCGACGCGCTGGCTCTCGACCGAAATCGCCTTCGATCACCTGCTCGTGGGTGAGTGGGAAGCGGCGCGACAAATCTGCAGCGAGCTGATTGCCGGGTTTGAAGAGTCACCGTTTTGGATTCAGCCCCAAACGCGCATCTGTCGCGCTCGCATGCTGCTCGCGGAGGGTTCCGTCGACGACGCGATCGTCGATGGCGACCGGGCCGTTGAGCTTGTTCGCGGAAGTCCCGTCTTCCAAAGCCTGTGCGGTCCGCTCGCATTCCGTGCCCGGCTCCATGCCGAGCTCGGGCAGACAGACGACGCGGCCGCGCTCGTCGAGGAGCTCCTGCAGACCTGGGCCGAAACGCGAGCCGGCTACGTCGAGCTGTGGGTGCTCGACGCGTGGTTCGCCGCGTGGTCAACCGGCAACGAGGCGCGGCTGCAGAGCGAAATCGAGGAGTCCTCACTCTCCGTCGCGTGGCTCGAGGTCGTGTCGTCGCTCATCCAACGCGACTTTGGCGCTGCTGTTGCCACGCTGGAGCTCATGGGTGGCTATTCCGCAGCCGCGGAGGCGCGGCTGTGGGCGGGTGAATGGCTGGTCCAGCAGGGACGGCATGCGGAGGCCAACGTGCAGCTCGAGCGCGCGCTTGCCTTCTGGCGCTCGGTCGGCGCGCGGCGCTACCTCCAGCGGAGCGAGTCCTTGCTCGCTGCCGCCTCGTAGGCTCGTGTCCC
>VAXO01000031.1 GCA_005888435.1 Actinomycetota bacterium | reverse complement strand
CAGGTGCGCAGGTGGCCGCCTCGTTCCAGGGCATGCGCGAGCCGCCGACGACGTTTCTGACGTGGTCGCGCGACGGTCAACTCGCGTACGTCGACTTCAACGGCGAGCTGCGCACGCCGCAACGGGTTCTTGCACACGGTGCGACTCAGCCGGCATGGTCGCCAGACGGCCGGCGAATCGCGTACGTCGGCACCGGAGGGATTACCGTCGCCGACGCGGACGGCGGCAACGCACAGGTCATCGCCGATGGCGGCCAGCCGGCCTGGTCGCCGGACGGGGCACGAATCGCCTACACGGCCGCACCCGGGGTCGGCATTCGCGTGAGCGGGGCTGACGGAACCGGCGACAAGCTCGTGGACCCGAAAGCGACGAGCCCGCGCTGGGCGCCGGACGGAAGGCATGTGATCGACGTGTTGTACGTCGGACGAGGACTCGCGCACAATGCGATCCGCGTCGCTGATCTCGCGACGGGCCGCGTGCGAACGGCCACGCACGACGCGTCCGTGTTCTACGGCAGCGACGACTTTCAGCCGGCGGTCGCGCCGAGCGGGAAGACGATGGCCTTTGCGGCGGAACCCGAGCTCGGCGGCAACGAGCTCCGCTTCGTGCAGCTCGACGGGCGTCACGAGCACCGCCTCACCTACCACTGCATCCGACCGGACGAGAACACCGGCGGGGCGATCTTCGGGACGTGGCTGCCCGACGTCATCAATGCGCGGAATCGTTTTCACGACACGGTCTCGTGCGGGGCCGGCTACGACCTCGCCTACGTCGACCGCCGCGACCGAGTCGGCCGCGGCTGCGAGCTCGTCCGCCGCAGCTAACCCGGACCCTGTTAGGGATCAAGGAGTCACCCCGCCGGGCCGATTGGGCAGGAATGCAGGCAATGCGCCGGCTGACAGTGGTCCTGGCCGTCACGGCAGTGCTGGCCGCAGGGTGCGGCGGCACGACGGCGCAGCTCGGCTCGGGCGCGAGCAGCATCGTGCCCGCCTCGGCGCCGGCGTTCGTCGCGATCGACGCGGATCCCCAGTCGCAGCAGTGGCAGACGATCGACTCGCTCGCGTCGAAGTTCCCGGACAAGCAGAAGGCCGTCGACTCGATCAAGCAGGACATGACCAGCGCGGACGTGAGCTGGGAGCGGGACGTCAAGCCGGTGCTCCAGGGTGAGCTCGACGTCGTCTGGCTCGACTTCAAGAACAACGGCCGAAACGTCGTCGCCCTGATGCAGCCGAAGAACGAGGCGAAGTTCAAGGAGCTCATCGCAAAGGCGAGCAAGGCCGAGCAGGATCCGAGCAACCGCGTGGTCTACGAGAAGTTCCGCGGCTGGTACGTGCTCGCGCCCGACCGCGCGACGATCGACCGCTTCGAGCAGGAGAGCAACGCTGCGGCGACGTCCCTGGCCGACGACAAGTCCTTCAAGCAGTCGATGGCTCGCCTGGGCACCGACTCCGTCATGCGCGCGTACGTCAACGGCGGCTTTCTGATGAAGCTCGCGCGCCAGTACGGCGGCGCGCGCCTGCACCCGTACATCGACAAGGTGGGCACGCTCGACTGGATCGCGGCGCGCCTCGGCGCCACGTCCCAGGGAATCGGCTTCGACACGATCGTGCACGGGACGCCGGGCTCGCTCTTCAAGGGCTCGTCGAAGTCGGGCGCCTTCAGCCCGAAGCTGCTCGGGACGGTGCCGGGAGACGCGCTCGTTTATCTCTCATTCCACGGCTCGAAGGGCATGTTCGACGGCCTGGGGCAGAACCCGGTGCTCAACACGCCCGAGTTCCGACAGTTCGCGCAGCCCCTGAAGCAGATCGGGCGCGTGCTCGAGGGTGAGAACGCGATCTACGCGCGTCCCGGCGCGCGCATCCCCGAGGTCACGCTCGTCTCGACGCCGAGCACCGCCGGCACCCCGATCGTCGACCGGATGGTCATGAAGCTCGCCGGCTCTGCGCCGGCTGTCCGGAAGGTCGGCGGCACGTCGGTGCACGCGATGGCGTCGAGCGGCATCGGCCTCTACTACGCGGACGTCGACGGGAAGTTCGTCGTCACCGACCAGCCGCAGGGGATCCGCAGCTTGAAAGGCTCAGGCACGTCGCTTTCCGACAGCGCCGAGTTCCAGCAGGCCAAGAACGCGTCGGGAATGCCCGACAGGACCTGGAGCACGCTCTACGTGAACATCCACGCGGGCGTCCCCTACGTCGAAAAGCTCGCTCAGCAGCACATTCCCGCCGAGATCGCGCGCAACATCAAGCCGCTGCGCTCCGCCGTCGAATACGCCGCCTCGCACACGCACGAGATCCAGGTCACCTTCTTTCTCCGGATCAACTAGCGCGGCCGGTAGTCTGCGCGCCCATGAGCGCGCGAGAGTTCCTCTTCACGTCCGAGTCGGTCACCGAAGGCCATCCGGACAAGATTGCCGACCAGGTGTCTGACAGCGTCCTCGACGCGGTGCTGAGCGGCGACCCGCACGGCCGCGTGGCCTGCGAGACGCTGATCACCACCGGCCTCGTCGTCGTGGCCGGCGAGATCTCGACCGAGATCTACGTCGACATCCCGAAGCTCGTCCGCGAGCGCATCTCGGAGATCGGCTACACGCATTCGGAGTGGGGCTTCGACGCCACTACTTGCGGCGTCGTCGTCGCGCTCGACGAGCAGTCGCCCGACATCGCGCAGGGCGTGGACTCGTCGTACGAGGCCCAGCACGACCCGGGCGACCAGGATCCGCTCGACAAGGTCGGCGCCGGCGACCAGGGGATGATGTTCGGCTACGCGACGAACGAGACGAAGGAGCTGATGCCCCTGCCGATCATGCTCGCGCACAAGATCTGCAAGCGGCTCGCCGAGGTTCGGAAGGCAGGCGAGCTTCCGTATCTGCGGCCGGACGGCAAGGCGCAGGTGACGGTCCGCTACGAACGCGACGACAACGGCGGCCAGCGGCCGGTCGAGATCGAGCGCGTGCTCGTCTCCACCCAGCACTCGGACGGCATCTCCTCGGAGGACCTGATCAAGCCCGACATCATCGAGCGCGTCCTGCACCCGATCCTGCCGGCGGAGCTGTACGACGAGAAGCGGCTGCTCGGCGACCGGGACTTCGTCTTCGTCAACCCGACCGGCAAGTTCGTGCTGGGCGGGCCGATGGGCGACACCGGCCTGACCGGCCGCAAGATCATCGTCGACACCTACGGCGGGGCCGCGCGGCACGGCGGCGGCGCGTTCTCCGGCAAGGACCCGACCAAGGTCGACCGCTCGGCGGCGTACGCGGCACGCTACGTCGCGAAGAACATCGTCGCGGCCGGCCTCGCCGACCGCTGCGAGGTCAACGTCGCGTATGCGATCGGCGTCGCCCATCCGGTGTCGATCGCGGTGCAGACGTTCAACACGGAGCACATCCCGGCCGACCGGATCGCGGCGCTCGTGCGCGAGCACTTCGACCTCCGTCCGGCGGCGATCCTCCGCGACCTCGATCTCCAGCGGCCGATCTACCGGAAGACGGCTGCGTACGGGCACTTCGGCCGCGAGGACCGGGACTTCACGTGGGAGCGCACCGACAAGGCCGACGCGCTTCGCGATGCCGCCGGGCTAGCGCGGAACGAAGCGCAGCGCGAGCACCTGCACGCCTAGCGCCCGCGCGCCGAGCGGCGCATTCGGCACCTTGACCTGCACGACGAGCGGCCGTCCGTCCGTCGCGACGCTCAGACGCTTTGGCGTGGAACCGACGCGCAGCTCATGCTTGCCGACCCAGACGCGGCGCGCCGCCATGCCGTGCGGCACGGACAGCGTCAGCTCGTAGCGCCCCGCGCGCACCGGCCACGCCTGGTAGCGGAGCTTCGAGCTCGTCCAGCGATCGGGCGCGAGGCCGTCGGCGAGCCAGCGCACGTGCGGGTGCGCAGGGAGGCGGTAGGCGACGAGCCCCTGGCGCGGCCGCGCGACGACCTGTCCGTCGAGGCCAAGGCTGCTGCCTGACACGTTCACGACGAGGATGCGCGTTGGCGCGGCGAGCTCGAGGCTGCCGTCGCGCTCGACACGGGCGACCGTGGCCGGGAAGGGATCGGGCGGTTGCGCCTGGAGCAGCGCCACGCGGCGGACGTCGCGATTCCAGCTCTCGAGGCTTGTCCCGACGAAGTAGTCGGACGCCGGCAGGACGAGATATGTCGCGGCCCCGAGCTGGGAGCGGTCCAGCCAGTCGGCGGGCTGCGCGTTGAACGTGCGTGCGGCAAAGCCCGTCGCCAGCCGGTCCGTCGCGTACCCGGCCGCGCCCGTCGCGAGCGCGATCGCGATTGCGACGCCCGCCACGACGTACGGCAGGCGGCGCGCGGCGAGGGCGAGCGCGCCGAGCGCGAGCGGGGCAAGCGCATACAGCAGCGACGCATTCGGCAGCCCGAGGTAGAACGAGGCGCGCGCGAAGCCCGTCAGCGTGAACGCGTCGAAGAAGAACCCGGCCGTCCCGGTCAGGCCGGGGAACGAGACGAGCGACAGCGCGACGGCTCCGGCAATCGTGAAGAGCACGTACGCGCGCCGCCACGGCGCGCCGCGCTCGACGTAGGCGAAGAACGCGAGGAACACGAGCGGCGTGACGTAGAAGACGTAGCGCTCGAGCGGGCGGTGCGCCTCGCCGGCCGCGATCAGGGCCGCCTGCCCGAGGAAGAGCACGGTGCACGCGAGCGAGATCACGCCGATGGGCGTCCGCCGCAGTGCGGCGAGCCCGAACAGCGCGCCGGGCACGACGGCGAGCCCGAGCGAGAACGGCAGCAGCGAGCCCGTCGTCAGCGCCCAGTGCGCAATCGCGCCGGGATCGTGTCCGATGTGCGTCGCCTCCCCGTACTGCCCGAGCGCGCCGGGAATCCCGAGGAGGACGCCGATCAGTAGCGCGGTCAGCGAGGCAGGCACGAGGTGCCGCCGGTAGCGGCCACGCTCGCAAACGGCGACCGCCGCGAGGTAGGCGAGCGGCAGGACGAGGAACTGCACGCGCGTCGCGATCGCCAGCGCGCAGACGAACGGCACCGCGACGGTCGGTCGCTCCACCGCACGTACAAGCACGAGGACGGCGCAGAGGAAGACCGGGTACGCGAGCGCCTCCGACATGAGGTAGCCGTGGTAGAGCATTCCCGGCGTCGCGACCGTCGCGGCCGCGGTGACGAGCGCATACGAGGGACGGACGACGCGGCGCGCGAGCCAATAGGCGGGGAAGACGGCGGCGGACATGATCGCGGCGTTCAGGAGCTTCGCCGCCGCGTACGCGTGGGTCATCGAGGAGAGCAGCCACGCCGGCGACTGCGCGAGCGGCGCGAGCGGCGCGGGGAAGAAGAAGTGCTGGCCGCGGATCGAGAGCCCGTGCCCCGCGGCGATCGACTGCGAGAGCTTCGAGTAGAGCAGCTCGTCGTTGAAGACCGTCGGCGTCGCGTGCCCTCGCGACTGCAGGAAGTGGTAGACGGTCGCCGCGGCGAACAGGAACGGCAACGTCAGCGTCCGGCTGACGACGCGTGGCAGGGCAACGGCTTCGGCCGCAGCGGTCATACCGCTCCTATCGGCCTGGCTCTACGCGGGCTTGACGAACAGGCCGGCGGCGGCCTTTTCGCCGATGGCGCGCTCCGCGCCGTTCAGCCGTACGGTGATCTGGCCGGCGGCCGGCTGGGCGTCGCGTACCTCGATCTCGCGCCCCGGGACGAGCCCCTCGTCGTAGAACCAGTGGAGCAGGTCGCCGTCGTGCTCGGCCAGCCGCACGATCGTCGCGCGGGCCCCTGGCTCGAGCTCGGCGAGCGGCGCGAGCTGCTTGTTCTCCTCCTGCTCGAAGTCGGGGTCGACCGGCCAGCCGTGCGGGCAGCGCTCGGGATGTCCCAGCCGCTCGTCGATGCGCTCGACCATGTCCTCGGTGAACGTGTCCCCGAGCGCGTCGGCGTGGACGTGCGCCTCCGCCGCGGTGTAGCCCATGAAGTCCGTCAGCAGGCGCTCGATGATGCGGTGCTTGCGCACGACGCGCTCCGCCCGTGCGCGGCCGGTGTCGGTGAGCAGGGCCTCCTTGTGCTCGCCGCGCTCGATCAGGCCTTCGCGCTCGAGCCGCTTCAACATCTCCCCGGCCGACGCGCGCGAGACCCGGAGCATCTCGGCGACGCGCGACGCGAGCGTGGGCGACGAGCCGCCCGCGACGGGGTATTCGCCGATCGGGAAGGCGAGGAAATAGATCGTCTCCAGGTACTCGTCGATCGAGTGTCCCTGCGCCATTGACGGTGATCGTAGCCTGTAAGGTGAGCCTTACATGAGCACCGCCCAGACGCTCCTGCTCGGCGCGATTGCGGGCGCCACGATTTTCCTCGGCCTGCCGATCGGCCGGATGCAGAACGTCAGTGCTGCGACGAAGGCTTTTCTCGCGTCGGTGGCGACGGGAGTGCTCGTCTTCCTCTTCTGGGACGTCCTCAGCCAGGCGGTCGCGCCGATCGAGGACGCGTTGACCTCGGGGAACGACGGCACCTTTCTCTGGCGCGCCTTCCTGCTACTCGCCGGCTTCGGCGTCGGCCTCATGAGCCTCGTCTACTACGACCTGTGGATGAAGCGGCGCCGGCGGAAGGCCTTCCTCGGGCCGGGCGCGGCGTCGACGGCGGAGTTCGAGCACGAGCACCACTTCACCGGCATGTCGCCCGCGCGCTGGCTCGCGACGTTCATCGCCATCGGCATCGGTCTGCACAACTTCTCCGAGGGACTGGCGATCGGCCAGGCGTCGGCCTCGAACGAGCTCTCGCTGGCACTCGTCCTGATCATCGGCTTCGGCCTGCACAACGCGACGGAGGGCCTCGGAATCTGCGCGCCGCTGACCGGTGATCGCGAGCGGCCCAGCTGGAGCTTCCTGGCGCTGCTCGGGCTGATCGGCGGCGGGCCGACGTTCATCGGCACCGTCATCGGCCAGGTGTGGGTGAACGAGAGCGTGATGATCCTGTTCTTCGCGCTGGCGGCGGGCTCGATCCTCTACGTCGTGATGGAGCTGCTGAACGTCGGCCGCGCGCTCGCATCGAAGCCGGTCGTCACGTGGGGGATCCTGCTCGGGCTCTTCCTCGGGTTCGCGACCGACTTCATCCTGGTCGCTGCGGGCGCGTAGCGCGCACGACGGCGAGGTCTTTGTAGGACCAGACCGTCTCCGGGTCGAGGCCGGCGTCGCGCAGCCAGCCGAGCTGGTCGTCGAGGCGGTCGGGTGTGTCGTAGACGCCGTCGATCGGCGTGACGACGTCCTCCTCGCGGTCGGGGACGACCACGTCGGCCAGGACAAAAGTCCCTCCGGGCTCGAGCACGGCCGCGATGCGGCGGAAGAGGTCCTGCTTGCCGGGGCCGTCGAGGTGATGGACGGCGAGGGCGGAGACCACAAGGTCGAACGGGCCGTCCGGGAGCGGATCCTCGAGCCGCGCGAGCGTCAGCTCGGCCTCCGGGACGACTGTGTGCGCGCGCTCGAGCATCTCCTCGCTCGAGTCGATCGCCGTCAGCCGGGCGTCGGGATGGTCGGCGAGCACGCGCTTCGCGGTCTCGCCGGTGCCGATCCCGAGCTCGAGAATCGTTCGCGCGGGCACGCCCTTTGCGGTCGCGGCGGTGTGCTCTTGCAAGTCCGGATACGACGGAACCTCCGCGAGCATGTTCTGCAGGTACGTCTCGGGGTCCCAGTGCCACTGCGTCACGGCGCCACTCTACGCTGGTCGTTGTGAGCCGCTACGCGTCCGTCTACCCGCTCGTCACCGCCCGCGCCCTCGCGCGTGAGTTCACGTACGAGGTTCCCGACGAGGTCGAGCCCGGCGCGGTCGTCGAGGTGCGCTTCGGCAACGCGAAGCGGCGTGGCGTTGTGACCGAGGTCGGAGTGACGCCGCCCGACGGGGTGACGGCGGCGCCGGTCGAGCGTGTCGTGGCGGAGCTGCCGCGACCGCTCGTCGAGCTCGCGCTCTGGGTGGCGGACTACTACGGCTCGACGCCCGGGCGCGCGTTCCAGCTCGTCGCGCCGGTGCAGCGCAAGCCGCGCGGCGAGCGCGCACAGCCGGCCGAGCGCGATGCGCTGCCCGGGGAGCCGGCGCCGGCAGCGCTGAGCGACTCTCAGCAGGCGACGCTTGCGCGCATCGTCGACCGGCTCGACGCGGGCGAGAGCGCCAACTTCCTCCTGTACGGCGCGACCGGCAGCGGCAAGACCGAGGTCTACCTGCAGGCGTGCGCAGCCGCGCTCGAGCGCGGGCGCGGCGCGATCGTCCTCGTGCCCGAGATCGCGCTGACGCCGCAGGCGCTCGGACGCTTTCGCGCGCGCTTCGGCGAGCGCATCGCCGTGCTGCACTCGGCGCTGACTGAGGCCGAGCGACGCGACGAGCGCGCGCGCATCGCACGCGGCGAAGCGCCGATCGTGCTCGGGGCGCGGTCGGCGGTGTTCGCGCCGGTAGCGCGGCTCGGCGTCATCTGCGTCGACGAGGAGCACGACGCGTCGTACAAGCAGGAGTCGGATCCGCGCTACGACGCACGCACCGTCGCGGCGAAGCGCGCCTCTCTGGAGGGCGCGGTGGCGGTGTTCGGCAGCGCGACGCCGCGGCCGGAGACCTGGGGGAGCCTCGAGCGGCTCGAGCTCGGCGGTCGCATCGCCGGTCCGCTGCCGACGGTGCGTGTGGTCGATCTGCGGCGCGAGTCGGGCTATCCGCTCTCGGCGCCGCTGCTCGCGGAGCTCGGTGCGATCGCGGAGCGCGGCGGCAAGGCGATCTTGCTGCTCAATCGCCGGGGAGTCGCACCGGCGCTCCACTGCCGCGCCTGCGGCACGACGCTGCGTTGCGAGAACTGCGATGTCGCGCTCGTGCTGCACGCCGACCGCATGCTGCGCTGCCACCACTGCGGCTACACGGAGCCTGAGCCCGAGACGTGCCCCGTGTGCGGTTCGGCGGAGATCGTGCGCCTCGGCGCCGGCACGCAGCGGCTCGAGCGCGAGCTCGAGGCGAAGCTCCCCGAACTGGAGCGCATTCGTCTGGATGCCGACACGGTCGAGCGGCCGGGCGCGCTCGCCGAGGCGTTACGCCGCTTCGCCGAAGGCGACCGCGTCGTGCTCGTCGGCACACAGATGGTCTCGAAGGGACACCACTTTCCGGGAGTTGCGCTCGCAGCGGTCGTCGACGCCGACACGGGGCTGGGCATGCCGGATTTCCGCGCCGAGGAGCGGACGTTCCAGCTGCTGACCCAGCTCGCCGGACGCAGCGGCCGCGACGCGCCGGGCCGCGTCCTCGTCCAGACGTTCCAGCCCGACTCGCGCGCGATCGAGCTCGCAGCGCGTCACGACGTCACGCGCTTCCTCGCCGGCGAGTTGGAGCGGCGGCGGGAGCTCGGCTACCCGCCGTTCCGGCACCTCGTTCGCATCGTCGTCTCGGGACCCGAGCCCGACGCGCCGTTGCAGGCGCTGACGGAGCTGAAAGACCGGCTCCCCGGCGACCTGCTCGGGCCGGCGCCTTTGCTGCGGCTGCGCGGCAAGTTCCGGGCGCAGCTCGTCGCGAAGACGGATCAGCCGCGGCGCATCGCCACCCAGGCCGGACGACTGCTCAGCGCGGCAGCGCCGGCGATGCGCCGCGCCGGCCTGAGCGTCGTCGTCGACGTCGACCCGCAGGGCTTCTGAACTGCTGGGGTCAGACCCCTTCGGGGTCAGACCCCGCCCTGTCCGGACGCGCCTCGAACGGCAAGGGTCTGACCCCTGTCTTTGGATACGTGGCTCGAACCGCCAGGGTCTGACCCCTGCCTTTCGGTACGCGTCGGCAGCTCACTCGCGAGCTGAACCCGCGCGCGTTCCCCGCGAAGCGGCGCACTCTCCATCGCTGAACTACAACTAGTTCAGCGATGGATCTACCGGCATCCGGGAGACAAGCTCGTACTCGCCGCCCTTGCGGCGGAGCACGGCGCTCCACAGGCCGTCGGGATCCTCGGTGAAGATGTCGTCGAGGTCCGCTCGCTCGATGATCCAGTCGTCGCGCTCGAGCTCGTCCTCGAGCTGATCCGGTCCCCAGCCCGCGACACCGGCGAAGACGCGCGTGCGCTCCAGCTCCGGCGCGCCTTCCTCGAGCGCGTCGTCGAGCGCGACGAAGCCGATGTCCTCGATCACGACGACGCCCGCCTGGTCGGGATCGTGGAACTCCGCCAGCACTGCGACGCCCTCCGGGTTGACCGGACCGCCGACGAAGACCGCATCCGTGAGGTCCGTGACCGACCCGAGCTGTGGCACCGCGTCGCCGACCGTCGCGTCGGAGCGCCGGTTGAGGATCACGCCGACGGCGCCCTCGTCGCTGTGTGCGGTGACGAACACGACCGCGCGGTGGAAGTTCGGATCGAGGATCGAGGGGGACGCAATCAGAAATTGCCCGGCGAGCGACTCCACGTCCTAAGTTTGCCCGTCCGCGGGGAATCGAGTCAGGATCCAGTCCGCGTCGAGCGTCTCTCGCGTGTACGGCCGGCCGTTGACGAGGACGAAGTCGCCCGTCCGCGGGTTCATGGGCAGGCGCGATTCGGTCGGATAGTGGCGGTTGTGGCGCTCGATCAGGTCGTTGACCTCACTGAAGTCCCAGCGCTTGGCGAGCTCGCGCCAGCGGCGCACGAGGTCGGCGCCCCCGTATTCGAGCCGTAGCTCCTCGAGCGCCTCGGCCAGCTGCGCCTCGTGCAGCTCGATCGCGAGCTCGATCGCCCGCAGCCGCCGCATCCAGGCGAGCGGGCCGCCGAGCGCTGCGAGCTGCGCGTCGGCGGCGGGCCGGAAGTTGCGCCAACGCCGCCGGAGCGGAGCGCCGGACAGTGGATTGCCCTGCAAGTCTTCGGCGAGCGCCTCCCGCTCGCGGCGGTCGCGGGGCGTCTCGGGCCGCGTCACGCCCTGCCGCAGGATCGCCTCGCGCTCACGCCGTTCCACGGCGCTAGTCTGCCCGCTGCAACATGTCAGACGAAGTCGAAGGACAAGTCCGAACCGAAGAGCTCGATCCCGAGCGCGAAGCACGCCGCCAGCTCGCGCTTGCGCAGATCCGCCAGTACCCGGATCCAGTCCTGCGCATGGAGGCTCGCCCGGTCGAGGAGTTCGACGACGACCTGCGCCGCCTCGTTGCCCGCATGAAAGACCTCATGCAGGAGGCGAACGGCGTCGGCCTCGCGGCGACGCAGGTCGGCGTGCTCCGGCGCGTGTTCGTCTTCTCGCCGGAGGAGGAGCGCGTGCACGCGCTCGTCAACCCGTCGCTCGAGCTGCGCGGCGACGAGAAGGAGACGGACGACGAGGGCTGCCTCTCGATCCAGGGCGTGACCGTTCCGGTCGAGCGCGTGACCGCGGTGCGGCTCCAAGGGCGTGACGAGGACGGCAAAGAGGTCAGCTACGACCTCGAGGGAATGGCCGCGCGCATCGTGCAGCACGAGTACGACCACCTCGACGGCAAGCTCATGCTCGACCGCACCTCGCCCGAAGCACGGCGCGAGGCGATGGCGGCGTTGCGGCCGCGACTCGTCTTGCGTTGAAACTTTCCGTCGCGGCGACCGCGCCGTTCGGAGCTGACGTCCTCGAGCGTCTCGCGCAGCGGCACGACGTCACGGCGCTCCTGACGCGTCCCGACGCGCCGCGGGGGAGGGGCCGGAAGCTTGCGCCCCCGCCCGCGAAGGAGACGGCGGAGCGCCTCGGCATTCCGGTCCTGCAGCCCGCGCGTCCCGAGCCCGGCATGAACCTCGGCGCCGACACCGTCGTCGTCGCCGCGTACGGCCTGCTGATCCCCGAGCCTGTCCTCGAGGATGGGCTCTGGCTCAACGTGCATCCGTCACTGCTGCCGCGCTGGCGCGGCGCCGCACCGGTCGAACGCGCGATCATGGCCGGCGACGCGGAGACCGGCGTGACCATCCACCGAACCGTCAAGGAGCTCGACGCCGGCCCGATCGCCGCGCAGCGGGCGTTCCCGATCGGCGAGCAGGACGACGCCGGCGCGGTCTTCGCGAAAGCGGCGGCGGTCGCGGTCGACCTCCTCGGCGACGTGCTCCCTGAGCCGGAGTTCACGCCGCAGGACGACCACGGCCTCACCTACGCGGACAAGATCACGGCGGCCGACCGCGAGCTCGACTGGGAGGATCCGCCCGACGAGCTCCTGAACACCGTTCGCGCCCTCTCGCCGCACATCGGCGCACGCGCACAACTGCACGGGCGCGGCGTCACCATCTGGAAGGCGCGTGTCGCGGGCGGACGGCTCGAGCCGCTCGAGGTCCAGCCCGACGGGAAGCGGCGCATGACGTACGACGAGTTCCTGCGCGGCGTGCGTTGACGGCGCGCGAAGCCGCGTACCAGGTGGTGCTGCGCGTCTTCGAGGACGACGCGTACGCCGACCGCGTTCTGCGCACGGCCGCCGCGAAGCTCGACACGCGCGATCGTGCGCTCGCGCAGCGGCTCGCGTTCGGGACGGTTCAGCGCGTGCGCACCCTCGATTACGCGATCGAGACGCTCGGCAAGCGTCCCGTGCGCAAGCTCGACCCGCCCGTGCGGGCGGCCCTGCGGCTCGGCGCGTATCAGCTCGGCTTCACGGAGGTCGCGACGCACGCCGCGGTGAACGAGTCGGTCGAGCTCGTCCGTCGCGCTCGTCTCGAGCGCGCGGTCGCGTTCACGAACGCCGTCATGCGACGCCTGTCCGAAGGGATCGAGCACCTGCTCGGGTGCCTGACGGAGGACACGCCCAAAGCGGCCGCGCTGAAGCACTCGTACCCCGACTGGGTCGCGGAGCTCTGGTGGGAGGAGCTCGGACGCGACGACGCGCTCGCGCTCATGCGTGCGCAGAACGAGCCGCCCGAGCGTGTCGTCCGCCTGAACCACCGAAGAGCCGGCACGATTGCGGGCACGCCGGATCCGGACCTGCCCCGTGCCTGGCACGTCGACCGGGTCGACGAGGACGCGTTCGAAGCGGGCCTGATCTGGCCGCAGAGCCGCGGCTCGCAGCTTGCCGGCGTCGTCGTCGGCTCGCGCCCCGGCGAACGCACGCTCGACCTCTGCGCAGCGCCGGGTGGGAAGGCGACGCAGCTCGAGGGCGATGTCGTCGCCGTCGAGCTTCACGCCGGCCGAGCCCGCGAGCTCGAGGAGAACTGCCGCCGCCTCGGCGCGGACAACGTCACGGTCGTGAACGCCGACGCGACGAAGCTCCCACCCGACTTGACCGGCTTCGACCGCGTGCTCGTCGACGCGCCGTGCTCCGGACTCGGGGTGCTCGCCGGGCGGCCCGACCTGCGCTGGCGGGCCGAGCCGCTGCCGGAGCTAGAGCTCGAGTTGCTTCGCGTCGCGGCGGAGCGGGTCAAGCCGGGCGGCACGATCGTCTACTCCGTCTGCACGATGAACTCGGAAGAGAACGAGGCGATCGTCGACGCGTCCGGGCTCCAGCCGCAGCCGCTGGGCGACGAATGGCCGCAGTTCCGGCATCCGCGGCGGCCCGAGTTCCTGCTGACGCTGCCGCACGTGCACCACACGTCCGGGTTCTTCATCGCCCGGCTGACGCCGTAGAGTCGCGCCGTGCCCTGGAACGACTGGATCCGAACGGTCGAGGTCGAGCCGTCGCTCTACGCCGCAGACTTCGGGCACCTGGCCGACCAGATCGACGTGCTGATGCGCGCCGGCGTGCGCATCTTCCACTTCGACGTGGGCGACGGGCACTTCATCGAGCCGATCACCATCGGCCCGATCGTGCTGGAGTCGATCTCGAAGCAGATCCACGACGCAGGCGGCCACGTCGATTGCCACCTGATGACGGAGCACCCCGAGAAGCACTTCAGCGCGATCGCCGAAGCGGGCGGCGACAGCGTCACCGTGCACTACGAAGCGTGCGACGACCTGCCCGCCGTCATCCGCGCCGCACGGGTGCACGAGCTGCAGGTCGGCCTGGCCTTCAAGCCGGAGACGAGCGCCGCCTACGCCGCGCACGCCGCGCTCGCGTCCCGGGTCGACCTCGTGCTGTGCATGAGCATCGAGCCCGGCTACTCGGGACAGGAGTTCATGCCGGAGGCGTACGAGCGCATCCGCACCACGCGCTCGCTGCTGCCCCCGGACGTCCCGGTGCAGGTCGACGGCGGCATCGGCCCGGAGAACATCCGCGCGGTGCGCGACGCCGGCGCGACGCTCTTCGTCGCGGGCTCGTCGATCTTCGGCCGAGAGGACCTGCCGCGGGCGTACCGCCGGTTGCTACAAGAGCTGGCGTGAGCCTCGAACGCGCGCTCGAGCTCGCGGAGCGAGGGCGCGGCACCACACATCCGAATCCCGTCGTCGGCGCGGTCGTCGTTCGCGACGGCTCGATCGTCGCGGAGGGCTGGCACGAGCGCAAGGGCGGCCCGCACGCCGAGGTCGTCGCGCTCGACGCGGCGGGTGAGCGCGCGCGCGGCGCGACGCTCTACGTGACGATGGAGCCGTGCACGCACCACGGCACGACGCCGCCATGCACCGAGGCGGTGCTGAGCGCCGGCGTCGCGAAGGTCGTCGCCGGGTCGCTCGACCCCAATCCGGAGGCGCGCGGAGGCCTCGACGTGCTGCGGGACGCCGGCGTCGACGTCGAGCTGCAGGACTCGTTCGCCGCGCGCGCCCAGAACGAGGCCTGGCGGACGTGGGTCTCGCTGCGTCGCCCGTTCGTCGTGCTGAAGTTGGCGCTCACCCTTGACGGTCGCGTTTCCGTGCCCGGCACCAGATGGATTTCCGGCCCCGACTCGCGCAGACGTGTCCACGACCTGCGCGCGCAGGTCGACGCGGTCGCAGTCGGCATGGGGACGGTGCGCGTCGACGCCCCGCAGCTGACGGCCCGCGAGGTCGGCGCCGCGCGCCAGCCGCGGCGTCTCGTCTTCGGCAGCGGCCCGTCCGACCTCGAGGTCCGTAGCGGGCCGCTCGACGAAGAGCTGCGCGCGCTCGCGGACGAGGGCGTGCAGTCGCTGCTGCTCGAAGGCGGGCCGACTGTGGCCGCCTCCTTTCTACGAGAGGGCTACGTCGACAAGCTGATGCTGTTCGTCGCGCCGCAGGTCGCCGGCGCGGGGCTGCAGTTCGCGCCCGAGGTCGAGGAGCCCGTCCGGCTCAGCCGGCTCAGCGTCGAGCAGGTTGGCGACGACGTCCTGCTGTCGGGCTACGTGCGCGAGCCCAGCTGAAGCGTCCGCGTCGCGACGCGCGCGAGCTCCTCGAGCCGCGGCGCGCCGTCGCGGGCGACTCCGACGATCAGCATCGGCATCTCGGCGACTTCGGAGGCGACGAACTCGAGCAGAAGCAGCGAGTCTTCGTCCGCCGCCTGCAGGTCGTCGAGCACGAGCACGAGCGGCTGCTTCGCGGCCTCGGTGCGCAGCAGCTCGGTCACCGCGGCGAAGTAGCGGAAGCGTTCCGCGCCGTCATGCTCCGGCAACTCGCGGATCGCCTGGCGCCACGGCCAGTATGGAGGCGCGTCGCCGCCGTCCCAGCCGCGGCCCCAGCGCACCGCAGCGCCGCGTACCTTGGCACGGCTCGCGACCTCGTCGGCGAGGTGCGTCTTGCCCGCGCCCGGCGGCCCGACGACGACGAAGAGCCGCCCCCGGCCGGCGAGCGCATCGTCCAGCGCGGCGTCGAAGACGGTGAGCTCGTCGTCGCGGCCGACGACCGGAGTCGCGGCGTGCCTGCCGGGCGCCGCAGCGCGTGCCGCCCGCCGAGGCTCGACGTCGATCGCGGGATCCTGCGCGAGGATCGCCTTCTCGAGCTCCTGCAGCGCGCGGGTTGGCTCGATCCCGAGCTCGCCGAGCAGTGTCCGCCTCGCATCGCGGTACGCCGCGAGGGCTTCGGCCTGTCGTCCCGTGCGGTACAGCGCGAGCATCAGTTGGCGGCGCAGCCGCTCGCGGAGCGGATGTCTGCCGACGAGCGCCTCGAGCTCCGCGACCAGCCCCTCGGCTCGGCCGCCCGCGAGGTCGGCGTCGATCCGGTCCTCGACCGCCTCGACGTGCAGCTCCTCGAGCCGGGCGATCTCCTCCTGCGCGAAGTGCTCGTACGAGAAGTCGGAGAGCGGCCCGCCGCGCCACAGCGCCAGCGCCGTCCGCAGCTGCTCCGCCGCCTCTTCGCTCTCTCCCGCCGCCAGCGCTGCGCGGCCTTTGGCGAGCCCTTGCTCGAAGCGGTCGCGGTCGAGCTCGCCGGACGCGACCTCGAGCGCGTAGGCGCCGCCGACGGTGCGCAACGCCGCGCCGCCGTCGGGCAGCTCCTTCCGGAGGGCCGAGATGCAGTTCTGCAGGACCTTCGCTGCTGTCGGCGGCGGGGTCTCGCCCCAGAGCTCGTCGATGATCACGTCCCGCGTCAGGGCCTCCTGCGCCCGGAGCAGGAGCAGCGCGAGCACGGACCTCTGGCGTGTTCCTCCCAGCGAGAGCGCGCGCTCGCCGTCGAATGCCTCCAGCGGCCCGAGTATGCGGTAGTCCATCGCGGCTCCGCGCCTGAAACTACACCCTGGTGGGGCGATTACCCAATGGTGGGCGGCGATGGGCGGCCCGTGGCTCCAGTGTTACCGCCGTCTCCGATCCTGAGCGCGTCGTGGGATTCGGAGGGAGGAAGAAAATGTTTCGTAAGCACTTGAGGTTCCGGCGAATGGTGCTGGGGCTCGCGTTTGCAGCCGTCGTGGTGCCCGTGGCACCTGCCGGCGCAGCGTCGCTCTCGACCTTCGTTGACAACGGGCGGGTGGCTCCCCAGAGCAACACCATCGTGCTGAGCACCCCGCCGGCGTATCTGAAGTATCACGAGGTCGGCGCACCCGTGGCGGCCGGGCCGATCGCACGGTCGGAGCGCTCATACGCGGCTGGCGCACAGTTGACCCCCGAGGTCAAGCGGTGGCTGGCGATGGCGCAGGCGACCCGCTACCAGCAGGTGGCGACGATCACGCCGCTCCAGGCCGACGGCATGCGCTGGGTGGCAATGGCCAAGGCGTATGAGCAGAACCAGCCGAACGTCGCCATCTCGGAGCGGAGCAACGGCGTCAAGGGGCCCGATCCGTCGCTCGTCCCGCAGGTCGTGCTCTCGACCTCGAGCGGGTTCGACTGGTCGGATGCCGGCATCGGCGCTTCGACGGTCTTCGGGGCAGTGCTGCTGCTCGGGATCGCGCTCTTCTTCACGCGTCGCA
Source organism: Actinomycetota bacterium (assembly GCA_005888435.1). Classification (GTDB taxonomy): domain Bacteria; phylum Actinomycetota; class Thermoleophilia; order Gaiellales; family Gaiellaceae; genus 3-1-20CM-4-69-9. The sequence goes on along the minus strand of VAXO01000031.1, from coordinate 14,488 downwards.
ACCAGCACTCGGGACTCACCAGCGCGTAGCCGAACGAACGGGGTCTGACCGGCGGCCCGGTCAGACCCCGTACCTTTTCAATGTGTTCACCGGAATCGTCCAGGAGCGTGGACGTGTTTTGTCGTTCGAGGACGGACGGCTCGTTGTCGAGAGCGGCGTGCGCGCGGCGATCGGCGACTCGGTCGCGGTGAACGGCGTCTGCCTGACCGTCGTCGACGCGCCCGACGGCCGCCTCGCCTTTGACGTCGTGCAGGAGACGCTCGACCGCACGAAACTGTTCGGCGACGAGGTCAACCTCGAGAGCGCGCTGCGCGCGGGCGAGCCGCTCGGCGGCCACTACGTCCAGGGGCACGTCGACGGGGTCGGCACGATTCGTTCGACCGGCGATCCCATCTGGATCGACGCGCCTGCCGACCTGCTCGGCTACGTCGTCGAGAAGGGGTCGATCGCCGTCGACGGCGTCTCGCTCACCGTTGCGACGCTTGACGAGCGGGGCTTCGCCGTCGCGCTCGTGCCGCACACGCTCGAGGTCACGACCCTGGGCCGGCTCGCAGCGGGCGACACGGTCAACCTGGAGGTGGACATCCTCGCGAAGTACGTCGAGCGGCTACTACGATCAGAGCGGTGAAAGTCGAGGAAAAGAGCGCCTTCGCGACCATCGACGAGGCGATCCAGGACATCCGCCAGGGCAAGTTGGTGGTGGTCGTCGATGCGGCCGACCGCGAGAACGAGGGCGACCTGACGATCGCGGCGCAGTTCGCGACGCCCGAGGCGGTCAACTTCATGACGAAGGAGGGGCGCGGCCTGATCTGCCTCTGCCTGACGGAGGACCGGTGCGATGAGCTCGGCCTACGCCAGATGACGGAGCGGAACGAGACGCCGTACGGCACCGCGTTCACCGTGTCGGTGGAAGCCCGGGAAGGTGTCACGACCGGCATCTCCGCCCCGGACCGGTCGCGGACGATCCAGGTCGCGATCGATCCGAGGTCGAAGGCCGAGGACCTCGTCCAGCCAGGACACGTCTTTCCGCTGCGTGCACGCGAGGGCGGCGTGCTCATGCGCGCGGGGCAGACGGAGGCGGCCGTCGATCTCGCGCGGCTCGCGGGACTGATCCCGGCCGGCGTCGTCTGCGAGATCATGAACGAGGACGGGACGATGGCCCGCGTCCCCGACCTGATCCCCTATTGCGAGCGGCACGGGCTGAAGCTCGTCACCGTCGCCGACCTGATCGAGTACCGCCGCCGGCACGAGCAGCTCGTCGAGCGCATGACGACCGTCCAGATGCCGACGGCGTACGGCGACTTCACGGCGGTGGCCTTCCGGGAGGTGCTGACCGGCAAGCATCACGTGGCCCTGGTCAAAGGAGACGTGGACGGCGCGGACAACGTGCTGGTACGCGTGCACTCGGAGTGCCTGACAGGGGACGTGTTCCATTCGCTCAGGTGCGACTGCGGCGAGCAACTCGAGCAGGCGCTCGGGCAGATCGCCGTTGAGGAGCGGGGCGTGCTCCTGTACATGGCGCAGGAGGGACGCGGCATCGGCCTCCTGAACAAGCTGCGCGCGTACGAGCTGCAGGAGAACGGCTTCGACACGGTCGAGGCGAACCTCGAGCTCGGCTTCCAACCCGACATGCGCGACTACGGGATCGGCAACCAGATCCTCGCCGACCTCGGGCTGACGACGATCCGGATTCTCACGAACAATCCGAAGAAGATCACGGGCATCGAAGGCTTCGGCCTCGAGGTCGTCGAACAGGTTCCCATCGAGACGACTCCCACCCCGCAAAACACCAGGTATCTCGCGACCAAACGTGACAAGCTCGGCCACAAGCTTCACCATCAAGACCTGAAGTACGAGCCGCTGGAGGGCAGCGAGTGAGCGAGACGTGGTCGGACGCGGACGTCGAAGAGCTCGAGGAACCGGGCGAGCTCCGCGAGGAGCCCGAAGAACGCCGCGAGCGCGAGGACGGTGAGCCGCAGCAGCACGCCTACGGCGAGCTCGACATCCCCGACGACGTCAACGTCCTGGAGGGCATGCCGGACGGGACAAGGCGCGGCGTCGCGATCGTCGCGTCGCGCTTCAACGGCGAGATCACGAACCAGCTGCTCGAGGCGGCGTTGGAGGAGCTGGACGAGGCCGGCGTCCGCCGCGACGCCGTCACGGTCATGCCCGTCCCGGGCGCGTTCGAGCTGCCGCTCGCTGCGATGGCGCTGGCGAAGACACGCCGCTACGCCTGCGTCGTCGCGCTCGGCTGCGTCGTCCGCGGCGAGACGCCGCACTTCGACTTCATCGCCTCCGAGGCGGCGAGCGGCCTGCAGCTCGCGGCGCTCGAGACCGGCGTCCCCGTCGCCTTCGGCGTTCTCACCGTCGACGTGAAGGAACAGGCGCTGGCCAGGATCAGCAAGGGCGCAGAGGCGGTTCGCACGGCTCTCGAGATGGCCGACGCCTTCGCGCAGCTGCGGGCTTCGGCCCGTTAGCTAATCTTCCGGCCGATATGTCCAAGGTCTGCGCTGTCTGCGGGAAGAAGCCCGGCTTCGGTCACAACCGGAGCCATTCGATGGTGGCCACGAAGCGCCGCTTCAACCCGAACCTCCAGCGGGTGCGCGTCCTGCTGCGCGGCAAGCCGACCCGGGCCTACGTCTGCACCCGCTGCCTGAAGGGCGGCAAGGTGCAGAAGGCGATCTGAGCCGGCCGAGTCTCTACGAGTTCGCCGGCGGCGACGCCGCCTTCCTCGCGCTCGCGCAGGCGCATCATGCGCGCTGCCTCGCCGACCCGGAGCTCAACCATCCGTTCTCGCACGAGGACCAGCACCCGCAGCACGTCGAGCGTCTTGCCTCCTACTGGGCCGAGGTCCTCGGCGGGCCGGCGATGTTCTCGACGACCTGCGGCGACGAGTCGCACGTGCTGACGCTTCACTGCGGGAACGGCGAGATGGGCGATCTCCCGGAGCGCTTCTACGACTGCTTCGTCGCCGCGCTCGACGACGCGTCCCTGCCCGACGATCCCGCGTTCCGCGCCGCGATGCAGGCGTACATGCGGTGGGCGGTCGACAACGTGATGGCGTACTCGGCCATCGGCACGGTCGTGCCGGACGGCTTGCCTACGCCGCGCTGGGATTGGGACGGACTGAAGACCTAGGCCGGCGCGCAACCGTCGTCGGTGGCTGGTGGTCTAATCCAGGCGTGGAGGCCGCTCCCGCTCCTGCGCTGGCCTCGCCGCTAGGCCGCATCTCGATCTCGCACGAGGCCGTCGCGCACATCGTCGGCCGGGTCGCCACGGAGGCCTACGGCGTCGTCGGCATGGCCTCGCGCAAACGACTGCTGACCCGCGACCGTCTGCGGCAGGGGATTTCCGTCGGCGGCAGCGGCGAGGAAGGCGTCACGATCGAGCTGAACGTGATCGTGGAGTACGGCCTCAATCTCGCCGAGGTCGCGTCGACGCTGCGAAACCGCGTGCAGTACGAGGTCGAGCGCCTCACCGGCCTGCGCGTCGCCGGCGTCGAGGTGCGCATTCAAGACGTCCGGCGCTCGAGCGCATGAGCGACCTCACGCTCGCGCGCGACCTCGTGCGCGCGTCGCTCGCGTCGCTCGAGCGCAACCGGGAGCGGATCGACGACCTCAACGTCTATCCGGTGCCGGACGGCGACACCGGCACAAACATGACGATGACGGCACGCGCCGTGATGGAAGAGCTCGATCAAACCGACACGGACGAGCGCACCGCGCTGCTGAAGCAGGTCACGCGCGCCGCGCTGATGGGCGCACGCGGCAACTCGGGGGTCATCCTCTCCCAGATCGTCCGCGGCGCGGCCGACGCACTTGCGCGCGAGGCAACGCTCGCCGAGGCCTTTCGGTCGGCGAGCGACGCGGCCTATCGCGCGGTCCGGCAGCCCGTCGAGGGGACGATGCTGTCGGTCATCCGCGAGCTCGCGGAGGAAGCGGAGCAGCAGGCGTCCGCCGCGAACGCGGAACTGCTGGCCGCGCTCGTGCGACGCGGCGAGGAGGCCGTTGCGCGCACGCCGGAGCAGCTCGCGGTGTTGCGAGAGGCGGGTGTCGTCGACGCCGGGGGAGCAGGTCTGCTCGAGCTCGTCCGCGGCATCGCTGCCTCTGTCTCGGGCGAGCCCTTGCCCGACGCGCCGCCGGCGCGTACGGAGCTCGGCGTGGAGGCGATCCACCAGGAGCTATCGCGCTACCGCTACTGCACGGCGTTCCTGATCGAGGGAGACGACCTGGATGCCGGCGGGATCGAGAGCGAGCTCGAGCAGCTCGGCGACTCGCTGCTCGTCGTCGGCGACCGCGAGGCGCTGAAGGTGCACGTGCACACTGACGAGCCGGGCCGCGCGCTCGCGGTCGGCACCGCGAGGGGCGTGATCGACCGGGTCGAGATCGCGAACATGCACGAGCAGACCGTGCAGCGCGAGGAACGCCTGCTGCACGCGGTTCCCGACGCGCCGCCTGCGCAGAGCGCCGTCGTCGCCGTGGTGGCGGGCGACGGCAACCGCATGCTGTTCGAGAGTCTCGGTGCGACGAAGATCGTCGAGGGCGGCCAGACGATGAATCCCTCCACGGCGGAGCTCGTCGACGCCGTGGCCGCGGCCGACGCGCAGGAGGTGATCCTCCTGCCGAACAACTCCAACGTGATCCTGTCGGCCGAGCAGGCGGCCGAGCTGGCGACGACGCCCGTGACGGTCGTGCCCACCGAGTCGATCCAGGCCGGGCTCGCCGCGATGGTCTCGTTCCTGCCGGAACGTTCTGCAGCGGACAACGCGGCCGAGATGTCGCAGGTGCTCGCAGGCGTCGTGACGGGCGAGGTGACGATCGCCTCGCGCGACGCCGACCTGAACGGCGTGCCCGTGAGGAAAGGCCGCTGGCTCGGGCTCGCCGACGGTGAGGCGGTCGCGGTCGGCGACGAGTTCGATGAGGTGGCGGAGCGGGTCGCCGAGTCACTGCTCGCCGAGCCGCGCATGCTGCTCACGGTGCTGACCGGAGCGGACGCGCCCGACCTCGACGCCCTCCTCGACGGGATCCGCGAGCGTCACCCCGAGCTCGAGCTCGAAGTTCAGGCCGGCGGGCAGCCGCACTACCCACTCCTCCTCTCCGCGGAATAGGCTCCCGCGGGTGTCCGAGCCGATCCGCCTCCTCCTCGTCGAGGACAACGAGGTCTTTCGGGAGGCGCTCGAGCTCTTGCTCGCGCTCCGCTCGGACATCGTCGTCGTCGCATCCGTCAGCGACGGCTCGGCTGCCGCCGAGGCCGCGCGCGAGCACAACCCGGACGTCGTGCTCATGGATTACCGCCTTCCCGGGATCGACGGCGTGCAGGCGACGCGTGCCGTGCGCCAGGCGGCGCCTGACGTAGCGGTCGTCTGCCTGACCGCGTCGGCGAACCTGCGCGAGGTCGACGCGCTCTACGAGGCCGGCGTGGTCGCGTGCCTCTCGAAGGACCAGGAGCTGGACGAGATCGTCGAGGCGATCCGCAACGCCGCCTAGTGCACCTCACGGCCCAGAACACCGCAATCGTCCTCGACTCGACCGCCGACTTCCCCGAGGCCCCGGAGCGGTTCTCGAACTGGCGGGTCGTCCCGCTCTACGTCCTCTTCGGCGACGAGAGCTACCGTGACTACGTCGAGCTCGCGCCGCCCGAGTTCTACGCGCGGCTGCGCACGTCCGAGCAGCTGCCGACGACCTCGCAGCCGACGCCGGGCGACTTCCTGGTGACCTACGAGGAGCTCGCCGCCTACGACCGCATCTACTCGCTGCACATCTCTGCCACGCTGTCAGGCACCTACCAGAGCGCAACGACCGCGGCCGCGGAGATCGGCGACAAGGTGCGGACGGTCGACTCGGAGAGCGCGTCGGCGGCGATCGCGATGCTCGGGCTTGCGATCCAGCATCGGCTCGAGCGAGGCACAACGGACGAGGAGGTCGAGGCGCTGGTCGATCGCTACCGCGACCGGGCGCACCTGATCTTCACGGTCGACACGCTCGAGTTCCTGCGCCGCGGGGGTCGCATCGGACGTGCGAGCGCCTGGGCCGGACAACTGCTGCACGTCAAGCCGATCCTCACGATCGAGCGCGAGGTCGTCCCGCTCAAGCGCGTGCGGGGAAACCAGAAGGCGTTTCAGGAGTTCGTTTCGGCGTTCACGTCGACGACGCGGGACACGCCCACGCTCAAGGTCGGGATCGCGCATGCGGACGCGCCCGAGCGGGCACGGCAGCTGGAGAAGATGGTGCACGGCGAGCGGCCGCAGGCCGAGATCGAGATCGTGACGACGCTGGGCGCGGTCGTCGGCACGCACGCAGGCCCCGGCACCGTCGGCTTCTTCTGGTTCGATGACGCGGAGTGACCGTCGGGTTCGCGGGCGAGGACGTCGGCGCGTGGCCGCGGCCGCGCCTGTTTCCGCGCCCTGAGGCGCTCCAGCGTTCGGTCGAGACGCTGCCGGGTGTCGGGCCGGCGGTGAAGAAGAAGCTGGAGCGGCTTGGCCTCGCGACGGTCGGCGAGCTCCTGCTGCACAGCCCGTTTCGCTACGAGCAGCCTGTCGAGGAGCTGCGCATCGCGGAGCTGGGCGGCGACGACGAGGTCGCGATCCGCGGCGAGGTCCTGTCGGTCTCGAAGCGGCGGCGCGGCCGGCTGCAGATGCTGACGGCACGGGTCTCCGACGGCAGCGCGACGATCTCCGCGACCTGGTTCAACCAGCCGTGGCTCGAGCGGCAGCTGCAGCCGGGCACCGCGGTCAGGTTGCGCGGACGGCAGGGGCGGTACGGCTTCGACGTCCGCAGCTTCGACATCGGCAACGGACAGGCGACCGCCGACTTCGCACCGGTCTACCCGGCGAGCGAGGAGATCACCGCCAAGAAGCTGCGCGAGCTGGTCGGAGCCGCGCTGCCGCTCTCGCTGGCCGATCCGCTGCCGGCCGCGCTGAAGCAGTCGGAGGCGCTGCCGCCGCGCGTCGACGCGCTCTGGGCGATGCACCGGCCGCGCTCGCTCGAGGAGGCCGAGACCGGCCGGCGCCGGCTCGCGTTCGACGAGCTCCTGCTCCTGCAGGTCGGGCTCGCACTGCAGCGGCGCGAGCGCGAGCAGGAGGTTGCTCCGGAGCTCGCCCCGCCGGGTGAGCTGGGGGCGCGCTACCGCGACGTCCTCCCGTTCGAGCTGACCGAGCACCAGGAGCGCGCGATCGCCGAGATCGACGCCGACCTCGAGCGGACGATGCCCATGCAGCGGCTGCTGCAGGGGGACGTCGGCTCGGGCAAGACCGTCGTCGCGCTGTACGCGCTGCTGCGCGCGGTCGAATCCGGCAAGCAGGGCGCGCTGATGGCTCCGACGGAGACGCTCGCCGAGCAGCACTTCCTCACGCTCGACGAGCCCTGCCGCGCGCTCGGCGTCACGTGCGCGCTGCTGACGGGGTCCGTGAAGCACGACGTCAACTCGGACATCGTCGTCGGCACGCACGCGCTGATCCAGAAAGGGGTGGACCTTCCCAATCTCGGGGTTGCTGTGGTGGACGAGCAGCACCGCTTCGGGGTCGAGCAGCGCAAGGCGCTCACCGAACGACGGTCGCCCCACGTGCTGCACATGACGGCGACGCCGATCCCGCGAACGCTGGCGCTGACCGTCTACGGCAACCTGGCCGTGTCCGAAATCGCCAAGCCGCCGGCGAACCGCAAGCCGATCATCACCGCCTGGGTGACCGAGGAGAAGAGTGCCGACGCGTATTCGCGGCTGCGCAGGCATCTGGACGACGGGCGCCAGGCGTACGTCGTCTGTCCGCTGATCGAGGAATCGGAGACGAGCCAGGCGCGCGCCGCCGAGGCGGAGGCAGAACGGCTGCGGCGCGGGGAGCTGCGCGGCTACCGAGTCGGCCTGCTGCACGGCCGGCTGCGCCCGGCGGAGCGCCGCGAGCTGATGGCGCGCTTCAAGGCGCAGGAGCTCGACGTGCTCGTGGCGACGACGGTGATCGAGGTCGGCGTCGACGTCCCGAACGCGACGATCATGATCATCCAGGAGGCCGACCGCTTCGGGCTCGCGCAGTTGCATCAGCTGCGCGGGCGCGTCGGGCGCGGCGCGGAGCAGTCGTACTGCCTCTTGATCTCGCGCGCGCGCGAGGAACTGACCGACACCGCCGTTGCGCGTCTGGAGGCGCTCGTGCGAACGACGGACGGGTTCGAGCTGGCGGAGGTCGACCTCGACCTGCGCGGCGGCGGCCAGCTGCTCGGGACGCGCCAGTCGGGGTTGACGGATCTGAAGTTCGCGCACCTGCGCAGGGACCGGCCGCTGCTCGAACGGGCACGCGCGCTGGCCGACGAGCTCGTCGACCTCGATGGACCGCTCCGCGACGAGGTCGAGCGCGTGTTCGACGGCGCGGACCTGTCCGCGGGCTAGCGCCGTAGGGAGGAGGTGAACCGCCGAGAGTTCCTCGCCGCCGCAGCGGCGGCGCCGTTCGCGCTGCGCGCGGGGGGCCGTCGGCCGCTCGCGCTCGTGACGGCCGATCTGGCGTCTGCGGTCGTCGTCGTCGATCCGTACGCCGGGCGGGTGCTGCGCCGCATCGCGACACGCCCGGATCCGCGCAGCATCGAGCGCGTCGGGGAGACTGCGGTCGTCGCGCACACAGCGACGGGCGAGGTGTCCCTCGTCGGCGGATTCACAGTGCGCCACGTGCTGCGCGGGTTCGGGGAACCGCGCTACACCGCGGGCTCGCCGGACGGCCGCTACGCATACGTGACGGACTCGGGGCATGCCGACCTGGCCGTAGTGGACGTCATCCGTGCGCGCGTCGTCGCCGGCGTCCACCTGGGAGGCTGGCCGCGCCACGTCTCGATCGACCCGACCGGCCGCACCCTGTGGGTCGCGCTCGGCACGGCCGCCCGCGACCTCGCGGTGGTCGACGTGACGCGTCCGGCCCATCCACGTCACGTTGGGACAGTCCGCCCGCCGTTTCGCCTGCACGACGTGGGATTCGTGCCAGGCACGAGACATGTCTGGGTCACTTCCGGCGATCGTGACGAGCTCGCGATCCATGACGCCCGCACCGGACACGTCCTGCGAACGCTCGCGGCGGGATCGCCGCCGCAGCACGTGGCGTTCGACCACGGCCGCGCCTTCGTGACGAGCGGCGACGACGGCACGTTGCGCGTCCATGCCCTCAACGGGCAACTCCTTCGCGTGACGACGATCCCGGTCGGCTCGTACAACGTCCAGCGCGGCCCCGGCCGGGTCCTGACGCCCTCACTCGCCCACGGGACGCTCTGCGTGCTCGACGAGGCCGGCGACGTCATGCGCCGCGTGCACGTCGCAACCTCTTCGCACGACGCCTGCTTCGCGTAGCCCTACGCTTAGGGCATGCCTGCTGCGGCCCTGCTCAGCGTCCTCGCCCTCGCGAGCCCGCACGGCTGGACGCTCGCCCACGCCCGCCATGTACTCACTGCGCACACGTACACGATCGTCGACACGAGCCAGCCCGACCAGCCGCGCTACGAGCTGAAGCTCTCCGCCGGCGCGCTGCACCGGAGCTTCGTCTACGACGGAGACGCGCTCGACACGCTCACGAACACGAAGGTCAGCGTCCACTTCCGGTTCCAGCGCCCCGGCCGCATCGTCGGCTTCGGTGGCCCCGCCGCCGACACGTCGCAGCCCTCCTTCCCGATCCGCGCAGCTTTCTACTACGCGTGGTACCCGGAGGCGTGGTGGCGCGACCCCGTCTTCCCGTACAGCCTCTTCCACCCGTCGCTCGACTACTACAGCGCCGTCGACGCGCTCGTCGTGCGCGATCACAGCGACGCGTTCCTGTACGCGCATCTGAACGCCGGCATCTACTCCTGGTGGGGTGCGGACGGCTACCCACCGACGGACCTACGCTTCTGGCGATACCTCGCCGCCGCGCGCACGACGCCGCTCCGCTGGGCTCTCTACTACGAGCGCGAAGGCTACGGCGACCCGACCGTCGAGCAGATCCGCCGCGATCTCGAGTACATCCGCGACACGTACGCGTCGAAGCCCGCGTACCTGAAGGTCGACGGCCGCTTCGTCGTCTACGTCTACGGCGACCCGCGGGACGGCTGCGACATGGCAGCACGCTGGCGCGCCGCGAACACCGTCGGCGCGTACGTCGTGCTGAAGGCGTTTGCCGGCTTCCGCGACTGCGCGGCGCAGCCGGATGCCTGGCACCAGTACAGCGCGGCGCTGCCGGAGTACGAGCTGCTGCCGGACTCCTTCATGATCGCGCCCGGCTTCGACGAGCGCAGCGAGGCGGAGCCGCGCCTGGCACGGGACGTGTCTCGCTGGCGCACCGACGTCGGCGACATGCTCGCGTCGAGCGCGCGCTGGCAACTCGTGCTCAGCTTCAACGAGTGGCCTGAAGGGACGGCCGTCGAGAGCGCGCGCGAGTGGGCGACCCCCTCTGGTTACGGCGCGTACCTCGACACGCTGCACGAGCTCCTGCCCTGATGCGCATCATCGCCGGCGAGCGCAAGGGCCACACCATCTACGCGCCGAAGGGACTCGACACGCGCCCGACCTCCGACCGGGTGCGCGAGAACGTCTTCAACATCGTTGCGCCGTGGGTCGAGGACGCGCGCGTGCTCGATCTCTATGCCGGCTCCGGCGCGATGGGCCTCGAGGCGCTGTCGCGCGGCGCTGCGGCAGTCGTCTTCGTCGAGTCGGACCCGGATGCGGTCCGCGCGATCGAGCGGAACCTCGACAAGCTCCGGCTCACCGGCGCGACCGTGCTCCGCGTCGCAGCCTCCGGCGGTCTCGCGCAAGAGGCCATCGCGGGCAGGAAGTACGATCTCGTGCTCGCAGACCCGCCGTACGCGATGACCGACTACGACGCACTTGCCCGGCATTTCCCGCGCGTCCTCTCGGACGACGGACTGCTCGTGCTCGAATCCGCGGCGCGCACCGAGCCGGAGCTCCCCGGGCTTGCGGTGCGCACGAGCCGCAAGTACGGCTCGACCCGAATTACCGTCTTCGAGCACCCAGCGTGATCACCGCCATCGCTCCGGGCTCGTACGACCCGGTCACGAACGGCCACATCGACGTCATCACGCGCGCGGCCGGCATCTTCGACCGCGTCGTCGTCGGTGTCGTCGGCAGCCCGACGCACAAGACGCCGATGTTCTCGCTGGACGAGCGAGTCGCGTTCCTCAACGAGGCGCTCGGCGACCGGGAGAATGTGGAGGTCGACGTCTTCTCCGAGCTGGTCGTCGACTTTGCCCGTAAATGGAGAGCGAAGGCGATCGTGAAGGGCCTCCGCGTCATCTCCGACTTCGAGTGGGAGTTCCAGATGAACCAGCTCAACCGGACGCTGGCTCCCGAGGTCGAGACCGTCTACGTGATGGCCAGCCCGAGCGTCAGCTTCGTCTCCTCCAGCGGCGTGAAGGAGATAGCCACCTTCGGCGGAAAGGTGGACGAGCTCGTGCCCGAGGGCGTAGCCAAGCGGTTCGCCGAGCTTTTCCCGCAGGGTCGGCCGGGAACCCCCGAAAATCCGCAAGAATGAATCGGAGAAAGTGCTTCGCATTTTCTCCGAGGAGGGCTAGTGACTTCGCTTCGCTCGTCAGACAGAACAGGCCGGATCGCCATGCCTTCTGAGGCCTGGCCGCTAGACTCGGGAGGCTAAATGGACGTCTTGGTACTCATCGACAAGCTCGACGACCTCGTTCACAACGCGAAGGCCGTGCCGCTGACCGACCAGGTTCGCATCGACCGCGAGGAGATCTACGACATCCTCGACCAGATGCGGGCGACCATCCCGGAGGAGATCAAGCAGGCGCGGTGGATCGTGAAGGAGCGCCAGGAGATGCTCGCCGAGGCGAAGCGCGAGACCGATCGACTGCTCGGCGAGGCCCGCGAGCAGGCGGTGCGAGAGGCCTCGCAGACGGAGATCGTCAAGATCGCCGAGCGCCAGGCGCAAGACATCGTCGACGACGCCCGGAGACAGGCGAGGGAGACCCGCCTCGAGATGGAGGACTGGGCCGACTCGATCCTCTCGACGCTCGAGGTGAACCTGGAGAAGTTCCTCACGGCCGTGAAGCGCGGCCGCGAGCGACTGCACGAGCGCTCGCAGGAAACCGTGCTCGCAGGTGCAACGGCTGCACCGTCCAACAACGACGATCAGCCGTTCGTGACCGGCTAGCTGCCGCGCGACCGCCCGCGCCGGAACCGCCGCCGATGTCGCGGTCGGCCCGTCACGGCGCTTTCCTCGAGGCTGGCGCCGGCGCCGAGCACAACGCACTCGAGCGGCGTCTCGGCGATGAGCACCGGGAGGCCGGTCTCGGCGCTGAGCAGACGGTCGATGCCGCGGAGGAGGGCGCCGCCGCCCGCGACGACGATCCCGCGACTCGCAACGTCCGCTGCAAGCTCGGGCGGGGTGGCCTCGAGCGTCCGCCGCACCGTCTCGACGATCGTGTCGAGCGGCTGCGCAATCGCGCTCCGTACCTCGTCGGAGTCGAGGGTCGTCCGGCGCAGCAACCCGGTGATGCGGTCGCGCCCCGCCACGTCGGTCTCGATCTTCTCGGGCAACTGCCACGCCGAGCCGGCCCCGATCTTGGCGGCCTCGGCCGTCTCTGGCCCGATCAGGAGGTTCGTCGTCGCGTCGACATAGCGCACGATGGCCTCGTCGAGCTCGTAGCCTCCGACACGGACCGACTCCCAGACGACGATTCCGCCGAGCGACAGAACGGCGACCTCGGTCGTGCCGCCGCCGATGTCGACGATCAGGCTGCCCTGAGGGTCGCCGACGGGGAGCCCGGCCCCGATCGCCGCCGCCATCGGCTCTTCGATCAGCGACACGGTTCGAGCGCCTGCTGCGAGCGTCGCCTCCTCGACGGCGTTGCGTTCGACTGCAGTGATCCCGCTCGGCACGCACAGGACGACACGCGAGAACGACAGAGCCCCGCCGCCGATGCGACGGATGAAGTAGCGGAGCATCTCCGCCGTGATGTCGAAGTCCTGGATGACACCGTGCCGCAGCGGACGAATCGCACGGATCGACGCCGGCGTGCGCCCGATCATCCTGCGGGCGTCCTCCCCGACCGCCTGGACACGACCCGTCTGCTCGTCGATCGCGACGACGGACGGTTCGAAGACGGCGATGCCGCCACCGCGAACGAAGACCAGCGTGTTCGCCGTGCCGAGATCGATCGCAAGCTCGCGACCCCGATGCAAGCGTCGTGCAGCCACTCGACGCCGACCAACACTAGCCGGGTCGCGCGAACCTTGAGTCAGGCGGCGACCGGCTCCGACTCGAGCTCGGCGGTGACCTCTGCCGCCGTCTCGACGAATGCACGCGCCGCCGGGGTGCGATAGCGGTCGCGGTGCCACGCGAGCGCGATCACGCGCGCCGGCAGCTTCGGTAGCTCGAACATCTCGGTTGAATCGTCCTCCGGGTCCATCGTCAGGCGCGGGACGAGGGCGGAGCCGACGCCGGCGGCGACGAGCGCCTGCACGGTCTGGTTGTGGTCCGACCGGAAGACGTATTCGAGCGGCCGCCCGAACATCGGCTCGAGGCGCTTCACCGTGCGGCAGTGCTTGTGGCTGATCAGGTCGAGCTCGGCGATCTCGCGCAGCGTCGGGGTCTTCTCGCGCTCGGTGAGCGGCGACCCCGCGGCCACGACCAGCACATACGGATCCCGCAGGAGCTCCACCCACTCGAACGGGCCCTCGACAAGGGGCAGGTCCGCGAACGTCAGATCGAGCTCGCCGCGCTCGACGAGCGCGAGCAGTTCCTCGTCGTCCGCCGACTCGGTCAGCGCCACCTCGACCTCAGGCCAGCCGTGGAGGTAGCGGCGCATCAGCTCCGGGAGGATGCGCTGCCCGACGCTTTGGAACACGCCGACCCGCAAGCTCCCGGCCTCGCCCTTTCCGAGCGCCTCCAGGTCGGCCTGCGCGGCGGCGACGCGGGCCGCGATCGCGTCGGCGTGCGTGAGCAGCAGCCGGCCGGCCTCGGTGAGGGACACCGGCTTCGGCCCGCCCGGGCGCTCGACCAGGCGCTGGCCGACGATCCGCTCGAGCGCGGCGATCTGCTGGCTCACCGCCGACTGCGTATAGCCGAGGGCCGCGGCCGCCTTGCCGAACGAACCCTCCCGAGCCACGGCTTCCAGCGCCAGGAAATGACGCAATTCGATGCCGAGCCAGCGATCAGGTTCCATAATCGACTCCCATTGTAACTGGATTTGCGCTAATGGGTCGCCGTGCCGATCATGGGCCTATGACGTCAATCATCTTCCTACTGTTCATCGCCGCCATCGGGCCGCTGGCACTTCGCTACGGCGCCGACAGCCGGCGCAACTCCGACAGGCGCTCGCTCTAACCGCGCGTGACGGCTGCCTTCGCACGCCGCTCGCCGGCGGCGGTGGCTCTCGCGCTCGGGACGGTCTACCTCGTCTGGGGCTCGACCTACCTCGCGATCCGCGTCACGGATCGCACGCTGCCGCCGCTGCTCATGTCGTCCGTCCGCTTCCTGATTGCGGGCGCGGCGCTGTATGCCTTCGCATCCCGG
>VAXO01000073.1 GCA_005888435.1 Actinomycetota bacterium | reverse complement strand
GGCGAGCGCACCAAACGACAGCGCTGCGCCCGCAGCGAGGAGGACGACCAAATCGGGACGGCGAGATTCGAACTCGCGACCTTCGGCTCCCAAAGCCGACGCGCTAACCAGGCTGCGCCACGTCCCGCTGACCGGAGGTTAGCGTCACGCCGGGCACGCCCCGGCACGGGTGGGAATCGAACCGCAGCAGCTCACAGAGGGTCCGCTGCGCCGGCGCGTTGTTCGGGCTGATGCTGATCGCGCTCGCGACACGCCCTCTTCGCTCCACCGCACCGACCTGCCGCTCATCGTCGTGCTCGGGTCGGCGGGCTCGCGCTCGTTCAATCGCCTGGGCCTGGCTCGGGGAATCGCACGACGCCGTGCAATTGTCTGACGCAGCGGTTACTCTCGCCGGCGTCTCTCCCCCGCCCTGTCCTCCCGCTAGTTCGTAACGAAAGGAGCAAACGATCTCCCCCAGAAGGGGGAGGCGACTCATGCTTTACCTATCCAAACTGATGGGAATGTTCGTTAAAAAGCAGGTTCTAGTCGTTTTTCTCCTAGCTTTCGGCATCTTCGTCCCGGCCGCCGCCGCCCAGGCTCGGGGCCTCACCAGCTCCGAAGCCTCTCTCCTGAACACCATGAACGCCGCCCGGAAAAGCAACGGCCTCACCGCCCTCCGCGTCGACTTCCACCTCGTCCGCGCCGCCCGCGGTCACTCGGCGGACATGATGCGCCGCCAGTACTTCGCGCACGGCTCGGTCGCCGGCCGCGCCCTCGCGGCGGGCGCCCACGGACCGGTCTTCGGCGAGGACCTAGCGTGGGCGACCGGCATCACCGCCCAGTGGGTCGTCGATCGCTGGCTCGCCAGCCCGGCTCACCGCGCGGTCATGCTCCGCCCAGGCTTCCGGCGCGTGGGCATCGGCTACGCCTTCGGCACGTTCGCCGGCCACGGCGGCGCAGGCGTCGTCACGGCCGATTTCGCAGGACGCTAGACGCGTCGCGCTAGTCGGATTCCATCAAGGTCCGCAGCTCGGACAACTTCTCCGCGCGTAGCTCGTCGAGCTCGCCCCGCTCGATGCGGTCGAGCAGCTGCTGAACGAGCGGTGCGAGCTCGAGCGGATTGAACGGCTTCGTGACGTAGTCGACTCCGCCGATGTCCAGCCCGCGCGCGCGGTCGCGGAACTCGGCGCGCGCCGTCAGGAAGATGATCGGGATGCCCCTCGTGCTTGTGTCCTCGAGCAGCTGCGCCGCGACGTTCCACCCATCGAGCCCTGGCATCATCACGTCGAGCAGGATCACATCCGGTCTCTCCGCGCGGGCTTTCTCGACGCCCGACGGGCCGTCGGCCGCCTCGATCACGTCCATCTTCTCCGCTTCGAGGTTAACGCGGCAAAGCAGACGGATCGGCGCTTCGTCGTCGATCACGAGAACTTTGGTCATCCCGGCCTTGGCCGCCCCTATACCCGGTCCGTCGGTCACCTAGTCTCGTGCGACGGGAAGCTCGAACGCAAAGCTCGAGCCCTCGCCCTCCGTTGAGTCGACCCAGATGCGCCCGCCCATTGCGTTCACGAGCTCCTTCGCGATGAAGAGACCGAGGCCCGTGCCGGCCGCGCCGTCACGCGCTGCGGACTCGGCCCGGTAGAACTTCCGGAAGATCCATTCCCGCTCCGAGGCCGGGATTCCCATCCCCTGGTCGACGACGCGCACCTCGACGCGGTCGGCGTTGCGACGCGCGCCGACGGTCACCTTTCCACCCTCCGGCGAGTAGCGCAGGGCGTTCTCGACGAGGATGTTGAACACCTGGCGCACCTTGTCGGGGTCTGCCTCGGCGGCAAGCGGCTCCTCCGGCAGGTCGATCTCGAAACGATGTTCGTTTGCGCCTTCGGCCGTCTCGACGACCTCGGAGACGACCGAGCCGACGTCGATGCGGCCGAGCTCGACCTGCAGATCGCCGGCGTCGAGACGGGCGACGTTCAGCAGCTGGTCGACGATGCCCGTGAGGCGCTCCGACTCTGAAGCGATGTAGCCGAGGAAGGTGCGGCGCTCTTCCTCGCCGAACGGGACGTCCTGTCGTAGCAGGGTCTCGGCGAAGCCGTAGATGGACGTCAGCGGCGTGCGCAGCTCGTGCGAGACCGCCGCGACGAAGTCCGACTTGACCTGCTCGACCATGCGGTCCGACGAGATGTCGCGGAACGCGAAAATGCGTCCGGCGACGGCGCCGAGCGGGTCGCGCATGACCGCCTCGCTGAGGGAGAGCCATACCTCTTCGCCGCCGCGCGGGATCGACACGAGCCGCTGCCCGGCCTGTGCCTCCGCACCGGATTCGAGGTCTCGCTGCAGAACCTGCATCGTCGTGTGCCCGATCGCCTCCTCCTGCGGCACGCCCGTGATCTGCTCAGCGGCGGCGTTCCACAGCACCACATCGCCGTCTCGATCGACGGCGACGATGCCGTCGGCGATATTGGCGAGGATCGCGACGCTGCGCTCCTTCTCGAGCGACACGCGCGAATAGAGCTCGGCATTCGCAAGCGCGGCGGAGGTGTTGCCCGCCAGCGCCCGCAGCGCCTCGATCTCCTCCGTCCGCCAGGTGCGTGGGCGTCGTGCATACACCGCGAGGACTCCGGCGGGCGCGCCCTCAGGGCCGAAGAGGGGCACGCCGAGGTAGGCGCTGTAGCCAGCCTCGAGGAGAACGTCGGCGCCGGCGAGGTGGCGGTCGGCCGCCGCGTTCTCGACGGCGACAGGCGCGCGCGACTGGAAAACGTCGCCGGAGAGAAGCGCCGTCGTGCTCACGCGCACACCCACAACGTCCTCCGTGCCTTCGCCGAATGCCGCACCGACGACGAGGTCGTCATCCTCCAACGTTAAGACGGCGCAGCCCTCGGCGCCGAGCAAAGCCGGCGCTTGCTGCACGACCTCGTCCAGGACGGCGGCCGGATCGAGCTCGGTCGCGAGCACGCTGCCCGTGCGTGCGAGCTGCTGCGAAAGGGCTCGGGCGGTGCGCTCTGCCTCGAACAGCTCGCTGCGCTCGAGCGCGCCGCGTGCCGCGTCGCCGAGGTGCCGGGCGACCTCGAGGTCTTCGTCGGTGAACAGGTGCTCCTCAGAGAAGAAGACGAGCGTGAGGCCGTCGCGGTCGGCGCGGGGACTCGCCGCCGGAACGGCGAGCAGCGCACGCAGTCCCGCGTCGTCCATCAGCGCCTGCCATTGCTCGTCGAAGCGGTCGTCGCCTGCGAGCCGTGGCGACGCGACCACGCGCCGATCGGCGGCCGCCCTCACGAGGCTCTCCGCCGCCGGCGGCAGCCCAGGCGCAAGCGCCCGCGAGAGCTGCTCCGGCAAGCGCACTGACGCCGCCAGCTCGAGCCCACCGCCGCGCGGCATCAGCACGGCTGCGGCGTCGCCCCCGAATGCATCGGTCGCCGCTTGCGCGAGCG
The DNA here is from genome assembly GCA_005888435.1 of Actinomycetota bacterium. Lineage (GTDB taxonomy): Bacteria > Actinomycetota > Thermoleophilia > Gaiellales > Gaiellaceae > 3-1-20CM-4-69-9. The sequence goes on along the minus strand of VAXO01000073.1, from coordinate 6,483 downwards.
CGTCGAGCGTCTCGGACAACGAGAGCGACTGGCCGAGCATGGCCGCGATGCGGAAGAACGCCGACTGCTGCGCGATCCGCCGCTCGTTATCGCGGAGCAGATGAGCAACGTGGACGGCGAGCCCGATCTCGCGGGCGATCGCTTCGCTCACGGACACCTCCTCCGGCGTCCAACGGCCGGGCTCGAGACGGTGGAGGGCGAAAACGCCGACCAGGTCGTCGAAGACGAGGATCGGGACGGCGAGCACAGAGCGCGATCCGAGGTGCAGCAATGCGTCCGTCCCGCCGACGCCGGCGAGCTCCGGCGCGTGCTCGACATCCTCGATCGCCACGGTTTCGCGCCGCCGAACGGCAAGGTTCGAGACGGCCAGGCGCTTCCCGGACGCGATGGGCGAAAGCGCAGACGTGTGCCACTGCGCGGCGATCGGGATCGAGTCCTCCGTGCCGCCGAGGCGGATGAAGCAGCGGTCGATGCGCAGAGCGCTGCCCGTCTCCTGGACGGCGACTCGGATCAGCTCGTCGACGTCGAGCTCCGAGCGCACGCGCGCCGAGATGCGTGCGACGAAGCGCTCCCGTTCCAACGCGTCCTTGAGTGCAGCGGTCGAGCGCGTGCGGTCGAGCGCGAGCGCAGCCTCGCCGGCGACCGTGCGGAGCAGGGCGAGCTCCTCGCTCGAGAACGAGCGCAGGCCGGAAGTCGTCCCGACGACCAGCACGCCGATCACGCGCTCGTTGGCGAGGAGGGGCACGAACGCCGCGCTCCGTGCACCCGTCGCCTCCGACAGCCGCGGGCTGACGATCTTCGAGGTCCGGACGTCGTAGACGGCGAACGGGGCTGCTTCGAACACGGCTGTGGAGACGCCGGAAGGCTCCGTATCGAGGTCGACGGTAATCGCCCGGAACCACTCGAGCTCGCGGCCGTGATCGCGGCCGAGGAGGCCCGAGGCTCGCCGCCGCTCGTTGTCCACGAGGTAGAGCAGCGAGAGCTCCACTCCCACGAGGGGCTCGACCCGCTCCAGCAGCTCGCGCGCGATCGTGGCCGCATCGTCGGAGCCGCCGAAGGCGGTCGCGATCGCGGAGAGGGACTCGAGCTGCGGCTCGCTGACCGAGCCCACGGCCCGGCGCCGGCGCCCGAGCGCCCAGAGTCCTACGCAGGCCAGAACGACCCCGATGACGATCGCCGCGATATCGAGCCCGATGCGAAGCACGCGCGCTTGGCTCCCGGGTAGGTGTGACTAACTGGGCGTATCGAATTGTAGGGAGCGCCGGTCCCGGTTCCAAAGATGGGCCGTTCGGCCTATTGGAAAGGAGACCCCGACTCGCTAGCCTCAACGCACTGGGCGATGCGAACCGCGGTGCGTTCCTGGCCTTGCATTCCGCGGTGAGCACTAGGAGGAGGCTCGTCGCCACCGACCCCCCCGAGCGGCGAGCCTCTTCCTTAAGTTGTGCGGGAACCTGCGGTTCCGGCACAAGCGAAACCCCTTTTAAAAGCGGCGGCGAGCGCTTGTTCCCGATAGTGCGGCGAGCGGTGGCGTCGCCATCGCCCGTCGCATTGCTTCGCCTCCCGCTAAGCCGGCTGCGCCTGGCTTAGCGTCCGGCTCTGTTGTTCGTTCGGGTTGAGACGTCTGGTGCTACCTTGGCTCGCGGTTTGGTTTCGCGAGTCCTGCTCGCATCACCTCGGGGTTATTGCGCTGGGGTCGAACGCGCCGTGGAGACGGTGGAACGGGCGCTTTCCATGTACGGAGCGCCGGTGTACGTGCGCAAGCAGATCGTCCACAACGCGCACGTCGTTCGCGAGCTGGAGGCTCTCGGCGCGGTCTTCGTCGAGTCGGAGACGGACGTGCCCGCGGGGGCGACGCTCGTCCTTTCCGCCCACGGCGTCGCGCCGTCGGTCTACGCGGGCGCGGCCGAGCGGCGCCTGCACACGATCGACGCGACGTGCCCGCTCGTCACAAAGGTGCACGTGCAGGCGCGGCGCTACGCGGCCGACGGCCACCGCATCGTCCTGATCGGACATGCCGGTCACGAGGAGGTCGTCGGGACCATGGGCGAGGCGCCGGAGGCGACCGTCCTCGTCGAGAATGTCGAGGACGCCGAGGCCCTAGAGCTTCCGGACGGCGCGCCCGTCGCGTACATCACGCAGACGACGCTGTCCGTCGACGAGACGACGGAGATCATCGACGTGCTCAAGCGGCGCTTCCCGCACATCCGCGGGCCACAGCGCGAGGACATCTGCTACGCGACCTCCAACCGCCAGTGGGCGGTGAAGGAGCTGCTCGAGGAGGTCGACCTCCTGCTCGTGATCGGCTCGAGGAACTCGTCGAACTCGAACCGCCTGGTCGAGGTCGCGCGCGCGGCCGGAGTGGGTGCGCACCTGATCGACGACGAGACCGACATCGACCGGCACTGGCTCGACGACGTGGAGACGGTCGGCGTGACGTCGGGCGCTTCGGCTCCCGAGCGCCTGGTCGAGCGCGTCTGCGACTGGTTCCGTGCCTACGGCGTCAGCGACATTCGCCCGTACGCGAGCGTGTACGAGGACGTCGTCTTCCGGCTGCCCGCCGAGCTACGTCGAGCAGAGACGCCTGCCGCGTAACGGGTCTTAGGAAGCGCGCCACGCGCCCCGCCTCGCGCTCGTCGAGCGACACCGCGCCTTCCGCCACACCGCTCTCGTTCCAGACGCTGAAGCGGATGTGCGGGTCCTCCGTCAGGTAGCGCGTGATCCGCAGCGCCTTCCCCGCGTCGCGCGGATGCGGTGAGAAGAACTCGACGATCTTCTTGCGCTGCGGCTGCGCACACCACGGGCAGAAGCGGAACCGCTCCTCCAGCTCTCCACCACAGCGCGCGCACTGCGCCATCTCGGTGACAGCCTGACACACAGGCGCCGACTTGGCGGCGCCGCATAGAGGCTGCGCGGGCTCTGCCCGGGCAGCCGTCTTAACCAGCTAGGAGGACAGTTCACGACCGAAGCGCCGAGGCAAACGGCATAACATCGTCCGGTGCGCCAGCCGCCGGAACGGGTCGAGCGGCTGCCGGAGCAATACTTCACGGCGCTGCTCGCGCGCGTCGCAGCCGCGGGGGCTACGGAGGGCGAGCCGCTCGTCGACCTGGGGCGCGGCAACCCCGAGGTCGGGCCGCCGGCGCACGTCGTCGAGGCGCTCGCCGAGTCGGCCGCGCGCCCTGACGTGCACGGGTACGCGCCGTTCGCCGGATTGCCGGCGCTCAAGGAGGCGATCGCGTCGCGCTACGCCGAGGTCTACCGCGTGGAGGTCGATCCCACGCGGGAAGTTGCCGTCCTCCCAGGGACGAAAACCGGCCTGATGGAGTTCGCGCTCTGTGCCGTCGAACGCGGCGGGACGATCGTCCTCCCCGACCCCGGCTATCCGGACTACTTCTCCGCCGTCGCCCTCGCGGGCGCCGCCGTTGCACCGTTCTCCGGCTTCGACATGGGCGGCGACGCGATGTACCTGAACTTCCCGACGAACCCGACTGCGGCCGCGGCCCCCGACGGCGTCTTCGAGGAGGCGGTCGAGTGGGGGCGGCGCAACAACGCGTGGGTCATGCACGACTTCGCCTACGGCGACCTCGTCTTCGACGGGCGCGAGGCGCGCAGCTTCCTCTCCGCCGACGGTGCGCGCGACGTCGGCATCGAGCTCTTCAGCATGTCGAAGTCGTATGGCATGGCCGGCTGGCGGCTCGGTTTCGTGCTCGGGAACGCGGAGCTTGTGCGCCGCATCGAGACGCTCCAGGAGCACGCGTTCGCGGGCATCTTCCGACCCATACAGGAGGCGGGCATCGCAGCCCTGACCGGCCCGCAAGACTCCGTGGAGGAGCGCCGCGCGACCTACGAGCGGCGACGCGACCGCGCACTCGACGCACTTGGTGGGCTCGAAGCGCGCTCGGAGGGGACCTTCTTCGTCTGGTTCCGGCTGCCCGACGGCGCCACGGTCGAGCGGATCCTCGCCGAGCAGCGCGTCGCGCTCGCGCCCGGCGAAGGCTTCGGCGCGCGCGGCGCCGGCTGGGCGCGGTTGTCGCTCGCGGTCACCGACGAGGTGCTCGAGGTCGGGCTCGAGCGTCTACGGGGCGCGTTCCACTAGCGCCTGCAGCTCCGCGCGGTGAGCGCGGATGGCGTCGGCCGCGCGCGACCGCGAGAGGTTCCACGACCGCCAGTCGCCGCCGGAGTTGCCACGTTCGAGCAGCGAACGGGCGAGGACCGCACGCTGCGCCGAGGGCAGCGAGCGAATCCGGCTGACGAGCGTCGGGACCGCGTCGTCGCTGAGCTTCGCGAGGTATGACACGTCGACGGCGGGTCGAGTCGCGTTCGTGCGAGCGATCAAGGCGTCCGGATCCACGACGTTCAACGCGAACGTTGCGACGAAGCCGGCGACGAGTGTGCCCAACGCGAACGCGTGGCGCCTCCCGCGCAGAACCGTCATGGCAAACCAGCCGGAGACGACGGCGAGCCAGACAGTCACGCCTGTTGCATACAGCCGCAGCTCCGTCAGCCCGAAGTGCTCGACGTACAGCCGCATCCGCTGGAGCGCCGACGCGATCTCGATGCCGAGCAGGACGAGCAGCGTCGCGGCCAACCAGCGAAACGCCCGCCGACCCCGGCCCGCAAGCGCCCAGTCCGCGAGCAGCAGGACGGGCAGCGTCAGGGCGGCCACGGCGACGAGCTCGAAGAACCCGTGGCGTGCGTATTCGGCGTACGTCAGGTGCGCTTCCGATTGCACCAGCTCGCTGCCGCCGAACAGGTAGCGGAACTGCACGACGACGAAGGCGAAGAACAACAGGTCGAGGAAGCCAATCGCGACACAGATCTCGAGCGGGCCGAGCGTTCGCCGACGCTGGGCGAACGGAACCTGCTCCGAGCGCTCGCGTCCCGCGAGCAGGTCGCGGAGAAGGCCGCCCGCAAGCCACGCCCAGACGGCGACAATCAGGAGGCGTTCGACGGCGCTCGCGTCGAGGGAAGGGACGGCCGACGAGATCAGGTGCTTGAAGACGGCGTCCGCAGCGACGAAAAGGCCGCCGAAGAGGAGCAGGAGCGGGAGGCCGAGCGCAATGCCCCGCGCGATCGCCGTCACCTTCTCCGAACGGGCGCGGCCGGCGAGCTCGCTCCAGCCGATGTCGGTCATCAGCAGCGGCAGCGCCCCGAACGCCGTCGACGTCGCCGCGCCGACGAATCCCTCGCCGTACTCGGTGAGCGTCGCGTTGCGGACATTGCGCAGGACGCCGACGCTCACGGCGGCCGCGAGGGCGAGCAGGTTCGCGGCGACGAGCAACGGCGAGTCGTGCCAGACGAACAGCGTCGAGAAAAGCAGCAGCGGGAAAACCATGAACCGCCGGCCCTGGTGCAACGGCGCGCGGCCGGCGTACAGGAGGGCAGCCAGCGCGATCGCGAAGGTAAGCGCCCAGAGCGCGACGTTGAGACCGAGCGGCCGCCCCTGAAAGAGCACGTCCCCGAGAACGCCGAGGGCGAGGGCTGTCGCCGCCAGCGCGATCCCGAGCCTCGTCCTGCGACTCATGGGCGCTTATTCAAGCATGCGCTCGTCGATGAGGAACGCTTATGAGACTTTTGCGATCTCCGGCTCGGAGCCGCCGTCCGTCGCGACGTCCGTCGCCAGCACCTCTTCCTTGATCCAGTCTGCGTGCTCGATCAGGTCGGCATCCGACGTCGGCAGGGTCAGGCGGATCCGATCGGTGAGCTCGAGCCCGGCGTCCTTCCGCATCGTGTTGACGCGGTGGATCAGCTCGTACACGCGACCCTCTCGGCGGAGGTCGTCGTCGAGCTCCGTCGTCATCGCGATCGTCAGCGCCTCGTCCGCGGCCAGCGCCCAGCCTTCACGCCCGCGGCGCTCGACGAGCACCTCGTCGGCTCGAAGCTCGTGCCCGTTGACGCGCACGCCGCCGCCCTCGAGCTGCTCGAACTCGCCCGCCTCAAGCGCCGACCGCACCGCGCCGAGCTCCTTCCCGAGCTTCGGCCCGAGCAAGGGCAGGTTGGGCTTGACGCGCACTTCCATCGCCTCGACCGGTGCGAACTCGACTTCCTTGACGCGCAGCTCCTCCGCGATTTCGTCGGCATGGCGTCGTGCCGGGCCGGCGCCCTCCACGACGAGCCGGCGCAGCGGCTGCCGCAGCTTCAATCCGGCATCGCCCCGCGCCTGCCGGCCGAGCTCGACGATCCGGCGCACCTCGCCCACCTCGCGCAGGAGCTCCTCGTCGCGCGGCCTCACCTCCGGCCACGGCTCGAGGAAGACCGACTCCGGCGCTTCGTCCGCGCGCAGCCGCCGCCAGAGGAACTCCGCCAGGAACGGCATCACCGGGCCGATTACCTGCACAGACCGCAGGAGTGCGTGGCGCAACGTCCACAGCGCGACCTTGTCGCTGCTCCAGAAGCGCCGCCGTGACCGGCGGATGTACCAGTTCGAGAGATCGTCGACGAACGAGTCGAACGCGCGCATCACGCCCGGCGACCAGTAGCGCTCGT
>VAXO01000072.1 GCA_005888435.1 Actinomycetota bacterium | reverse complement strand
AGGGCGCGGTGCCGACCCGCCGCGCCCATCTCCGCGGCTTTCGGTAGGTCGCTCGCGAACCGGACGATGGCGTCTGCGAGCGGGTCCGCCTCCCCCGCGGGCACGAGGTAGCCGGTCACACCGTCTTCGACGAGCTCGCCGAGGCCGCCGATCTCCGCTGCGATGACCGGGCGCGCGCGCTCCATCGCTTCGAGGGCCACCATGCCGAAGCCCTCGCCCATCGAGGGGACGACGACCGCGGCAGTCTCCTCGATCGCGCGCTGGACCGGCGCGACGTAACCGAGGAACCGCACGGCGTCGTCGACGCCGAGCTCCTTCACAAGCGCACGCAGCGCCGGCTCGAGCGGGCCGCGGCCGGCGAGGTCGAGCTGGAGCGTCGGCACGCGCCGGCGCGCCTGCGCGAAGGCGCGCAGCAGGACGATGTGACCCTTGATCGGGATCAGCCGCCCGACGCAGAGCAGCCGAGGCACGTCGCCCGCGTACGGGCCCGGCTCGCCGTCGGGCTCGATGCCGTAGTGGACGATCTCGAAGCTCCCGCCGTCGAAGCCCTCGACCTCTTCGAGATAGCGCGCGAGCCCGCGTGAGATCGCGATGTGCGTGTGTGCGAGGCTCGCGATCGCGCGATCGCCGAGTGCGAAGCCGCGGTTCTCACGGAACTCGTTGAAGCCGTGCTTCGTCGAGACGCGGATCGGCACACCGGTGAGCGCGCCCGTCAGCTGTCCATAGACGTCGGCGTGGACGAGGTGCGTGTGCAGGATCGTCGGGCGTGTGCGCCCGAGATAGCCGGCGATGCGGAAGAACGCGATCGGGTCGACGTCCGCCGCGAGCGGAATCGCGTCGAGCGGGATGCCACGCCCGCGCAGCTCGCGCGCGAACTCCCACGCTCCCGGTTCGTGCTCGTGCAGCATCAGAAAGCGCACGTCCCACCCGCGCTCTTTCAGCTGCGGCAAGAGCGACAACAGATGCGCCTCGGAGCCCGAAATGCCCGCGACCTTCTGCAGGTGCAGGACGTTCATGCGGCGGCCGCCAGGACGCCGTCGGCCCACGTGTCGACCGAGTGGCTCTTCGCGACGCGCTCGCGCAGCGTTCGCCCGATCTCGGCACGCTCGGACGTGCCCAGCGCGGCAAACCAGCGCAGGCGCTGGGCCAGGCTGTCCGCCGAATCGCGCTCGAAGAAGAGGGGGTAGCCGGCGAAGAGGTCGTCGAACACCGGGTTCGACGCCAGCACGGGCAGGCACGCGGCGGCCGCCTCGTACACGACCTTGTCGGGCGCGCCGGCCTCCATGTTGTTGACGAGGAGGTCGGAGCGGGCGAACAGCGCCGGCACCTCCACCCGCGGAACGGCGTCGCCGAGCGGCACGCCGAGCCGCGCGAGCTCGTCGCGATGGCGGCGCTCGAGGGCGTTCAGCGCGGCGCCGTGCAGCTCGAGCTCGACGCCGTCGACCTCGCGCGCCGCGTGCAGGATCGTCTCGATCCCCTTCGCGGGCGAGTAGCGCCCGAGCACGAGCGCGCGCACGCGGTCGTGCTCGCTTCGGTCGGTGCAGGCGAACTCGCTCACGTCGATACCGTGCCCAATCGGGCGCACCTTCGCAGAGTCGAGCGGGAACGAGCGCCTGTCGACGCTGACGATCGCCGTTGCCAGCCGCTCGGCCGCCCGCAGCTGCGCCGACGCCTTCCAGTGCGTGTACCAGAGCAGCAGCGGAATGCGGCGCGGGCGCACGAGCGGCGCCGCGAGCAGGACGTACACAGGGATCATGTGCGCGACGACCGCGTCACCCGGTAAAGCGCGCACGAGCTCGCGCTCGAACTGCAAGAGGCGGCCTGGGCGCGTCGACGCCCCGAACGTGCGCACGTCGACATTCTCCGGCAGCTCGGCGTCGTCCGCGGACTGGGCAAGCACGACGACCTCGTCGACCCGTGCGGCGAGGGCGCGGATCTTCGGGATCGTCGCGGCGAGCGCAGGATGGGCCGGGTCGACGGCCTGGGTGAGGAAGATGAGCCGCCGCATCAGAAGAAGTCCGTGTCGCCGAGCGTGAAACGCCAGGCGCGTGCGTCGCTGTCGAGCCGCCCCGCCAGCGCCTTGCCCATGAAGTGCAGCGTGCGAGGCGTCGGGACGAAGCCGCAGGAGACATACGCGGGCTCCTGGCCGCGGGCGGGGACCGCGAAGACGAGCCGCGTGCCCGGCCTCACGCCGGCGAGGCACGCGCGCAGCAGCGGCCGGACGGGGCCTACGAGATCGGCGACGAGCGCGACGTCACGGCCCCGATGCCGCTTGTGCCCCAGCACGGCATACCCGCCTGGCACCCGGTAGGCGGCGTAGTCGCGCGGTGACTCGAGATACCGCCAATTGAGGTACGCGGCGTCGCGAAGGATGTGATTCGGCCAGTCCGCCGCGGCATCCGCAGTGTGATCGAACGCCCCGACCGCCTCGGCGGCCTTACCGCCGAACGGAAGCGGCCGCGCCCAGATGCGATAGCGCGAGATCTCCGTCCAGCCGAGCGGCCCGAGGAAGAGCGGCACCGTCGGCGCCGACGCAAACGCAAGCACGACGGCGACGCCGCGCGCCTCCGCTTCCTGCTCGTGCTTGCGCTCGAGCCCGACGAAGATGCCGCGCCCGCGCGCCGCCGGATCCGTCGTCGCATGCACCGAAAACGACGCTGTCCGCTCCTCGCCGCCGAGCACCATGCGGTAGAGCGAGTGGGACGCGACGCCGATCACCCGTCCGTCGTCGCGCGCGACCGACATCAGCGATCCCGCGGGGTTGCGCGCGAACCACCAGTCGAACTCGTCGCCGCTGAGCGCGTCGTCGCCCCACGCGTCGTGCAGAAGGCGCAGGTAGTCGTCCCGCTGCGCCGGCCCGTACGACGCCAGCTCGTAGTCCATTACTTCGTGGACGTGCCGAGCGCCGCGTTGAACAGGCGCCGCGCGTGCGTGCCCGTGACGGTGTCCTTGACGGAGATGAGATCGCACGCGCCGGCAAGCACGAGCTCGAACGTGCGCGGCGAGTACGGCTCGATGTTGTAGCGGCGCAGCTGCAGTGGATCGGTCGCCGGCGAGTTCGCGCCGGAGACGGCCGTGAAAGCAACGTCGTAGCCGGCCTGGCGCACGAGGCTCAGGTGCACGAGCTTGTAGTGCGCCTCGGAGCCCTTGACGTATGAGAACGCCCGCACGGGCCTTCCCAGCCGCTCCTCGAGCCGGAATTTGGAGAGCGCGATCTCGCGTGCCGCCTCGTCGACCTCCAAATCAGCGAGCGCGCGATGGGAGATCCCGTGCGACTCGATGCGCACGCCGCGCCGCTCGAGCTCGACGAGCTCCTCCCAGTCGATCGTGCGGTTCAGGATGCCCTGCGCGGCGAGGTGCTCCTCGTGGGGCAGCGGCAGGCGATCGCCGAGGTAGCCGAGCGGAACGAACAGGACGCCGGGATAGCCGTACTTCTCGAGCACGCGGGCGGCGTTCTCCAGGTTGTCGTAGTAGCCGTCGTCGAACGTGATCAGGACGGCGTGAGGCGGCAACGGCGTGCCCTGGACGTAGTGCGCGAGCACCGCTTCGAGGTCGACGACCTCGTAGCCGAGCTGCCGCAGCTGGTCCATCTGCTCGTCGAACAGGGAGACCGGCATAGTCAGCGGGTTGCCGGGCAGGTCGTTGACCTTGTGGTACATGAGCACGCGCAGGCTGCGGTCGCCGTTGCCGTTCGCGCCGATCGCCTCGGCCGTCTCGCCGATCGTGCGGTAGACCGAGTTCTTCAGCAGCTGCTTGATCCGCTCCGCGCGCACCGGGAGCTAGCGTAGCCCAGCGATCCGCTCGACAAGCGCGCGGATGCGAGAGGCGAACTCCTCCGGAGAGCTCGTCCAAAAGCCGGCGCTCGCATGCGCTCCCGCCGCCAGCCGCTCGCCCAGCCCGCGGTCGCTCAGGATGCGGACGATCGCATCGGCGAGGGCCTGGTTGTCGCCCGGCTCGACGAGCAGGCCGTTCTCCTCGTGCTCGACGAGATCGGGAATGCCGCCGACGCGGGTCGCGACGACCGGCCGCGCCCGGCAGAACGCCTCGACGATCACGCGGCCCATTCCCTCGGAGCGTGACGGCAGGACGAGTGCGGTCGCCTCGTCCAGCGCCTGCGAGACCTGCGGCTGCGAAAGACGCTCGTCCCACGAGGTCTGTGCCGGGAGGTCGCGCAGCAGCTGCTCGACGGCCGGGCGGAGCGTGCCGGTGCCGACAAGGCGCAGGTGCGCCTCCGGCGCGCGCAGGGCGGCGAGGCGCCAGGCGTCGGCCAGGCCGTCGACGTTCTTGTAGCGCTCGAGCACTCCTACGAAGAGCGCCTGCGGCTTGTGCGGCAGCGGCTGAGGCGGCATCTGCAGGAACGAGTCGAAGTCCATGTACGCGGGGAACTCGTCCGCCGGCTCGAGCCCGACGTCACGCACGAGCGAGGTCGTATAGCCCGTGATCGTCCGGATGCCGTCCGCGTTCCGCAGCCCGCTGAGCGCGACACGATCCGCAACAGGGTTCAGTGCGGTGCGCAGCCGCGAGCCGTACAGGCGCGTCGGCGCGCGCCAGTCGCCGTGCATGTCGGCGATCACGGCGGTGTCCACCCGGGCGAGCCTCCGGGCCGCGAGCCCTGCTGCCGCCTCGTGCGCGCCCTGCGCGAGCACCGCGTGCGGACGGAACTCGCGGAGCTCGCGGGCGATGCGCAGCGGCAGCGCGGCGAAGAACGCGGGGCCGTCGAGTGCCGGCAGCGTGCGGGCGAGATGGAAGTGCTCGTCGCGGCCGTTGCCGCCGGCGAGCACGCGGAACTCGAGCTCGCGGCCGACGGCATCCCACTTCCGCTGAAGGCTCGCGGAGAGCGGCAGCTGCACACGCCGCGAGACGAACAGCACGCGGGGCTTCACGTGCGCGCGATCCGGTGCAACGTCGCCTCGAGCTCGCCGAAGACGCGCTCCGGCGCGTACGCAGCGACGGACGAAGCGGCGGCTGCCCGCAGCCGCTCGCGCAGAGCGTCGTCCGTGAAGTACCGGCGGACGGCATTGGCGAGGGCTGCCGTGTCGCCTGCCGGCACGAGCAGCCCGTTGACTCCGTCGTGCACGACCTCGCCGACACCGCCGGCCTCCATCGCGAGCACCGGCGTCCCCACGGCGAGCGCTTCGACGACGGTGTGCGGGAAGTTCTCCCAGCTGGACGAGAGGATCGTGGCATCGGAGGCGCGGAAGAGCTCGACGACACGCATCCGGGGCTGCGCGCCGAGGAACTCGACGCGGTCGGCGATACCGAGCTCGCGCGCGCGCTCCTCGAGCGGACCGCGGTCTGGCCCTTCGCCCGCGATCAACAGCCGCACGCCTTCGGCGCTCGCGACCGCCTCGAGCGCGCGGCCGAGCGACTTCTGCGCGGTCAGCCTGCCCGCGAACGCGAGCGTTCGGCCGTTGCGCGGCGCGTCGTGCTTTGGCAGCTCGACCGGCACCGGGTTGGGCAGCACGCTGACGCGTTCCGGCGAGATGCCCCAGCTCAGCACGAGCTTCCGCAGGTACGCGCTCGGGCAGTAGACGTAAGCGGCGCGCCGGAGCTCGAAGTCGCGCGCGCGACGCAGCGCGAAGCCGAGGGGCCCACCGCCGCCCGCCTGGAACTGGTCGACGTCGCCCTCGACGAGGCCGTGGCGGCGCGAGCGCTCGAAGGCCGGGTCGGCCGTCAGCTTGACCACGTACGGGCGCCGCGCCCAGAGCGCGCCCGCGGAGCTGCGCCCGAACATCCCGGTCGTGTAGACGACGTCGGCGGCGTGCGCGCGCGAACGGACCAGCGCAGCGCCGCGCACATGGCGGATGCCGACCGGCAGCGAGCGCGAGACCCAGCGCACGGAGTAAGCCTCGGCGGCGGGCGCCCGCTCGGCAGTCGTGACGACCTCGACCTCGTGGCCGCGGCCCGCGAGGAAGCCCGCGAGGTCCGGCGCATGGCTCGCAGGCCCGCCGACGTCAGGCGGCCAGATGCCCGAGACGATCAGCACCCTCATGGCAGCGCCGCCTCCGCGAAGGTCGTCCCGGCGGACGCGGGCTCGCGGCGGATGCGGAGGAACAGGAACGTCCAGGAGATGCAGAACGCGACGCTCGACGCGAGCACGGCCGATGCCGCGCCGGTTGCGCCCCACTCCCTGCCCAGGATTGCCACGAGCGGGATCAGGACGAGCAGCTCGACGCCGTGCGTCCAGATGCGCAGCGACGGCCGCCCGATCGAGACGGGAAACGACTTCGTCCAGCCGTAGACCATCCGCAGCGCACCCGCGACGATCACGATGCGCGTCGCGTCGACCGCGCCGACGTTCTTCGCGGAGAAGAGCAGCTTCGCGAGCTCCGGCGTGAAGACGAGCAGCGGCGGCAGGATCGCGACGGCGAGCGCGGCCATGCCCAGCATGTACCGGCGGATGCCTGTGAAGACCGCGTCTCGCGTCCCCCTCTCCCAGTCGCGCGTCTGCTCCGTGAGCAGGATGAGCCGCGCCGGCGCCGACACGACCGCGAACGCCTGCTGCGGCGACATCGCAGCGCGGAAGTACGCAACCTGGGTCGTGGTCGACGCGCGGCCGAGCACGAGCAGTGAGAGCGGCGCGGTCAACGAGATGACCGCCGTCGCAGCCGTCGACTGGCCGACGAAAGAGAGGATGTCGCGGCGCTCCTCGGCCAGCGAGGCCGACGCGTGCTGCGGGAAGCGATGGAACGCCGCCCAGCCCGCGACGCTGATCGCCGTCGTGGCGATCACCTGCGCAACGACCATCGCGGCGATCGTCGCGTTGAGCCCGTGCGACGCGAAAACCGCGATCGCGGTGAAGCGCAGGGCCATCGAGACGAAGAGGAAGAACGCGCGGATGTCGTACCGGCCGCGCAGCACGATCGCCACGCCGCCGACGTTCTCCGTGCACTGCGCGAGCGGGATGAAGGCGCCGATCAGGATCGGTGTCGTCAACCCCTCCTGGTGGAGGAGCGTGTCCGCGAACGGTGCGATGGCGAGCAGCAGCACCGTCGCGAGCGCGCCGCCGGCAAGCTTGAACGCGACCGCGCTCTCGAACAGGCGGCGGAGCCTCCCCCAGTCCTCGCGCGTCGTGTAGCGGAAGCCGAACTTGACGAGCGCCTCCTCCACGGTGAGATCGAGGAGGCTCTGCACGAACGCCGTCATGGCCAGCACGAGCGCGTAGAGGCCGAAGGTCTCGGTCGAGAAGACGTGCAGCGCGACGACGGTCGCGCCGAAGCCGAGCGCCGCCGATGCGTAGGTCCCGGCGGCGGCCGCCGACCGGCGCCAGAAGAGCCGAGAGCGCATGGACGAAGCCTAGTGCCGCGTCCGGTGATGCTCTCTGAGCATCGCCGGATGCGGCACTACACTCGCGGCGTGATTGCCCTGGCGCTGGCCATCCCTTTTCTCTTCCTGCACGTGAAGTACCAGCCGGGAGTTCGCGTTCCGCTCGGGTCGACGCACCTCGGGCTCGAGCTGTCCGACCTCGCCGTCGTCGTGGTGGCGGTCGTCGCGCTGCGCGACGGACTGCGCCACGGCTTCGGCCGGCTGCGCCCGGCCGTCTGGCTGTGGGTCAGCGCCGCGCTGCTGCTCGTCTGGATCTTCGTGCGGTCGCAGTCGCTGACGCATTTCGTCACGGCCGCGAAGTTCGCGGAGTACGCCCTGCTCGCGGTCTCGCTGCCGTTGATCCTGCGGCGGCGCGACGAGTGGGAGCTCGTCGCCGCCGCCGTCGTCGCGTGGAGCGTGGCGGCGACGTTCGTCGGCCTGCTGCAGATCTTCGGCGTCGACATCCTCGACGCGTGGGCCGCGGGGCGGCGGCAGCCGTCGTTTCTCGGCCACTCCGACTTCGCCGCGCTGTCGGCGTTCGCGCTCGCGATCGGCCTGGCGGCCGTGCTGCTCGCCCGCCGCGGAGTCGGCTGGATCGGCGTCGCGAGCGGCGTTGTCGGCCTGATGCTTGCCGGCGCCACGGCGGGGCTGATCGGAACCGTCGCGGGCGTCGCAGGGCTGCTCGTTGCGATCGCGCGGCGGCGCCCGCTCGCGTTGCGCGACTTCGCCGTCAGCGGCGGTTGCGTCGCCCTCGTCGCCGTCGGCGTGCTGACCCTGCGGGCGGGCGACTTCGAGCATTTCCTGCGCTTCCTGCACCTGAAGGGCCACGAAGCGCAGACGTCCAACATCGAGACGTACTCGCAGCACTCGCTGCTCGCCTACGTCGGCTACCGCATCTGGCGCGACCAGCCGCTCGCCGGCGCCGGCTGGCAAGCGTCGAACGAGCCCGCCACGGTCGACCCGGTGTTGCCGGCGGCGCACGCGAAGTTCCGGAACCTCCCGCCGCTCGCGTTCCCGACACGAGAGCACGAGTGGGGAGTGCAGAACGCCTACGTGCAGACGGCGGCCGACCTCGGAGTGGTCGGAGTCGTCCTCTGGCTCGCGCCGTTCGCGATCGCCCTCGTGCTCGCTCTCGGCGCGAACGCGCCGCCCGGCGCGGTCGCCGCCTTCTCGGTGCTGGCGGCGATGGGAATCTGGCTCGGCCAGGGGCTCGTCGCCGGGATTCCTCTGGACGCGCTCACGTGGCTCGGCTTCGGCCTCGCGGCCACGGCGGCTGCCCAGAGGACTTCGCTGGGCCCTCAGGGAAAATGGGAGGCGTGAAGGCCCTCGTCACCGGCGGCGCCGGCTTCATCGGCTCCAACCTCGTCCACGCGCTCATCGAACGCGGCGACGACGTGCGCGTGCTCGACAACTTCTCCACGGGGAACCGCACCAACCTCGAGGGAGTGGACGTCGAGGTGGTCGAGGGCGAACTGCGCTCGTACGAGCGCGTGCACGCGGCGACCCGCGGGGTCGAAGTGGTCTACCACCTCGGAGCGCTCGGATCGGTGCCGCGCTCGGTTCAGGATCCGCTCACATCGAACGCGGTCAACGTCGAGGGCACGCTCAACGTCCTCCTCGCGGCGCGCGACGAAGGCGTCCGGCGCGTCGTGTTCTCGTCGTCGACGTCGGTCTACGGCACGAGCCTGCAGCTGCCGACGTCGGAGGCGACTCCGACCGACCCCATCTCCCCTTACGGCGTCACGAAGCTCGCGGCCGAGCGCTACTGCATCAGCTTCAGCCGCGTGTACCACTCGTTCGAAGCGGTCGTACTGCGTTACTTCAACGTCTTCGGGCCACGGCAGAGCCCGCACTCGCAGTACGCCGCGGCGGTGCCGCTCTTCATCGCGGCGATCGACGCGGGGGAGCCGATCACGATCTACGGCGACGGCGAGCAGTCGCGCGACTTCACGTATGTCGCGAACGTCGTCGACGCGACGATCCGCGCCGCGGAGGCTGTCGGCGCGAACGGGCGCGCGTTCAACATCGCGGCGGGCTCGCCGGCGAGCGTCAACCACGTCGCCGAGACGATCGCTGTCATCCTCGGCAAGCCCGTCGAGAAGCGCTTCGAGCCGCCGCGGCCCGGCGACATCCGCGACTCGTGGGCGGACATCGGCGCCGCGCGCGAGATCCTCGGCTACGAACCGCAGGTCGATCTCGCCGCCGGGCTCGAGCTGACGGCCGAGGCGATCGTTGCCCGGGTCTGACGGCCGCACAAAGGCATTGCTTGCAGTGCCGCTTCCAGGACATGCGCGCTCTGCGCGCTTGTCCGTCTGAAATGACCGACCGACCCGAATGAAGGCGCCCGAGCGGATCAAAATCGTTCGGGTGATCGCCCGCCTGAACATGGGTGGGCCGGCGCTGCACGTCGCCTACCTGACCGCCGGCCTGCGCGAGCGCGGCTACGACACGACACTCGTCGCCGGCTCGCTCGCTCGCGGCGAGGACTCGATGGCGTTCGTCGCCGACGCGCGCGACGTCCAGATCGTGCGGATCGATGAG
>VAXO01000134.1 GCA_005888435.1 Actinomycetota bacterium | reverse complement strand
CGAGGCACTGCAGGATGTTCAGCGCGGTGGCGAGGTACGAGCCCCGGCGGCCGAGCGGCGCGCGCTGCAGCACCATCGTCGGCACGCGCGCGTCGGCGCCGATCAGCCCGGCAACGGCGAGCATGGCGTTTCCGATCACCGCGCCGACGAGCGTCGCCGCGAGCGCCTTGTTCAGCGGGAGGTCGAAGTACGCCGGCAGGACGAGCACCAGCAGCGAGACGCCGAGGTTCGTCCAGAGCAGCGTGGTGTCGAGCGTCCCGAGCACGCGGAGGCGCTCGGGTACCGGCTCGATTCCCCAACTGGGAGTCTCCTGCAAGGGCGCCGGTAGCGTACCGGCCACTGTGCTGCGCGCGTCTCTGTTGGTTGCCGTTGCCGTTGCCGCTGTCGCGCTCGCGGGTTGCGGCGGCGTCAAGGAAAAGGACGTCACGAAGGCGCAGTACGAGCAGCAGCTGCAGCAGATCGGCGACGACCTCTACCGGGCGGCGAACAACCTCGGGCAGTCGACGGCGACCGGCATCTTCAACGCCAACGTCCAGAAGCTGCAGGACACGATCCACGACTCCGCCGACAGCCTCGACGCGATGCGCCCGCCCGGCGTGAAGGCGCAGGCTGCCAACGACGACCTCATTCGCGCGTACCGCGACCTTGCAGACCAGTTCGACCACGTGAAGGACGCCCGCCGCGACAGCTACCCGAAGGCGATCGCGGCGCTTCTCGCGGTGCAGCACTCCGAGCCTGCCACGGCGTCGATCCGGGCGGCCGAACGGCTGCGGAAGCTCGGCTTCAGGGTGCCCGTCTCGGCGACGATCGGTTCCGGTACCTAGGCACTGCCTAGGCAGTAGACTCCCGCCCGTGCCACAGCGGGAGTACACGGCGAGCGAGGCGGCCCGGGCACTCGGGATCAGCCTCGACACCCTCCGCCGGTGGGATCGCCAGGGCCGGATCCGCGTCCGCCGAGACCGGGCCAACAGGCGCGTCGTCCCGGCACGCGAGGTCGAGCGGCTGCGCGGCGAGGAGGCGCAGACGCTCAGTGCGCGCAACCGGCTGGAGGGGGTCGTCCGCGACGTGAAGATCGAAGGCCTGCTGGCCGAGGTCGAGCTCGACGTCATGCGCGGTGGGCGCCTCGTCGCCGTGATCACGCGGGAGTCAGCTGAAAGTCTGGGACTGGCACCGGGCATGCCCGCCAAGGCGGTGGTCAAGGCGACATCGGTGATGGTGGAGCGGTGAAACGCGCAAGGAACGCTGCGTTGCTTGCCGTTGTGGTGCTCGCGCTCGCGCTGCCGGCGTCGGTCTCGAGCGCGACGACGGTCAATGTCTTCGCCGCGGCATCGCTGACAGGTGTCTTTCCGAAGATCGACGGGTCGGAGCGCTACAGCTTCGCGGGCTCCGACCAGCTCGCCCTCCAGATCCGGCAGGGCGCGCCTGCCGACGTGTTCGCATCGGCCAGTCCGAAGTACACCGAGCTCGCCTACCGCGACGGCTACGTCCGGAAGCCCGTCGTCTTCGCGACGAACAGGCTGATCGTGCTCGTGCCGCGCTCGAACCCGGCGGGCATCAAGACCGTCTACGACCTGCGCCGCCCGGGTCTGAAGATCGTGATCGGCGACAAACTCGTTCCGGTCGGCTCCTACACCCGGCAGATCCTCGACGCGCTCGGCATCACCGCCGACGTCATGAGCAACGTCGTCAGCGAGGAGACGGACGTGAAGGGCATCGTCACCAAGGTCGCGATGGGAGAGGCCGATGCCGGGTTCGTCTACCGGACGGATGCGCGCCCCGTGGCGTCGCGGACGCGTAGGGTCCCGCTGCCGGGCTGGGCGCAGCCGCCGATCCGGTACGAGATCGCGGTCGTCAAGGCCAGCTCGCACGCCGCCCCCGCGCGCGCATTCGTGAAGAAGGTGACGTCCAAGCGCGGGCGCAAGCTGCTCGCCGCGGCCGGCTTCGGCCTTCCGAAATGAGAGCTGCTTTCTCGGCCTTCCTCGCCGTCGCGACGGCGGTGGCGCTCGCGTTCCTCGTGCTGCCCGTCGTTGCGATCTTCACGCGCGTCCCGCCCGGGGACCTGCTGCATGCGCTCGGGCAGGACGTGACGCGCGACGCGCTGCTCGTCAGCCTGAAGACGAGCGCGATCGCGCACGCTGCCGTGCTGCTCTTCGGCACTCCGGCCGCGTGGGTGATCGCGCGTAAGCGCTTCCCTGGCCGCGGGCTCGTGCTCGCGCTCGTGGAGCTGCCGTTGGTGCTGCCGCCCGCGGTCGCCGGTATCGCGCTGCTCGCCACGTTCGGCCGCGTCGGCCTGCTCGGTAACGAGCTCGACGCGCTCGGCATCCAGATCCCGTTCACGCAGGCAGCCGTCGTGCTCGCGGTCGCCTTCGTCGAGAGCCCGTTCTACGTGCGAGGCGCGATCGCGACGTTCGAGGCCATCGACGGCACGCTGCTCGACGCCGCGCGCACCCTCGGCGCTACCCCGGCGCGCGTGTTTGCGCGCGTCGCGCTGCCGCTTGCGGCCGGCGGGCTCGGGGCCGCGTCGGCGCTCGCGCTCGCCCGTGGGCTCGGCGAGTTTGGCGCGACGATCATCTTCGCCGGGAGCCTGCAGGGCGTCACGCAGACCCTGCCGCTCGCGATCTATGCGCAATTCGAGGCGGACTTCGACACCGCGCTCGCGATCAGCGCCCTCTTCATCGTCATCGGAGCGCTGCTGCTGGTAGCGCTGAAGCTCTATCCATGGTTCCGCTTCGTCTCGATTTTTCGCTCCCGCTTCGCACCTTCGACGTAGAGCTCGCGCTCGACGTCGAGGCGGAGACGTTCGCGCTCGTCGGCCCGTCGGGCTCGGGCAAGACGTCGGTGCTGCGCGCGATCGCCGGGCTCGCGAAGCCCGCGCGCGGGCTGATCTCCCTCGGCGAGTGCATCTGGTTCGACTCGGAGCGCCGGGTCGACGTGCGCCCGGAGGACCGGTTCGTCGGCTACGTCTTTCAGGAGTACGCGCTGTTTCCACACCTGACCGTCGAGCAGAACGTCACCTTCGGCGGCGGCCGCGCCGACCGGCTGCTGTGGCGGCTACGGATCGAGCACCTCGCGAAGGCGAAGCCCGGCGAGCTCTCCGGCGGCGAGCGCCAGCGCGTGGCGATCGCACGCGCGCTCGCACGTGGCCCGCGGGTGCTGCTGCTGGACGAGCCGATGGCCGCGCTCGACCCGCACACGCGCGGGAGCGTCCGTGCGGAGCTGCACGACCTGCTCCGTGAGCTCGCGCTGCCGGCCCTGCTCGTCACCCACGACTTCGAAGACGCCGCCGCCCTCGCGGACCGCGTCGGCGTGCTCTCCGACGGGAAGCTGCGCCAGGTCGGCACGCCGGCGGACCTGCTGGGATCGCCGGCGGACCCCTTCGTCGCGCGGCTCGCCGGGGCCAATGTGCTCTCGGGCGTGGCGGCTCGCACTGCGAACGGTCTGACCGGCGTGCTGCTCGACGCCGGCCCGACCATTTTCGCCGCGGAGGAGGGCTCAGGCCGCACGGACGTCGTGGTCTACCCGTGGGACGTCTCGCTGGCGCGCGAGGCGCCGGACGACTCAGCCCTGAACCACGTCCGCGACGAGATCGTCTCGCTGACGCCGCTCGGGAACCGCGCGCGCGTGCGGCTCAAGCTGCTGACGGCCGAGGTGACGACCGCCTCGCTCGAGCGGCTCGAGCTGCAGCCGGGCGACCAGGTCGTGGCCAGCTTCAAGGCGACGCAGGCGCGGTTACTGACGCGGACTTAGGGTAATGCGGTCTCGTGACCGGGTCGTCGGGCCAGAACGTCCTGACACCGCACTCGGGCCCCGAACACAGCATCACGACGCTCTGGTGGGTGATGTTCGGCGTCGCGTGCGTCGGCTTCACCATCGTCGCGGTGCTCCTGTTGCTCGGCTGGATCCGCCGCAACCGCGCGGCGCTTCCCTTCGGCGGCACCGAGCGGGCCGCGACGCGGCTGGTCGTCGGCCTCGGCATCGCGACGCCGCTCGTCCTGCTGACGGCGCTCTTCATCTGGTCGGACGTCTTCGTCATCCGGACGACGGCCGCCCCCTCACCGTCGTCGACCCGGCTGAGGGTGCACGTGGTCGGGCACCAGTGGTTCTGGACGATCGCTTACGGCAGTCAGCGCGCCACGACCGCGAACGAGCTCCACATCCCGGTCCGGACCCGCGTGGACGTGATCGGGACGAGTGCGGACGTCATCCACAGCCTCTGGGTACCGGAGCTGAACCGGAAGGCGGATCTCATCCCGGGGCGGACGAACAGCCTCCTGCTGTACGCCGACCGCGTCGGCACCTATCCCGGCCAGTGCGCCGAGTTCTGCGGCCAGCAGCACGCGCATATGCAGCTCGTCGTCGTCGCGCAGCCGCGCGCACAGTTCGAGCAATGGCTCCACGCAGAACAACGGCCGGCGTCGCGCTGGCTGCCGCTCTTCGCGAAAAAAGGGTGCGCAAACTGCCATGAGATTCGCGGCACGCCGGCGAGGGCCCACGTCGGGCCCGACCTGACGCACGTGGCATCGCGCGCGCTGCTCGCGGCGGGCACGATCCCGAACGACCGCGCGCACCTGCGGGCATGGCTGCAGAACCCGCAGCAGGTGAAGCCCGGCACGAAGATGCCGAACCTGCCGCTGTCGCCGCGGGACCTCGACGCGCTCGTCTCGTATCTGGAGAGCCTGAAGTGAGCGTCGTCGTCACGAGGCCGCGCACCGAGCGGCTCGAGCTGATCTGGGAGGAGCGCCCGGGAATCCTCGGCTGGCTGACGACCGTCGACCACAAACGCATCGGTCTCCTCTACTTCTTCACGACGCTCGTCTTCTTCGGCGCCGGCGGCATCGAGGCGCTGCTGATCCGCACGCAGCTCGCTGGGCCGAACGGACATGTGCTGTCTCCGGAGGCTTTCGACGAGGCGATGACGATGCACGGGGTGACGATGATCTTCCTGTTCGTCATCCCGATGACGGTCGGCGCGTTCGGGAACTACCTGCTGCCGCTGATGCTCGGGACGCGCGACATGGCCTTCCCGCGCCTCAACGCGCTCAGCTACTGGCTGTTCCTCGGCTCGGGGATCTTCCTGTACGCGGGGCTTGCGATCGGGAAAGGCCCCAACTGCGGCTGGTTCTGCTACGCGCCGCTGAACACGAAGCCGTACGACCCGAGCCTGAACGTCGACTTCTACGCGCTCGGGCTGATCTTCAACGGCCTCTCGTCCACCGCAGGCGCGCTGAACATCATCGTCACGAGCTTCAAGCTGCGTGCGCCCGGCATGTCGTTCAACCGGATGCCGCTGTTCGTGTTCGCGATGCTCGCGGTGTCGTTCTCGCTGATCTTCGCGCTGCCGCCGCTCACGGCCGATCTCGTCTTTCTCGAGCTGCAGCGCAAGCTCGGCTTCCACTTCTTCGACGCCGTCGGCGGAGGCGATGCGCTGTTATGGCAGCACCTCTTCTGGCTGTTCGGACATCCCGAGGTCTACATCATCATCCTGCCCGCGATGGGGATCGCGACGTCGATCATCCCGACCTTCGCGCGGCGGAAGATGGTCGCGTTCCCGCTCGTCGCGCTCGCCGAGCTGCTCGTCGCGTTCATCGGCTTCGGCGTGTGGGGGCACCACATGTTCGCGACGGGCCTGTCGGCGGGCTC
>VAXO01000030.1 GCA_005888435.1 Actinomycetota bacterium | reverse complement strand
CCCGCACCGGCGTCCCGTCGACACGCGCCTCGACGACCGCCGGCCGCGGCTGATTTAGTCGTCCCGCGGCACGAACAGCGCCCGGGCTTCCGGAATGCGTGACCACGGCGCAACCTCCACGACCTGATTGACCGACCCCGAGCCGGTGCTCGCACGCACCTGCCGCAGGCCCTCTCGCAGACGCACGTCGAGCTCTCCCCCGGCCGCGGGCAGCAACTCCAGCTGCTGGCCGTCGTGCTCCGTCAACTCGACGAGCTCGAGCCGCAGCTCGAGCACCGGCGCCGGCAGCTCCGTGAGCTTCGGACCGAGCGCCGCCTTGAGCCGTCCGAGCTCCGTCGTCGCATCGCGCAACGTCACCGTGCGCCGCCACGAGCCGCCGCCGACGAGACGCGCGACCAGCGCGAGCTTCCGGATGAACCGGTCACCTCGCTCCGGTCGTGCAAGCAGCGTCTCGAGCAGCGCAGCGAACGCGCGCCGCAGCGTGAGCTCGTTGCCGACGGCCTCGGGGAACTCGAGTGCCTCGACGATCTCCGCCGGCGGACGGCGCCCGCGCACGCGGGCGGGCTTGCCGCCCCTCGCCAGGCCCCAGGCGCGCCGGCCGTCCGGCCCCAATCGTTCGGCCACGGCTGCGCCCGGGAGCCCAGCAAGCTGCCCGACGCTCTTCACCCCGAGCTCGTGCAGCTCCGCACGGCGGCGCGGCTCCATCGGCACGAGCTCCAGAGGCAGCGGCGCGAGGAAGTCCTGCAGCCGCTCGTCGGAGACGACCAAGATCTGCCCGGGGCGCGCGACATTCGCCGCGGCAAGAGCCGCGAACCGGCGCTGCGCTGCGCCCGCGCGTGGATCCCAGGCAGTTCCCACGGCGGCGAGCGCGCGCCGCAGCGCCGCCTCGAGCCCGCCGTACAACCTCTCGACCCCCCGCGTCTCGAAGTAGACGCAACCCGTCTCGGCCGGGTCGACGGCGAAGCCGGAATCCTCGAGCGAGCGAAGGATCTGCTCCCACGCCTGCTCAGCCACCGCCGGGTCCTGCTCGACGAGCACGAGCTGCGGGCAGGTGGCCAACGCCTCGCCCATGCGCATGCCCGGACGCACCCCCAGGCGCTCCGCCTCGGCCGTCACGGGGCCGAGCAAGGGCTCGGTCCCGGCTGCCGGGGCGAGCGCCGCCGGGCGGAGCGCGAGGCCGGGTTGCTTCCGCAGAGCGGCTCGGAGCTCGAAGCCGGGGATGAGAATGCAGGCGATCACGGGAACGTATGTTCTACACGAACACATGTTCCCCTGTCAAGGGATCGCAGGGGCCATGGCGAAAAGCGTTCTCCCATGCGCACCAGGGCGTTCCTCGCGCTGCCCCTCGTGCTCCTCGCCGCCACCGTCACCCCGCTGGCCGCCGCGGCGTGGGATCCGGGCGTTGCCGCCCTCCAGGTCGGCCTGCATGCGCACGGCCTCTATGCGGGCCCGATCGACGGGATCACCGGCCCGGGGACGCAGAAGGCCATCCGCAAGCTGCAGTCTCACGCCCGCATCGCCGTCGACGGCGTCGTCGGCCCGAAGACGCGCCGCGCGCTCGGTCGCTTCGCGCGCCACCGGCTCGGGCAACGCCCGCTCCGGACCGGAAACGCCGGCTGGGACGTCGCCTCGCTGCAGTTCCAGCTCGCCGAGCACGGCTTTCCGTCCGGCGGGATCGACGGCATCTTCGGCCCGCACATCGACGGAGCCCTGCGGCGCTTCCAGAAGTACGCCGGGTTGAAGGTCGACGGCGTCGCGGGCCCCGTGACGCTCGCGGCCCTGCGCAAGCCGGCTGCGATGATTCCGGTCCCGCTCGCCTGGCCGCTGACGATGCCTGTCCTCGGCGACCGTTTCGGGCCGCGCGGTGACCACTGGCACCCCGGCATCGACCTGCCCGCGCCCCTCGGCACGCCCGCGTATTCCGCCCACTCCGGCGAGGTCGTCTGGGCGGGTTGGCGGGACGGCTACGGCTACCTCGTCACTGTCGCGCACGGCCACGGCGAGCGCAGCATGTACGCACACCTGTCGCGCATCGACGTGCGCGTCGGCGTGTGGGTCGGAAAGGGCGTTCGCGTCGGCCTCATCGGCGCGACCGGCGACGCGACCGGCCCACACCTGCACTTCGAGGTGCGCATCCACGGCGCCGCCGTCGATCCGCTGCGCGCGCTGCCCTAGGAGAAGGTCACGAGCGCGTCGCGCATGCGTCTCGCGCCCGCCTCGCAGTCGGAACGCCCGCGCACCAGGGCCGTGCACCGGAAGCTGCCGTTCGTCACCACCGCGAGCGTGCGTCCGAGCCACCCGTAGCAGTCCGCCGTCCGGCACATCCGGATCAGCGCCAGCTGCCGCTGCGGCTCGCCGGCGAGGGCCTGGTCGGCCACGCCGCGCACGCACGCGCGTGCGTCGAGACCGTGCAGCTGCCTGCAAACGTGCAGCTGCTCGAACGGGTCGCTCGAAAGCTCCAGCGTCGCGCCGCTGATGCAGCCGAAGCGCTGGATCCCGCGCAGTCCACGGCACGTGCGCTGCAAATCGGCAGCGTCTCGGATCGGCAGGCCGATCGGCCGCTCGAGGAAGTAGCGATACCAGCACGCCCGCACGTATCCGTACCGCCCGTCGCAGATCACCCGCGGCGACGTGACGGCGTTGCGCGGCCGAGCCGTGCCGTCCGCGCCGCGCAATGAGATCCAGTAGTCGTGGAAGACGCCCTGTGCACAGTCGGGGGCGTAGCGCACCTGCAGGCGTCGGCACGCGCGGACGGCTTCGCCGAGCGCACCGTGGTACGCGCGCAAGAGCGCGTGGCCGAGCCCGTGCACGCACGTGTACTGGCGGTAGCGCGTCGGCAGCCGCGCGCACGCGTGTACAGCCGCCGTGCCACCCGAGCGTAGGATCTGCGGCCCGAGGTACATCACGAGGCCCATGCCGAAGCCGGCGGAGCAGTTCGGGTTGTTCGACCGGGGCACGTAGCGCTGGAGCGTCGAGAGCGTGACGTGGTGGTCGCGCGCGTACTCGCGGCCGACCTCGTGCATCAGCACGTGGCAGCCGGCCTCGACCGGCCCGCCGACGGAGAGCACGCGCCTGTCGATGCGCGGGAGCTCGCGCGCCGGATTTCCGGACTGCTCGATGTCGAGGCGTAGCAGGCGCACGTAGCAGCGGTACTGCGGATCGGCGTTGTGGATCTGCGTGCACTGCCAGAGCCACGGCTTGCGCGCCGAGCCGGACGTCCCGCCCGCGACGAGCAGCGCGGCGACGGCTACGAGCATCAGGACGAACGACCGCTTCACCTCAGCATTATTTCTGCCGCGGCACCATCCACTCCGGTCAGCTCGGGAACAACGTCGAGCAGGTCCTCCTGCGCGCAGTAGGCGATGTCCTCCTCGAGGCCGGCCGGCCCGTACGCGCGCGCGTTCAGGCCGTCTAGCGCCCTCGGGAACGCCCGGGCGAGCAGTCCGGCCGCCGTGGCGGCATGCGTGCGTTCGCCGCCTAGGAGCTGCACGATCCTGCCGGCGCAGTAGACGTCGTCGAGGGCGAAGCCGCCCTGGAAGCCGGCACAGACGACGACCGCGTCGTCCTCCGCGGCGGCCTTAGCAACGGCGGAGAGGTTGAGCAAGCTGCCGAGCACCACCCGTTCGCAGCGCTGCGCTGTCTCGAGGATCGCGCGCGTCCCGTTCGTCGTGGAGAGGATCAGCGTGCGGGCGCGCGCCTCGATGAACTCGCGGGGCGACGCCCCCACGTCGAAGCCCTCGAGCCGGACCGCCTTCCGCTCCCCGCCCAGCAGCGAATCCGGCAGCGCCGCGCGCAAGGCGCGCGCCTCGTCGATCTCCGCGCAGCAGAGCACCCGCTGGTAGCCCGACGCCAGTGCCTGCGCGATCGTCGAGGTCGCCCTCAGGACGTCGACGACGACGCCGACGGCGGCAGGACCGGCTGCGCCGGGCGTGAAAGCGACGTCGACCGGCATCCAACTACGCTACTTCCGACATGGACACAGCCGTCGAGAGGACCTGTTACCGCCATCCCGACCGCGTCACGGGGCTTTCCTGCTCCGAGTGCGGCCGGCCGATCTGCACCGAGTGCATGACGATGGCGCCGGTCGGGATCCGCTGCCCCGAGCATTCCGGACGGCCGCAGGGCGTCCAGCGTGTGACGCGCGGCGCGCAGCGAGCTGCCTACGAAGGCGTCGGTGCCAGGGTCACGCGGGCGTTGATCGCGCTGAACGTGCTCGTCTACGTCGCCGAGCTGCTGCAGGGCAGCGGCGTCAGCGCGACCAAGGGCTCGATCTACCAGAACGGGGCGCTGCTCGCGAACGGCGTCAAGGTCGGCGACACGCTGGCCGGACTGCCGGCACACGTGCCGTTCCCGAACCTCGTCGGCGTCGCCCACGGCGAATGGTGGCGGATGCTGACGGCGGCGTTCCTGCACTACGGGCCGTTCCACCTGCTGCTGAACATGTTGGCGCTCTGGTGGTTCGGCTCGGCGCTCGAGCACCGCATCGGCTCCGGCCGCTTCATCGCGATCTATCTCGTCTCGGGCCTCGCGGGCTCCGCCGGCGCGCTCATGCTCGACCCGACCACGCCGACGGTCGGTGCATCGGGCGCGATCTTCGGGGTCCTCGGAGCCGGTCTCGTGATGGAGCAGTTCCAGCGTGACATGGTGTTCGGCGGCAGCGCCCTCGGCGTGATCGTGCTCAATCTCGTGTTCACGTTCTCCGTCGCGAACATTTCGATCGGCGGTCACATCGGCGGCCTGCTCGGCGGCGCCGCGTGCGCGTTCGGCCTTTCCCGCTTCGGGCGCTCCCACATCGCCTACGGACGTGCCGGACTCCTCGGGTACGCGACGATCATCGCGGTCGGCGTCGCGTCGTTCCTGCTCGCGTACTGGAAGACGCGCGGGTACGCCTAGCTAGCCGAGCAAGCCGTGACCGGCCTTGGCGAGTAGCTCGCCGGGGTCGATGCCGAGCTTCTCGAGCTCCTGCGCGTGCTTTTCGTGGTCGACCTTCTGGGGGAGCGAGTCGATCGCGTGCTGGACCTTCTCGTCCTTCCCCTTCTCGCGCAGCAGCTGGATGACGTGGTCTCTATCGATTTCCATGGGCGCGGTTGTGCCTGGGCAGCAGCGAGACTAAACGCGTGGCGACCGTCCTGATCGACGGCGAGAACGTCCGCCGCTCGACGTGGCCGAACATCGGCCGCAACGAGCTCGAGGAGCGCGCGCGTAGCTGGGGACGCGAGCACGGCCACGAGGTCGCTGTGGTCTGGGAGGGCGCCGAGACGGCAGACGACCGGATCGCCGGCCAGGTGCGTGAGCTGACCGCGCCCCTGTGGGTCGTCACCTCCGACCGTGGGCTCCGCGAGCGTGTCGCCGGGCACGTCGAGCGGATCGTCGGCGGCGGGTCGTTTGTGCGGCAGCTGCCCTAGGCGACCGTCAGCACCGGCTCGACACCGAGGAACGCGCCGAAGCGCTCCACCTCCGCCTTCAGCGCAGCGCGGTTGATGCGGCCTGCAGGCGTGACCGCCACCTCCAACCGTTTCGCCGACTTCTTGCGCTCCCACAGGCCGGCGGTGACGCCGTCGACGAGGAGGAAGCGGACTCCCGCCGGCCCCTCGTACCGCCCGCGGCCGTGCGCGGCAACCTGCGCACGTACGCGCTCGGGCACAAGATGCTCTCGCTCGCGGAAGCCCATCACGTACACGTCGTATTCGGGCAGCAGACGGACGCTCTTCTGCGCCTCGGGGAACTCGTCGTCGCCGGCGAGTACGAACGCGCGATGGCCTTCGACGTCGACCTCGTCGATGTCGACGACGTCGAACGGGACGTCCCGGCCGAACCACGCACGGAAGTCGGCCGGCCGGGCCGGGCCGTACGCATGGAGGAACCGGCGGAGAACCTCACGCAGCGCGTCCTCCCGCTTCACGCGCTTCCACCCGCCGATCCACTTGTCGGGACGGACGAGGGTGACCTTGTTCCCCTGCGGCGGGCCTTGGCAGAGCTCCCCGGTGAAAAACCCGAAGCCGGAGCGTAGGCGACCTTCGTGCTTCTTCCCGACGCGGCGCACGACCTCGTCGGCCAGCTGCTCGCGCGAGAGAGGCTCGGCGCCCGCAGCGTCCCACACCGCGGCCTGCAGCTCTCGGCCCTCCTCGGCGCTGACCGGTGCATGAACGACGCCCGCCGGGTCGGGCCATTCTGGCAGCGCCCGATCCTCGCGCCGCGAGCGTGCAGAGAACCACAGCGGCAGCTCGTGCGCCGGGTGGAGGTGCAACGTGCCGCGCAACGTCCAGGCCTTCACGAGGGTGCGCTCGCGCCAGAGCGCGTCGCGCACGTCCCGCTGCGTGATGTCGTCAACGCGCGACGCAAGCTGCAGCTCAGCCGACGCCTGCACCTGCGCGTGGACGCCGCCGACCTGCCGCACGACGTCGACGAGCGACGAGGAGCGCTCCGTCAGCGCACTGCGCGCGAGCCGGCGCGCGCGCACCTGCTTCCAGGTCAGAGAAATTGCAACCGGTCGCGGAGCTTGCCGCCGGTGATCCACCACAGCGCGCCGCGCTCGATGATCTGGACGTGCGCCGCCGACGGGTCGTCCGCGACGTGCTGCTCGCGGTACGTGGCGAGCCATGCGCGGACGTCGCTCTCCGAGTCGGCCTTGGCGACGCTTTCCCCGTCCACGAGCAGTGCGTACTTGGCCATCAGCCCCCGGCGGTCGCGTACGCCGGCGAGCCGGCCTCCGCAAGGGCGGCCTGCGCAGCCGCGAGCCGCGCCAACGGCACGCGGAACGGCGAGCAGCTGACGTAGTCGAGCCCGAGCTCGTGGCAGAACGCGACTGACTTGGGCTCTCCCCCGTGCTCACCGCAGATCCCGAGCTTCAGCTGCGGCTTCCTCGCACGGCCGCGCTCGACCCCGATCCGCATCAGGTCACCGACGCCGCTCTGGTCGAGCGTCTCGAACGGGTTGCGCTCGAGCACACCGTCCTCGAGATAGAACGTCAGGAACTTGCCCTCGGCGTCGTCTCGCGAGAATCCGAGCGCCGTCTGGGTGAGGTCGTTCGTGCCGAACGAGAAGAAGTCCGCGTGCTTCGCGATCTCGTCGGCACGGATGCACGCGCGCGGCAGCTCGATCATCGTCCCGCACAGGTACTCGACGTCGGGCGCCTCCTCGTCGGCAACCTGCACCGTCAGCTCGCGCAGCCGGCGTAGCTCCTCCTCGAACGCAACCAGTGGATGCATGATCTCGACGAGCGGCGCATCGCCGGTGCGCTCCTCGACGCCGCGCGCGGCACGGACGATCGCCCGCACCTGCATCTCGTAGATCTCGGGCCACTGCAGACCGAGCCGGCAGCCGCGCGTGCCGAGCATCGGGTTGGACTCCTGGAGCTGCTTGATCCGGCGGCGCATGCGCTCGTCCTTCGCCTGCTCGAGCGACGGCAGGAACTCGTGCAACGGCGGGTCGAGCAGCCGGATCGTCACGGGCAGCCCTGCCATCACCTCGAAGATCGCCTCGAAGTCGCCCTGTTGCATCGGCAGGAGCTTGTCGAGCGCGGCGCGGCGGCCGTGCTCGTCCTCGGCGAGGATCATCTCGCGTACGACCGGCAGCCGGTCCTCCGCCATGAACATGTGCTCGGTGCGGCAGAGCCCGATGCCCTGCGCGCCGAACTCGCGCGCCTTCGCCGCGTCTTCCGGCGTGTCCGCGTTCGCGCGGACTCCGAGGCGGCGGTGCTCGTCGCCCCAGCCGAGGATCGTCTCCAGGTCGTCGTTGACCTGCGGCGGAACAAGTGGCACTTCCCCGACGATTACGGCACCGGTTCCGCCGTCGATCGTGAGCACGTCGCCTTCACTCAGGGTCTGATCGCGAAGTGTGATCTTTCGCGCGTCGATGTCGATCGAAAGTGTGTCGCAGCCGGCGACGCACGGTTTGCCCATGCCCCGCGCGACCACGGCCGCATGCGAGGTCATGCCCCCATGCGCCGTCAGGATGCCCGCGGCGTGGATCAACCCGTGGATGTCGTCGGGCGTCGTCTCCCACCGGACGAGGATCACCTTCTCGCCCGCCTTGCCACGCCGCTCCGCCGTGTCGGCGTCGAGCACGATCTTCCCCGCTGCGGCGCCCGGAGAGGCGTTCAGGCCCTTCGCCGCAACCTCCCACTCAGCGGTCGGATCGAGCATCGGGTGCAGCAGTTGGTCGAGCTGCTGCGGGTCGATGCGCGCAACCGCCTCTTCGTGCGTGATCAGCCCCTCCTCGACCATGTCGACGGCCGCCTTCACGGAGGCGGCGGCCGTGCGCTTCGCGGAACGGGTCTGCAGGAGATAGAGCGCGTTGTCCTCGACGGTGAACTCGATGTCCTGCATGTCGCGGTAGTGCTCCTCGAGCCGGCGCATCGTCTCGAGCAGCTGCTCGAACGGGGCCGGCAGCTGCTCGCGCATCTGCGCGATGGGCTCGGGCGTGCGAATGCCGGCGACGACGTCCTCGCCCTGCGCGTTCGTCAGGAACTCTCCGTACAGCCCCTGCTCGCCGGTCGACGGGTCGCGCGTGAAGGCGACGCCGGTCCCCGAGTTGTCGCCTTTGTTGCCGAAGACCATCTGGACGATGTTCACGGCCGTGCCGAGATCGTCCGGGATCTCGTACATGCGGCGGTACGCCTGCGCGCGCGGCGATTGCCATGACTCGAACACCGCGACAATGGCGTGATGCAGCTGCTCCCGCGGATCCTGCGGAAAGTCGCTCCCCGTGCCCTCTCTGTAGGTGGCCCTCAGGCGCTCGATCGCGTCGGCGGGGCTCTCGCGGTCGGCGTCGAAGCGGCGGTTGTGCACGTCGTCGACGGTCTCGCCGTACATCTCGATCAGGCGGCGGTAGCAGTCCCGCGCGAACCACTCGTTGCCGGTCGCGCGCGCTAGCCCGTCGACCGAGACGTCGTTCAGCCCGACGTTGAGGATCGTGTCCATCATTCCCGGCATCGAGATCGCGGCGCCGGAGCGCACGGACACGAGCAGCGGGTCGTTGGGATCGCCGAAGCGCTTGCCGGTTCGCTCCTCGAGCGCCCGGAGATGCTCCTCGACCTCCTCCTCGAGCCCGTCGGGCAAGCCCCCGGGGCTCGCCATATACGCGCGGCAGGCATCGGTCGTGATCGTGAACCCCGCCGGAACCGGGATCCCGAGCTGGGTCATCTCGGCCAGCCCGATCCCCTTGCCGCCGAGGAGCTCCCGGCCGCCGTCGGACGGCTCGTCGAAGTCGTAGACGTATTTCTCGGCTGCCAAGGCGGGGATCGTCTCACAAATGCCCTGCAATCCCGCGCGTTATGTCCTGACTAGAAGTAGCGGGTAGAAGTCGAGCGTCATGCCCGAACCGCAGATCCTCGCCATGGGCGGCTATACGGACGACGCGCTGCTCGAGCACGGCCTCGGGCTCGGCCGCGGCAGGCGGCTGCTGTACGTGCCGACCGCAAGCGCGGAGAACGCCGCCGCCACCGTCCTCTGGTACGAGCGGCTGCGCGGCCGCGCTGAGATGACGCACCTGAGCTTCTTTCCATGGCCGCCGGAGAACCTGCGGCAGCTTGCGCTCGCACAGGACGTGATCCTCGTCTCGGGCGGGAACACTGCCAACGCGCTTGCGATCTGGCGGCTCCACGCATTCGACAAGATCCTGCGGGAGGCCTGGCAGGAGGGGATCCTCCTCGCGGGCTGGAGCGCCGGGATGATCTGCTGGTTCGAGCAGGGCGTGACCGACTCGTTCGGCCCGCAGCTCGCCGCGATGGAGTGCCTCGGCTTCCTGCCCGGCAGCGCGTGCCCGCACTACGACGGAGAGGCGCGACGGCGTCCCGTGTACACGCAGCTCGTCGCCGAAGGGCTGAAGCCGGGGATCGCCGCCGACGACGACGTCGGCGTGCACTTTGTCGGCACCGAGCTGCATGAGGTCGTCACGTCGCGTGACGGCGCGACGGCGTACAGCGTCACGCGCGAGGGCGAGCAGCCACTCGAGGCGCGGTTGCTCTGAGCCTGAGCCTGCCACGAACGGCGAGCGGCCCCGGGGGAGTTGGGGCCGCTCGCGTTCTAGGTGGGGTATCTACCTAGAGATTCGTAACGCGCACGAGCGCCCACTGGGCCTCGCCGATCGTCGCCCTGATCCACGCCTGCACGGCAGCCTGGTCGATCCGATACATGAAGTCGTTGCCGCGGCACCATTGGTTGAGGCCGAAGGAGTTGACGGCAACGATCGTGTTCGTGGAGTCGTAGAGCAGCGGTCCGCCGGAGTCGCCGCCGCACGTTCCGCCCTTCCCGTTGCCGGGGTTGGCGGTCGTCTGGATGTTGAAGCCGTCGGTCAGATGGCTCCTGAGATTGATCAGCTGCTCCGTCGCCATCAGCCGCTTGCGGAAGGACACGGTCTTGACGGGATTCGAGAGCGAGAGCCCGTAGCCCGACGCCGTGAACGTCACACCCTGCTGGCCGCGCTGCGTCGCGAGCCGCTCGAGCGCGCCAACCGATGCGAGCGACGCGAAGCCGCCCGCGTACCCCTCGTCCCCGACAGCGATCGGCTTGTCGAGGATCACCAGCCCGACGTCGTGCAAGTTCGGCAGCGGCAGGTCGTCGGCGAAGCCGAAGTTGTAGAGCTGATGCGTCGTGACGTCGCTCGAAACGGGATAGCCGCTCGGCGCGGGATTCGTGCCGTCGAAGCCGACGCCGGCGTCCTGCTGGAACCAGATGCGGGCGTGCGTCGCGCCGGTCGTCGCATCGGTGCAGTGCCCCGCCGTCAGGAACACGCTGGCCGTGATCAGCGATCCGGAGCAGCGATGCGTGAAGACGTCGTCCTTGTCGTAGAACGCGATCAGCCCGACGTAGGGATGGATCGTGTCGTCGGTGTAATTGCCGGTGATCGCGCCCGCGGGCACAGCCCCGAGCACGAGCACGGCAGCGAGCAGCGCAACGAGCGCCATGAGCCTGCGCAAGATGGTCCTCCCCGGTTGACGATTACCGCGAGTCCTCGCCGCGGCGCAGCCGAGTATAGCTATCTCTATCTTCTCTGCCTAGCCCTGATTTCCGCGAGCCACGCGAGGCCGCGCAGCCCGAGCCAGAGCGGCGTCAGGAGGACGTAGAAGATGACGAGCGCAACACCGAGCGTCGCCCACCAGACGGCCCAGCGCCACCAGGGCACCGGCGGCTTCGGCTTCACGTGCCGCGTGCCGACGCGGCTTCGGCCCGCCGGCTCTCGACCGTACGCAGGATCTGCTGCGCCGTCTCCTCGATCGAGAGCTCCGAGATGTCGATCACCGGGCAGCCGAGTCGCCGCTGCACGGCGGACGCCTCCTCGAGCTCGTCGTACACCTCGGCGAGCTCCGCATACCGGCGGTTGTTCGCGCCGAGGTTCCGCACGCGCGCGCGGCGGATGTCCGCGAGGCGGTCGGCATTGATCGTCAGGCCGACGATCTTCACCGGGTCGAGCTCGAACAGCTCCTTCGGCGGTGCGATCCCCTTGACGACCGGCACGTTCGCCACCTTGTGGCCGAGGTAGCCGAGGTAGATCGACAGCGGTGTCTTCGAGGTCCGCGAGACGCCGACGAGGACGATATCGGCCTCGTCGAGCCCCGCTCCGACGCCGTCGTCGTACTTCACCGCGAACTCCATCGCCTCGATCCGACGGAAGTAGGCAGGGGTGAGCGGCGCTCGCGAGCCCGGCGTCATGCGGGCGGCTTGTCCGGAGACGCGCGCGACCGCGTCGATCGGGTGGCCGAGCAGGTCGCAGTAGTGCACGCGCGCGCGACGGCAGAGACGGCGCATCGCATCGCGCATCTCTTGATCGACCAGGGTGTAGACGACCACTGCGGCATGTCCGCGCGCGGACGCGACCGCGCGTTCGAGATCGGCGGTCGTCTCGCAGCGCGGATGGCGCACCTCCTCGAACTCCTGGTCGGGGAACTGCGCCTCCAGCGCCTGCACGAGCCGCGCGGCGGTCTCGCCCGTGGAATCGGAGACGATGTGCAGCTCAACCGGCACGTGTCCAGGCTAATCGCTTCTTAAGGCGCCGACTCGGCGCGAACCACCAACGTCTTAAGAACTTCTTAGCGCCACTTAGGTTTCCCTTCACAATCGGCGGGCACCCTTTACGCATGGGCCAGGGGTGCCGTCGCCTGCTCTTTTGCGCTGCCACGGCCGTGGTGCTGCTGGCACTCGCGTTCACCGGCGCCGCTGCCGGTGCGAAGCAGTCGTGCGGAGCACGCGTGCTCGCCGATTGGCGGGACGGACGCATCGACAACACGTATCCCGTCGCGTGCTATCGACAGGCGCTGGCAAACCTGCCCGAGGACGTCCGCGTCTACTCGACGGCGCAGAGCGACATCACGCGCGCGTTGCAGGCGCGCCTCGGCGCGGCGGCCGCGTCGAGCGGCCACCGCGGAGAGGGCGGCGGAGGCGGCGTCTCGCCGCTGCTCGTGGTGGCGATCACAGCCGCGATTCTCGTCGCCGCCGGATCGCTCGCAGCCGCGGTTCGCTAGAGAGCCGCGGTTCACTAGGTACTGTCCGCGACATGGCGGTCGACACCGTGACGATGGACCAGATCGTGTCGCTGTCGCGGCGGCGCGGCTTCGTCTTTCCGTCGTCCGAGATCTACGGCGGCATGGGCTCGACGTACGACTACGGGCACTACGGGGTTCTCCTGAAGAACAACATCCGGCAGCGCTGGTTCGAGGCGATGGTGCTCGAGCGAGACGACATCGTCGCGCTCGACTCCGCGGTGATCCTGCAT
This sequence comes from Actinomycetota bacterium, assembly GCA_005888435.1. Classification (GTDB taxonomy): domain Bacteria; phylum Actinomycetota; class Thermoleophilia; order Gaiellales; family Gaiellaceae; genus 3-1-20CM-4-69-9. The sequence continues at coordinate 19,141 of VAXO01000030.1, read as the reverse complement.
CCGCGCGTCTGGGAGGCCTCCGGCCACGTCGAGGGATTCACGGATCCGCTCGTCGACTGTCGCACGTGCAAGCTGCGGTTCCGCGCGGACAAGCTCGAGGACTCGCAGTGCGGCCGCAAGCCGAGCAAGCATCCGGGCGAGTTCTCGGAATGCGATCTCACCGAGCCGCGCCAGTTCAACCTGATGTTCCAGACGACCGTCGGGCCGGTCGAGGATTCCGGCTCGCGCGCATTCCTGCGGCCGGAAACGGCGCAGGGCATCTTCATCAACTTCAAGAACGTGCTGCAGCTGGCGCGACGGCGCCCGCCGTTCGGCATCGCGCAGATCGGCCGCTCGTTCCGCAACGAGATCACGCCCGGCAACTTCCTCTTTCGCGTGCGCGAGTTCGAGCAGATGGAGATGGAGTTCTTCGTCCCACCCGCCGACTCCGAGGGCTGGTACCGATACTGGATCGACGAGCGGCTCGGCTGGTACCTCCGCTACGGCCTGCGCCGCAGCAGGCTGCGCGTCCGCGAGCACGGGCCGGAGGAGCGCTCGCACTACTCGCAGGGGACGAGCGACATCGAGTACGAGTATCCGATCGGCTGGTCCGAGCTCGAGGGCGTGGCGAACCGTGGCGACTTCGACCTGATGCGCCACACCGAGTTCTCGACGACGAAGCTCGAGTATGTCGGGCCGGACGGCGACCGCTACGTGCCGCACGTGATCGAGCCCGCCGTCAGCCTCGAGCGGATCATCGTCGCGATGCTCGTCGACGCCTACGACGAGGAGGTTGTCGGCGAGCGGGAGCGAACTGTGCTGCGCCTGCACCCCGAGATCGCGCCCGTGACGGCTGCGATCCTTCCCCTCATCGCGAAGGGCGAGGGAATGGTGGCGAAGGCGCGCACGCTCTACGAGGAGCTGCGCAAGCGCCACAGCGTCGAGTACGACGACAACGGCGCGATCGGCCGCCGCTATCGCCGTCAGGACGAGATCGGCACGCCCTGGGCGTTCACAATCGACGACCAGACACTGTCCGACGACACGGTGACGGTGCGCGACCGCGACTCGCTCGCGCAGGAGCGGCTGCCGATCGGCGGCGTGCGTGCCTGGCTCGACGACGCGCTCGAGCGGGACTGGCAGACGCCGAAAGGCGCCTAGCCCCGTTCCATGACGCGCTCGGACGGCTCGCCGAATCCGACCTTCCGATAGAGCCCGTGCCCGTCACGTGTGTGCAGCACCCACCGGATGTCTGCATATGGCCCGTTATCGACCATCTCGCGGACGAGCCGCACTCCGAGCCCCTGGCCGCGGTATTCCGGGAGGACATACACGTCGGCGAGATAGACGAGTGAGACGCCGTCCGTGAACGCACGCGCGAAGCCGACCTGGCGGCCGTCGTCGTAGACGCCGACAACGCGCTGGGCTTCGCGGACGAGGCGCTCGACCACCTCATACGGCCTGCCTCTCGCCCAGTACGACTGGTTGGCGAGATAGTCGTGGACGGCCGCGACGTCGATCCGCCGGGGATCGTCGTCGAGCTCGAGCGCCATGGTGCAATCCTCGCAGGAAACGGGTAGCTGCCGACCATGCCCGAAGCCGACGTCCGCGTCGCCGAGGTGAAGGCGTTCAAGACGAAGTCCGGCAACACGCGCTTCGTGCTCGTCGACGACGAGAGCAACGAGTACTCGACGTTCAAGGAGGCCATCGCCGCGAAGCTGCCGGGCATCGAGGGGCGCCGCGCGCGGATCAAGTATCACGAGCAGGAACGCGAGGGCTTCACGAACGTCTACCTCGACGCGGTCGAGCCGCTCGAGGAAGAGCGGACCGGAGACGGCGCGTCGGACGCCGACGAGGTCGCTTGGCGGACGACGGTCGAGGCGGCGCCCTACCTGCTCGGCGGCGACGCGGTCGAGCGCGAGATTCCTCCGGAGGAGCTGTTCGAGAAGCTCCAGCCGTTCAAGGAGCTCGTCGCGGAGGACATCGAGAAGGACGGCGAACGCTAGGCGCTGCGCAGCGTGCGCAGCCGGAAGTTCCCGAAGTACTCGTATGCCGACGTGATGACGGCGAGCGCGTCGCGCGCGGCGCGGTCGGTGATGCCGACGTCCCCCGCCTCGGCGAGCGGCCGCGCGAGCAGCGACTCGATCCCCGCGATGCCGGCGGGAGAGAGCGCCAGCGCGTCGGCGCGACACGCCGCGCAGACGGCACCACCCGCCGCCGGCGAGTAGCCGATCAGCGGCGCGTCCTGGCCGCCGCAGTTCGCGCAACTCGTCAGGTGCGGCAGGTAGCCGGAGAGCCAGAGGAGCTTGAGCTGGAACGAGAGGGCGAGCGGGTCGAGCGCCGGCCGGCCGTCGCGGGCCGGCAGCTCGTCGAGCAGGTCGAGGAAGCGCGTCAGCGCCTGGAACGCGCGCGGGCTCGCCTCCTGCTCGGTGAACAGGCGCAGCATGGCCTCCGCCCCGACGAGCCCGACGCCGAGTGCGTAGCGCCGCTCACGCACGGCGTGGTGCGAGTGGAGCAGCTCGACTCCGGTGACCGTCTGCAGCTCGCCCGAGCCTTCGTGGAGCATCAGCTCGACGTGGGAGAGCGGCTCGAGGCGCGCGCCGAACCGTGACTTCGTCTTGCGGATCCCCTTCGCGACGGCGCCGACGCGGCCGCGGGCGAGCGTGTACAGGTGCAGCACCCGGTCCGCCTCGCCGAGGCGGAACGAGCGCAGCACGACGCCCTCGGTCTTGTAGCCACGTCCGGCCATGGCTCGGCCAGTCTAGTTTCGGAGGTGGAAGGAACCCTTTGGGGGTCTTCTTCGTTACAGCCTGAGATGGCGAGAGTGCAGATCTACAGCACGCGCTGGTGCGGCTATTGCGTTCGGGCCAAGGCGTTGCTCGAGTCACGTGGGATCGAGTACGAGGACATCTCCCTCGACGAGGATCCCGCCTTCCGGCAAAAGCTCTTCGACCTGACCGGCGGCTGGACGGTGCCGCAGATCCTGATCGACGGCCGGCCGATCGGCGGCTACACCGAGTTGTGGCGCCTCGACCGCGACGGCCGACTGGCCGAGCGGTTCGCCGCCTAAGGCGCCGACTCGACGGCGCCTCATAGAGGTCGTGCGAGCTTCGCTGGCTGTGGCGGCTAGAGACGCTGGCAGTTGGGGCAGTACCAGGTGCCGCGGCCGCCGACCCGGATCTTGTCGATCGGCGTGCCACAACGCAGGCATGGCTCGCCCGTACGGGCATAGACCCGGAAGCGCTCCTGCGCGCGGCCCCGGCGGCCGTCGGGCTGCGCGTAGTCGCGCAGGCTCGCGCCCTGGCGCCGGATGCCTTCGCGGAGCGCCTCGCGGATTGCTTTGGTGAGTCGCGAAACCTCGACCCCGTCGAGGGTCCCCGCCTCGCGGAGCGGATGGAGCTGCGCGCGCCACAGCGCCTCGTCGACGTAGATGTTCCCGAGGCCGGCGACCGTGCGCTGGTCGAGCAGCGCCGCCTTGATGGGCGCGCGCCGGCCGGCGAGCCGTTCGCCGAGGCGCCTGGCGGTGAAGGTACGCTCGAGCGGCTCGCCGCCGAGCCTGCGGTCGAGGTAGTCCTCGACCTCGTGCGGTTCGAGCAGGTGCCACGTGCCGAAGCGGCGGACGTCTCGGTAGGCAACGTCCGATCCGTCGTCTAGTCTGACAACAGCCCGACGGTGCGGGTCGTCATCCAGCTTCCCCGCCGCCGCGTGCCGCAGGCTCCCCGTCATTCGGAGGTGGATCAGGAGAACGCGACCGGATTCGAATCGGACAACCAGATACTTGCCACGGCGGTCGAGCGCCGCAACGCGCTCGCCCTCGAGCTCTGCGGCGACGGCGACGCGCTCGAACGGACGGACCAGCCTCGGGTCGTCGATCTCCACGCGTTCGAACGTGCGGCCGACGACGTGCGGTTCGAGCGCGATACGGATCGTCTCGACCTCGGGAAGCTCGGGCATCAGCCGATCGTTTCGAGCACGATCGGGGTTGGCGCCGGAGGGTCGTCCGCGAACGTGTACGCGGCCACGACCTCCTCGGCGGCGCGTGCGGCGGACTCCTCGTCCTGCGCATGCACCTGGGCGATCGTCTCGCCGGTGTCGACGCTGTCACTGCGCTTCTTGAGGCAGAGCACGCCGACGGCGTGGTCGATGTCGTCGTCCTTCGTCTGCCGTCCGGCGCCGAGCCGGAGCGCGGCCATGCCGACGTCCACCGCGCCGATCGCATTGACGTAGCCCGCGCGCGGAGCTTCGACGTCGCGCACGACGGACGCTGTCGGCAGCGCGTCCTCGGCAGGATCGCCGCCCTGCGCCACGATCCAGCCCTCGTACATCGCGAGCGCGGAGCCGTCGCGCGCTGCGGCGTCCGCACGTTCACGCCCGGCCGCCTCGTCGACACCGAGATCCGAGAACGCGAGCAGGCGGGCCGACGCGGAAAGCACGAGCTCGGTGAAGTCCGCCGGCCCCTCTCCACGCAGTGTGGCGAGGGTCTCGCGAATCTCGAGCGCATTCCCGACGGCGTGTCCGAGCGGCTGGTCCATGTCGGTCAGCACGCACGCAACCTCGCGGCCCGCGTGCCGGCCGAGCTCGAGCATCAGCTCGGCCAGCTCGCGTGCGTCCTCGATCGTCTTCATGAATGCGCCGTCGCCGACTTTCACGTCGAGGACGATCGCGTCCGCGCCGGCGGCGATCTTCTTGGACATGATGCTGGCGGCGATCAGCGACACGTTGTCGACGGTCGCCGTCACGTCGCGCAGGCCGTAGAGCAGCTTGTCGGCCGGAACGAGATTCGCGCTCTGACCGATGATCGCCAGCCCGACATCGCGCACCTGCTGCAGGAACTCGTCCGTCGTCAGCTCGACGCGGAAGCCGGGAATCGACTCGAGCTTGTCGAGCGTCCCGCCGGTGTGGCCGAGCCCGCGGCCGCTCATCTTCCCGAACGGCACGCCGCACGCGGCGACGATCGGGCCTACGGCCAGCGACGTCTTGTCCCCCACACCGCCGGTCGAGTGCTTGTCGACGACCTTGCGGCCGATCGCGGCGTGCAGGTCGATCGTCTCGCCGCTGCGGACCATCGCATCCGTCAGGGCGAACGTCTCGGCCCCGTCGAGGCCGCGAAAGAAGACGGCCATCGCGAACGCGGCCATTTGATAGTCGGGGACGTTCCCGCGCGCGTACTCGAGCACCAGCTCGGAGAGCTCGTCGGCCGGGATCTTCTCGCCGTCACGCTTGCGGCGAATGAGCTCGGCGGCGTGAATGGTCAGTGCTCGACGATCAGCTGGCCGGGGATTCCCCGCGACGGGGCCTTGCCGCCGAGCCAGCGGTTCACGGTTGCGCCGACGTCGGCGAACTCGCCTTCGTGAATGCGGCCGTCGGCGTTCTTCCCTTCCACATAGGCCAGCAGCAGCGCATGCTCGCGTGAGTGGTCCGTTGACGGCGTCGTCGGGTCGCAGCCGTGGTCGGAGGTGAGGATCAGGAGGTCTTGGGGCCGCAGCGCGTCGAGGAGGTCCGGCAGACGGCGGTCGAAGTCCTGCAGGCAGCGGTGAAAGTTGACCGGGTCGTTCCGGTGGCCCCAGAGCATGTCGGTCTCGACGAGGTTCGTGAAGATGAGCCCGTCGTCGAGCTCGCGCAGCAGCTTCTCCGTCTGGGTGATGCCGTCGACGTTCGACTTCGTCGGATGCGACTCGTCGATGTCCTGCCCCGCGAAGATGTCGCCGATCTTGCCGACGCCGTGCACCATCATCCCGGTGTCGCGCACGAGTGTCAGGTAGTTCGGCCGCTTCGGTTCGAGCGAGAAGTCGTGGCGGTTCGCGGTTCGCTCGTAGTTGCCGGGAGTCCCGACGAACGGCCTCGCGATCACGCGTCCGACGGCGTGCTTGCCGGTAAGGATCTGACGCGCGATGCGGCAACCGTCGTACAGCTCCTCGAGCGGGATCGTCTCCTCGTGCGCCGCGATCTGGAAGACGGAGTCCGCCGACGTGTAGACGATCCACTTGCCGGTGCGCTGATGTTCCTCGCCGAGCTCCTGGATGATCTCGGTGCCGGACGCCGGCTTGTTGCCGAGCACGCCTCGTCCCGTCTGGTGCATAAAGGGGTCGATCACGTCGTGCGGGAAGCCGTGCGGATACGTCGGCATGGGCTGTGGCGTGACGACGCCCATCAGCTCCCAGTGGCCGGTCGTCGTGTCCTTGCCCTTCGAGCGCTCGATCAGGCGGCCTGCGACCGCAGGAGCGCCCGGCTGAGGCGGGCAGCCCTGGAGAGGCTCGATGTTGCCGAGCCCAAGGGCCTCGAGATTCGGGAGGTCGAGCCCGCCGACGGCATCAGCGACGTTCCCGAGGGTGTTCGAGCCGGCGTCGCCGTACTCGTCCGCGTCCGGAAGCTCGCCCGCGCCTACGGCGTCGAGCACGATGATGCATGCCCTCGGCATGCAGCTATTCTAGGTCGGCCATGCTCGACGTCCTCGGGGTGATCCTCATGCTCGTCTACATCGCGGCGGTGATCGCACTCGCCGCAGGTGTGACGTGGCTGGTCGTCAAGTACTCGCCGCTGAAGACGTCGTAGCGCTCAGACGGCGACTCCCGGCAGGACTTCCTCGAGCGGCTGATAGTCGAGGCCGTGCGCATCCGCGACGGCTTCGTACGTGATCTTGCCGTGCATGACGTTGACGCCGCGCGCAAGCCCAGGGTCGCGCGCGACGGCTTCTGCGAGGCCGTGGTTCGCAATCGCCTCGGCGTACGGAAGCGTCGCGTTCGTGAGCGCCTTCGTCGATGTGATCGGGACGGCGCCCGGCATGTTGGCGACGCAGTAGTGCGTCACACCCTCGACGGTGTACACGGGCTCGCTGTGCGTCGTCGGCCGGGACGTCTCCGCGCAGCCGCCCTGGTCGATGGCGACGTCTGCGAGCACGGCGCCCTCCTTCATCCCGCCAACCATCTCGCGCGTGATCAGCTTCGGTGCGACCGCACCGGGAATCAGCACCGCGCCGATGACGACGTCCGCGTCACGGAGGGACTCCTCGATCTGCAGGCTGGACGACATGACGAGACTGACGCGACCCGACAGGATCTCCTCGAGATGACGCATGCGGTCGAGCGACCGTTCGAGGATCGTCACGTTGGCGCCGAGACCGATCGCGATGACGGCGGCGTTGTAGCCCACCATCCCGCCGCCGATGACCACGACGCGGCCGGGCGCGACGCCGGGAACGCCGCCGAGCAGGAGCCCCCGGCCCCCGAGCGGCTTTTCCAGGAAGTAGGCGCCGGCCTGCGCCGCCAGACGTCCGGCGATCTCGCTCATCGGCGCGAGCAGCGGCAGGGCGCCGTTGTTCGTCTCCACAGTCTCGTACGCGACAGCGGCAATGCCGCTGTCGACGAGGGCGCGCGTCAGCGGCTCGTCGGCCGCGATGTGCAGGTAGGTGAAGAGGACGAGCCCTTCGCGCAGTCGCTCGTATTCCGGCTCGATCGGCTCCTTGACCTTGAGCAGCAGGTCGGAGTCCGCCCAGACGTCGTCGACGCCGGCGATCCGTGCACCGGCAGCCCGGTACGCGTCGTCCGCGAATGCGCTCCCGACGCCGGCGCCCGTCTCAATCGTCACATCGTGGCCGCGTTGCACGAGCTCGCGCGCGCCCGCAGGCGTGAGCGCGACACGGTATTCGTCGGTCTTGATCTCCCTGGCGACGCCGATCTTCACGGCGGGTCACCCTACCTTGCGGACAGATACAGGAGCAGCCCCGCAAGGGTCTTGGCGTCTTCGATCTCAGCGAGCCGCGACACGATCTCGTCAACGCGCCAGCGCACGAGCTCGAGCTCTTCGTCCGCCTCAGGGCTTGCCTCGCCGCGCTCGACGCCCTCGGCGGCGAAGAGATGCATGCGCTCTCGGCAGAAGCCCGGTGTCGTGTAGAACGCGGCGAGCTCGCGCCAGGTCCCGCCCGTCAATCCGGTCTCCTCCTCGAGCTCGCGGCGAGCGCTGTCGAGCGGAGCCTCGCCCTCTTCGAGCGTTCCCGCAGGGAGCTCGAGTAGAAGCTTCCGCGCGGCCTCGCGCCGCTGCCGCACGAGTGCCACCGTGCCGTCCTCGACAGCGACGATTGCGACCGCGCCCGGATGCTCGACGATCTCGCGGTCGTGCTCGCCCCAGCGCTCGACAGTGACGTCGAAGAGCTTGCCGTCGTACACGGTGCGTGACTCGTCCGGCTTCACGCGGCGAAGCGTTCCACAAGGCGGCGCTGTTCCGCGTCGAACCATGGCGACTCTCCAGCAGCTGCGTTTGCGCGTGCGTGCTCCGGGCTCGTCGTGGCGGGGATTGCAGCGTCGACGCGCTGATCGGAGAGCGCCCACTTCAGGAGCGCCTGCGGCCACGTCTCGACGCCGAGCTCCTCGAGGACTTCCGCCGGCGGCGGACGTCGCAGGAGCGACCCCTCACCAAGCGGCCGCATCACGATTACCGCGACGCCGAGCTCCGCAGCGAGCGGGAGGAGCTCCCGCTCGGACTCTCGCTCCTGCGGGTTGAGCGGTAGCTGCACGACGTCGAAGCGGCCCGTGCGCAACGCGCGCGCCAGCTCGCCGAACATGCTCGCTGCGTAGTGCGTCACGCCGAGGCGGTCGATGCGGCCCTCGTCGCGCTCGCGCTCGAGCCACGGAAGGTGCGCCTCCCACGACTGCAGGTTGTGGATCTGCTCGATCTCGACACGCCCGAACCACTCGAGCTGCCGCGCGTACTGCTCCCGTCCCTCTTCGACGCTTCGTGCCCAGATCTTCGTCGCGACCTCGAGCTCCGCCCGGCGCAGCTCGAGCACCGCTCCGAGCGAGCGCTCGGCTCCGCCGTACATCGGCGAGGAATCGAACACGCGGCAGCCTGCGTCGAGCGCGGCGCCCACGACCTCCCGCGCGGTCTCGACGTCGCCGCCGAACGTGTTCCACGTGCCGAGGCCGACCACCGGCCCGAGCCGCCGCTGCTCCATCAGACGAGGCGGCCGCGGGCGGCACGCCCGGCCGCGAACGCGGCGGCGAAGAAGAGCGGGTCGGCGGTCGCGTCGCGCCCCATGTGGGAAAGCGGCAGCCCCGCGCATGCCTCCTCCCAGCCGTCGACGTCGACCTCCTCCACCGCGATGCCGCTCGGGCTCTCGACGCCGCGCGGCCAGGCCGCGGTGACCTCCGCAAGACGGATGATGTCGCGCGCGTGGTGCGAGACACCTTGATGCCGCTCGCGCGCGTCGCCCTGCGACGCGCGGACGGCGAGAATCGGATCGCCGCCGAGCGCATGCGCCGCCTGCGCGGCCCAGGCCGCCGCCAGACCGCCGTGCCCGAAGCTCGAGCCGGTTCCCACCACTCCCGGTCCGATCGCGCAGACAGCGATGTCGAAATCCTCCGCGGCGCACCACAGCAGCGCCGAGGCGACGGACACGCAATGCACGTCGCCGTCCACGCACGCGTCGACTGCGACCGTGGTCTCGATCACCCCGCGACTGCGCAGCTCGCGCAGCGTGTCGGACAACGACACGGGCAGGGCGCCGCCCGGCAGCTGGAGGTAAGCGACGCGCGCCCCTGCGCCGATGCCTGCGCACACCGGCGCAACCTGGCTGTGCAGCGAGCAGCAGACGACCGGCAACCCGCCGAGGGTCTCTGGCAGCTCGCGGTCCTCCTCGGCGTGCCGTGCCGCCGCCTGCAGCGGCGTGTAGGGAAGCTTGATCACGTGCGCGCCCGTGGCGGGCGTCAGGTCGAGCCCGCGCGTCATGTTCGCGTAGAGGACGTCGAAGCCGCCGGAGCCGAGCTCGAGCTCGCGGGCCTGCACGTTCACGAGCACGTCGTCGCCGAGCGCCACCGGCCCGGTCAGCCGCGGGTAGGCGACACACGGGCTACCGTCGACCTCGATGCGCGCCAGGCCTTCGGCGCGCGAGACGACCGCCGTGACGCGGCCGCGCCTAAGCGTCAGCATCGCGCGCGACGTCGAAGAGCGCGAGCGTCACCTCGACCATCCCCTCGAGGTCGTCCACTGTGATCCTCTCGTCGGCGGTATGGATGTCCTGCATCCCGTTCGCGAGGTTGAGGCACGCGAGGCCGCGTTCGTTGAAGACGTTCGCGTCGGCCGCGCCGCCGCTCAGCCCGTAGCTCGGGGTGTAGCCGGAGCGCTCGAGCGCCGCATGCGCAATGCGGACGACGGGATCCTCGCGCTTGAAGCGGTAGCCCCTGTAACTCTTCGAGACCTTCGTCTCGACCTCGCAGTCCTCCAGGCCGGCCGCGAAGGCGAATGCATCGACCATCTCTTGCACGAGATCGCCGAGCTTGTGCTCGTCATGCGAGCGCGCCTCCGCGCTCAGCGAGCACCATTCGGGAATGATGTTGCCGGCGCTCCCACCCTCGATCAGCCCGACGTTGGCCGTCGTCTCGTCGTCGATGCGGCCGAGGCGGAGGTCGGAGATCGCCCGTGCGGCGGCTGCGATCGCGGAGCGTCCTTCCTCCGGATACATGCCGGAATGCGCGGCCCTCCCGTGGAAGCGCACCTCGAGGGACTGCGAGTACGGCGCGCCCAGGATCACGTCGCCGATCGGCGCCGCCTGGTCGTAGACGTAGCCGACGTGCGCGTGCAGACGCGTGTGATCGAACGCGGCGGCCCCGAGCAGCCCCACCTCCTCTTTCGGAGTGAACAGCAGCTCGATGCCCGCGTGCGGACGATTCTCCGCAAGGACGCGCCGCGTGCCCTCGAGCATCGCAGCAACGGCGGACTTGTCGTCGGCGCCGAGGATCGTGCCGCCGGCGTTACGCACGACGCCGTCCTCGACCACCGGCTCGAGCGGCCCCTCGGGTGGAACGGTATCCAGATGCGCGCAGAGGAAGATCGGCGTCCCGCCGCCGTTCCCGCTCGGCTCGACACGGCAGTAGAGGTTCCCCATGTTCGAGCCGACCGCAATGCCCGCGCCGTCCTCGTCGACCGTCAGGCCGAGGTCCTGCAGATAGCGCAGGACCGCATCAGCCACGGGACGCTCCTCGCCCGGAGGGCTCGAGATCGCCGCCAGCTCGGCGAAGAGGTCGACGACCTCGGAGGCCATCCGCTAGCGGCGCACCTTGAGCGCGCGGCCGCCGGGCTTCCTCGTCCAGGCGCTGTGCAAGTCCGCGCTGCCGAAGTACGTGTTTCCGCACGGCCCGCAGAGGAACGCGATCATGTAGAGCCCCGGCCTCACCTTCGGAACGCGGAAGTCGATCGACCACACTCCCGCTTCGCCGATGCCCATCTGCCCGAGCTGCACGCGCCGCGAAAGGTTGTCGACCCGCGCGAGGTACAGGGTCACGCCGTCGAGCGTTTCCCACGCCGGCGCGGGATTGCCATCCGCATCTGCTTGGTAGGCGTGCACCCGCTGACCGATGCGGGCCTGCGGGCGATCGAACGCGAACGACAGCGCGGCCTCTGCCGACACCGGCACGACGAGAGCGGCCGCTGCCGCGGCGACGACGGCACGTAACACTCCGGGATTCTAGGCCGAGACTGCCGTGACGCCGGCGCGATCGCGCGCTCGCACGAGCGCCGCGCCGACGAACTCGCGGAAGAGCGGCGCAGGCCGCGTCGGCCGCGACTTGAACTCCGGGTGGAACTGGCTCGCGACGAACCAGGGATGGTCGGGCAGCTCGACGACCTCGACGAGCCGGCCGGCCTGGAACGTGCCCGACACGGCGAGCCCGGCCTCGATGAGCGCGGGCCGGTAGTGGTTGTTCACCTCGTAGCGGTGCCGGTGGCGCTCGTGGATCACAGGCTCGCCGTACGCCTCCTGCGCGCGAGTGCCTTCCACGAGCTCGACCGCCTGCGCGCCGAGACGCATCGTCCCGCCGAGGTCCTCGATCTCCTTCTGCTCGGGCAGCAGGTCGATGACGGGATGCGGGGTCTCGGGATCCATCTCCGTGGAGTTGGCGCCTTCGAGGCCGAGGACGTTGCGCGCGTACTCGGATACGACGACGTGCATTCCCAGGCAGAGGCCGAGGTACGGGATGCCGCGCTCGCGCGCGACTTGGCAGGCGAGCAGCTTGCCCTCCCAGCCGCGCGAGCCGAAGCCCCCGGGGACGATCACGCCGTCCATCGGCTCGAGCAGCGCGGCCGTTTCCTCGAACGACATGTTCTCGGCATCGACCCAGCGCACACGCACGCGGCAGCCGTGGTGCGCGCCGGCGTGCTTGAGCGCCTCGTGGACGGACAGGTAGGCGTCCTGCAGCTTCACGTACTTGCCGACGAGCGCGACCTCGATCTCGTCCGTCGCCTGTTGCAGCCGTTCGGTGATGTCGAGCCACGCGCCGAGCTGCGCCTCTCCGGATGGGAGGCCGAGCTTGTCGCAGACGAGCTTGTCGAGACCTTCGGCCTTGAGCCGCGACGGCACGAGGTACACGTCCGGCACGTCGGGGCTCGCGATCACGGCCTGCTGCTCGACGTCGGCGAAGAGCGCGATCTTCTCGCGGATGTCCGCCGACAGCTCCTCGTGGGAGCGGCAGACGACGATGTCGGGGTGGATACCGATGCGCCGCAGCTCGTTGACCGAGTGTTGGGTCGGCTTCGTCTTCAGCTCCCCGGCGGCCTCGATGAAGGGCACGAGCGTGACGTGCAGGTAGAGGACGTTCTCCGCGCCGACTTCGCGGCGGAACTGGCGGATCGCCTCGAGGAACGGCAGCGACTCGATGTCGCCAACTGTGCCGCCGATCTCGCTGATCACGACGTCGGTCGGCGTCGACACGGCGCTCGCGCGGATGCGCGACTTGATCTCGTTCGTGATGTGCGGGATGACCTGCACCGTCGCGCCGAGAAACTCGCCCTTGCGCTCCTTGCGCAACACCGAGTCCCAGATCGCGCCGGCGGTGTGGCTCGCGGCGCGTGTCAGGTTCTCGTCGATGAAGCGCTCGTAGTGTCCGATGTCCAGGTCGGTCTCGGCGCCGTCCTCGGTGACGAAGACCTCCCCGTGCTGGAACGGGCTCATCGTGCCCGGGTCGACGTTGAGGTAGGGGTCGAACTTCTGCGCCTGCACGCGCAGCCCACGCGCCTTCAGCAGCCGGCCGAGCGAGCCTGCCACGATGCCCTTGCCGAGTGCCGAGACGACGCCGCCCGTGACGAAGACGTACTTGGTCGGGCGTTCCGCCGAGCTCATGCGCGCCCCAACCGGTCGAGCCAGGACACGCCGGGCGTCCGCTCGATCCACGCGCCGAGGGACGTCCGCTCTCCGAGGAAAGTGAGGCCTGCGAGTGCGCCGATCGCAACCCATCGGCCTCGTCCCGTGAATCGCTCCACGGACTTCAAGCCTAGCAGCCCGCCAAGCGCGTTCGACCCGGCATCCCCGAGCATCGCCATCTCGCGAAGATCGTAGGGAAGCAGCAGGACGGCGATCCCTACCGGCGCCTCGACCGCGAGTGCGACCGCGAGGTACGCCTTCAGCGCGCGGCCGGGGCGCGTGTCGAGCTGGTTGAGCGCGTTCGCAGCAAGCCCGACGAGCAACGCGCCCGAGACCCGTCGCGTCGCCAGCAAGCCGATCGCAGGTATGCCGAGTAGCTTCAGCACGCCGGTCGTGCCGCCCCTGCTCAGATGCGCGCGAAAGCCGCGCTCCGGACCGCTCCAGAGGTCGTCCGCGAGCCCGAGCGCGGAGATCGCGGCAACGGCAGGTCCGTTCACCACCCCGATCTTCCACCCGATCAGCGGCAAGCGCAGGCCGCGGAAGTTGACGCCCTGCGGCCCGCAGGCGTAGATCACGTCGCGCAGCTGGCGCGCCCGGTGCACGAAGCCGTGGAGGTCGCGGCCGGTCGCACGGTGGCGCAGCGGCAGCTCGAGCTCATGGATCTCGAGCTCGGAGCGCGCGGCGTCGATCGTCATCCGAACCTCGCAGCCGAAGCCCGCCGCCACGGGGAAGCAGCGAGCGCGTGCCGCCGGCGAAAGTGCGCGCTGGCCGGAGAGCGGCTCGCGCGTCTGCAGCCCCGCGAGCACCTCGATCAGCGCCCGAGCGACGCGCTTGGCGATGCCGAACCCTCCCCCGATTCGCTCGGCGAACGCGGCCACGCTCACGTCGCCGTCCGCAGCGGTCAGCGGCGTCAGGTCGCCGGCGAGATCGGCATCGCACAACAGAAGTCGGCCGGGTGGCGCGGCGCGTTCCGCGGCCGACAGCGCCTGCCCTTTCCCCCGCCGCGGCAGCCGCAGGACGATCGCGCCCGCCTGCTCGGCGGCGTCTGCGGTGGCGTCGCGCGAGCCGTCGTCGGCGACGAGCACCTCTGCGTCGGGAAATCCGCGTCTCAGCGCCGTGACAGTGTGCGAGATCACTGTTTCCTCGTCACGCGCCGCGACGAGGATCGTCAGCGGTTCATCCACTCGGCGTCAGCACCGGCGTCACGGGCGGCAGGAGGTCGTTCGCGTTCACGCCGTAGTCGGCACGCGACGCGGGCTGGCTGAGGACGATCGCAAGGGCGAGCTTGCCCGCGTTCACGTCGATGTCGTCGACAGTCGACAGCTGTGCCTGCTGGAAGACCGGCTTGGCCGTGAAGTCGCTCTTCGACCGCTCGACCCCGACCGCGGGGACGCCGGCGGCGCCGACTCCCTCGTACAGGCCCTTCACGAACGGCGCCGAGTCCCCGGTCTGTGGATCTGCCGAGCGCACGACGATGACGGCGTCGGCCGGCCGCTTGGACGCACCGAAGCGCGGCGTCGCCTCCTGCACGATCATGTTGTGCAGCGCGTTCCAGATCGGGGTGTCGCCTCCGTTGACGAACTCGTGGCCGAGCTGCCGGCCGAGCTTGCGCAGCTGATCCTTGCCGGCGTACGCCGCGAGCGCCGGACGGTTGCCGAGACGCTTCTCGATCGCCGCCGCGTCGATCGGAACCTGGACCGCATACACGCGCGACGCGGTACTTCCGCCCGCGTCCTTTATCGCCGTTGCAAGGTCGCCTTGGATCCCGTGGTCGACAGAGCCGACGTAGAGCACGGCGACGCGTTTGCCTTTGAGCCGGTCCGTCATCAACGCGTTGTACGTCTTGTCGACGAAGTCCGAGTCGGAGCGGTTGTCCTGCCGCACCGAGTCGACCGTCGACTGCAAAGCGTCGATCCGGTTCTGCGCGCGACGGATGTCGTCCTCGAGGCTCTTCCGCTCGCTGTTGCCGAGCCCGTGCGATGCGAGTGCGACCCCGACGAGGATGCCGATCAGCAGCGCGATGAAGACCGCGGCCAGAGAGGTGACGTGATAACGGAGGTCGAACATGGTCAGGCTAGAGCTCGGCGGCAGTCTGGCACAGGGTATGGAGCCTCGTGAGCGCGCGCCGCGGCAACGCGCGGCTGATGCCGAACGCCCACGGAGCGTCGAGCTCGAGCTCGGCGACGGTACGGTCGTCGCGGCTCGCGTCGAGTCGCAGCTCCGCGTCGAGGTGGTCGCCTGTGAGCGTCCAGGCGAACAGCTCCGGGGCTCGGACGGCGCGCACGAGGAGCATCCCGCTCGACGTCGCGCGTCGCAGCAGAGTCGGCCGGTCCGACGTGATGATCTGCCAGCGCGCGCCCTCGGCGAGCCCGCGCCGGTCCGGTTGCACCGCAGCGATGCCCGGCCACCAGTCAGCGAAGTGACGTGGCTCTGCGATGAACGCCCAGACGTCGTTACGCGACGCAAGCAGCTCACGCGAAGCTGAGACGCGCGGCATGCCTCGAAGGGTAGGCGACGGTTCGTCCAGGGCTCCGGCCGAAGCGATCCGAGGTCTGTGGCTTAGACGGGTCGCGAGCAAGCTGGCGACGCCTTTATGGCGGCACCGCAAGCAGTGCCTCGGGCTAGCCGATGCCGAGCAGATCCCGGAGCCGCAGCGCCAGGTACTCGATCACGTGGCGGAGGGCGGGCGACGCGACGATGGCAACGGCGATTGCCCCGAACCCGCCCAGCGCCAGCAGGACGAGGGGCCAGATACCCACCTGGCGGCTGGCGAGCCGCGAGACACCCTTTGCGTCGATCAGGATCTCCCCCACCTTCAGCCGCGTGATGAACGTCGACGACATGCCGGCGCGATTGCGCTCGAGAAACTCGATCAGGTTGAAGTGCGTCCCGACGGCGACGATCAGCTCCGAGCCCTTCTCGTACGCGAGCAGGAGTGCAAGGTCCTCGCTGATGCCCGTCGCGCGCGCGATCTGATACGGGACGCCGAGCTGCTGCGCACGGGCCTCGCCCGGAGCAGCCCCGTCGCGGTATCCGTGGACGAGCAGCTCCGCTCCGCAGCGAAGCGCCTGGTCCGACACGGAATCCATGTCGCCGACGATCACGTCGGGCGTGTAGCCGGCATCGAGCAGGGCGTCGGCGCCGCCGTCGACGGCGATCAGCACCGGCTTGAAGTCGCGGACGTACGGCTTGACCATCCGCAGGTCGCGCTTGTAGCCGGGACCGCGCGCGACCACGAGCGCGTGGCGGTCGCGAAAGCGCGTCTTGAGCGGCGGGAAGTCGATGCCTTCCGCGAGCAGCTTTCCCTCCTCGCGCAGGTACCGCATCGTGTTTTCCGCGAAGGCCTCCAGGGCTTCGGTGACGCGGCCGCGCTGGTCTCCGAGCGTTCGCTCGAGCTCGCGCTCGTCGAGGACCCGGCCGGTCGTCAGGCAGGTGCCGTTGCGATAGAGACCTGCACCGCGCACGGTGATCAGCTCGCCTTCGTGCACGTGGTCGAAGAGGTCCGCGCCGGGCGCATCGATCAGCCGCACGCCGCCCCGGACGAGCGCGAGGGGGCCTGGGTTCGGGAAACGGCCCGACTGCGACGGCGCGACGTTGACGACGACTCGAACGCCGGACTCGACGAGCTCTTCCGCCGACACCCGATCGATGTCCGTGTGGTCGATGATCGCGATGTCGTCCGCGGAGAGGCGCTGAACGAGGTGCTTCGTCCGGCGGTCGAGCTTCGCGTGGCCGGTGAGCTCGACGAAGCTCATGATGTGCCGACGCTCGAGAGGAACTCTCGCCCGCCGAGCATGCGCTGGAGCTCGTCGCGCCGCTCGGCGTCGTCGAGCTGCTGGATACGCGTGTGGGTCGGATGGCCTGGCACCTTCTCGACCCGAAAGTGCCGCTCTGCGACGCTGGCGATCTGCGGCAGGTGCGTGATCGTGATCACCTGTGCCCGTTCGGCGAGCCGCTGCAACGTCTGGGCGACGCGGTGGGCTGTCTCGCCGCCGATGCCGGCGTCGATCTCGTCGAACACCATCGTCTCGCCGCCGCCCACGGCCGCGACCGCGAGCGCGATGCGCGAGAGCTCGCCGCCGGACGCGGTCTCCGCGACGGGCCCGAGCGGCAGCCCAGGGTTCGGGCGGATCAGGAAAGCGACATCGTCGGTGCCGGTCTGCCCGAGCTCGCGCCCGCACAGCTCCGCCACGAACTCTCCCTCGCCCATGCCGACCCCGACGAGCTCGCGGGCAACGCTCTCCGCGAAGCCTGCCGCTGTTTCGGCACGCGCCTCGTGGAGCTCGGCCGCGAGGCGCTGCATGTTCTGTTCCGCCGCGGCAAGCGCATCGGCGGCCGCGGCGGCCGGATCGATCCCCCGGTCGATCGCCTCCAGCTCCGCCTTCGCCACCGCGGCATGCGCGAGCAGCTCCTCGTAGGTCTCGGCACGGAATCGACGCTTCGCTTCGGCGATCCGGTCGAGCTCCGTCTCGAGCTGCTCCAATCGCCCGGGCTCGGCTTCGAGCGTCGTCAGGAAGCCGCGCAGCTCGCTCCCGGTCTCGCGCAGGCGAAGCTCGGCGTCGCGCAGCTCGTCGCCTGCGCGCGCGAGCTCCGGGGCAAGCCGTTCGAGCGGCGCGATCGCGCGCTCGGCGGCCGCGGTCAAGCCGGCCGCTCCCTCACCGTCATCCGGTGCGAGCGCCTCGGCGGCCGCAAGGGCGCCGTGCGCGAGCTCGGTGACGTGGCGCAGCCGCTCGCGCTCGTCGCGCAAGCGCTGTTCGGCATCCGCCTCCATGCCCTCCGTGTCCTCGAGCAGCGCACGCAGCTCCGCCAGCCGCGCCTGCTCTGCGTCGGCTCCGGCTTGCAGCTCGTCGTGACGCCGGCGCGCGGCGCCCAGCTCGCGCCACGCCAGCCGGGCGTCGGCGCGGCGTCGCAGCTGCTCGTCGCCGATGAACGAGTCGAGCACGCCGAGCTGGTACGACCCGCGGGCGAGGCGTCGCTGCTCGAACTGGCCGGACATCGCGAGGAGCCGTTCGCCGAGGGCTGCGAGATCCTCGCGGGCGGCGGCGCGACCCCAGGCGTACGCGCGCGTTCGCCCGTCCGCGAAGACGCGCCGCGCGAGGACGAGCCCCTCTTCGTCCTCGGGGCGGAGGTCCGCAAGCGACGCGAAGTCGTCCTCCTCGAGCAGTGCGGCGGGCACGTCGAGCTCTGCCTCGACGTACGCCTCGTCGCCGTCGGGACCGATGTAGCCCGCGTCGCCCTTCGCCCCGAGCAGCAGACCGATCGCCTGCGCGAGGATCGTCTTCCCGGCGCCGGTCTCGCCGGTGATCGCGTTCAGCCCGGGCGCGAAGGCGAGCTCCGCCTCATGAATGAGGACGAGATTCTCGATCCGGAGCCGGCGCAGCATCTGCGCCGGCCATGGTAAGCCGCGCGGCGGCGTCCCACCATCGTCAAAACGGTCGCCTGCCTAGATGTACACGCGTCTGACCGTGGGAGCCCCACCTCCCTCCCCATGCGTTCGAGCGTAGCCCTCGAGCTGTGCCGGGCGGGTAACGGACGCGTGTTGTTACTGCTACGAGCCGAACGTCTCGCGATAGCGGCGGAAGAATGTCGCCTCCGGCAGCATCGCGAGCAGGCTGCGCCGTTCGCCGAGCCGGATCGTGATCGGCTCGCCCGTCTCGATCTCGGCGAGCATGTGGCCGTCGACGAGGACCGACGCCGACACGTCCGGAGTGCGGTTCCGGATCTCGAGGTCGAGGCCGCGCGGCACGACGAGCGGCCGCACGTGCAGCGAGTGCGCCGCGATGAACGTCACTGCCATCGCGTCGAGCCCGCGCACGAGCACCGGCCCCCCGTTCGACAGGTTGTACGCCGTCGAGCCCGACGGGGTCGAGCAGATCATCCCGTCGCAGGGCTGGATGCCCAGATCCTCGCCGCCGACCGCCCAGGCGAGCTCGATCATCCGTCCGCGAATCGAGCTGAGCACGACCACGTCGTTGACCGCCGTCGCGCGCGCTCCGTCTGCCTCGACCTCGAGCGTCGTCAGCTGGACGACGCGGT
>VAXO01000126.1 GCA_005888435.1 Actinomycetota bacterium | reverse complement strand
AAGGATGCGAGCTCGCCCGAGCGGCTGCTCGACGAGACCGCCCTTTTCCTGCACCGCGTCGAGCGCAAGCTCCCGCGGGAGAAGCGGCGCCTGCTCGAGCAGCTCCACTCGGCCGAGGAGGTCTTCAAGGACAAGAAGATCCTGATCGTCGACGACGACGTCCGGAACGTCTTCGCGCTGACGAGCGTCCTCGAGGCGCACGGCATGCAGGTCATCTACGCCGAGAACGGCCGGGACGGAGTCGAGCTGCTCCGGCAGACGCCGGACGTCGACCTCGTCCTGATGGACATCATGATGCCGGAGCTCGACGGCTACGAGACGACGCAGATCATCCGGGCCGACGACACATTCAAGCAGCTGCCGATCATCTCCCTGACGGCGAAGGCGATGAAGGGCGACCGTGAGAAGGCGATCGCGGCCGGCGCGTCCGACTACATCACGAAGCCCGTCGACACCGATCAGCTCCTATCACTGATGCGCGTCTGGTTGTACAAGTAGAGAACATGTCCGCGAAGGTCGACGAGCAGGCCGCCCAGCGGGACGACGTCGACGAGATCGAGCTGGCTCTCCTGCTCGAGGGTGTCTACCGGCGGTACGGGTTCGACTTCCGCGAGTACGCGCCTGCCTCCCTCCGCCGGCGCGTCTGGCGGCGCGTCCAGGCCGAGGGGCTGGCGACCATCTCGGCGCTCCAGGACAAGCTCCTGCACGACCCAGCCTGCATGGAGCGGCTGCTCCTCGATCTCTCGATCAACGTCACCGCGATGTTCCGCGACCCGGCCTTCTACGTCGCGTTCCGCCAGAAGGTCGTGCCGCTACTGCGCACGTATCCCTTCACGCGCATCTGGGTCGCGGGCTGCTCCACCGGCGAGGAGGTGTACTCGCTGGCGATCCTGCTGCATGAAGCGGGGGTCCACGACCGGACGCGGATCTACGCCACCGACATCAACGAGTCCGTGCTCAGTCACGCCCGGACAGGCGTCTTCCCGCTCGACAAGATGCGGGAGTACACGCAGAACTACATCCGGGCGGGCGGCGAGCGCGCCTTCTCCGAGTACTACCTGGCCAAGTACGACGGCGCGCAGTTCCAGCGGTCGCTCGTCGACAACGTCGTCTTCGCGCAGCACAACCTCGTCTCCGACCGCTCGTTCAACGAGTTCAACGTGATCATCTGCCGCAACGTGATGATCTACTTCGACCGCACGCTCCAGAACCGCGTGCATCGGCTGTTCTACGAGAGCCTGGTGACGTTCGGCGTCCTCGCGCTCGGCGCGAAGGAATCGATCAGGTTCAGCCCCTTCGAAGACCGCTACGAGGACCTTGACGCGGACGAGCGGCTCTACAAGAAGGTCGATTAGGTTGCCCTACGAGCTCATCTGCGTCGGCGCTTCGTGGGGAGGGCTCGACGCCGCCAGCCGGCTACTCGCCGACCTCCCCGGCGAAGTCGACGTACCCATCGTGATCGCACAGCACCGCCACTCGACCTCGACTCCGCACGGGCTTGCGGAGCTCCTGCATCTCCGCGTCAAGCGACCCGTCCACGACGCCGAGGACAAGATGGCGATCG
Organism: Actinomycetota bacterium; assembly: GCA_005888435.1. Taxonomy (GTDB): domain Bacteria; phylum Actinomycetota; class Thermoleophilia; order Gaiellales; family Gaiellaceae; genus 3-1-20CM-4-69-9. The sequence goes on along the minus strand of VAXO01000126.1, from coordinate 11,008 downwards.
AGCGCGGCAGGGTCTACGTCGCACCGCCCGACTACCACCTGCTCGTCGAGCGCGGCTCCTTCGCGCTCTCCGTCGACGAGCGGGTGATGTACGCCCGCCCGTCGATCGACGTGCTCTTCGAGACGGCGTCGCTCGCGTACGGGGCCGGCGTCATCGGCGTCATCCTCACCGGCGCGAACGAGGACGGTGCCGCCGGGCTCGCAGCCGTCAAGGACCGCGGGGGCGTGGCGATCGTGCAGGCGCCGCACGAGGCGGTACGCCGCACGATGCCGGATGCGGCGATCGCGGCCACGGCTGCCGACGCCGTGCTGCCGGTCGAGGAGATCGGCGGATTCCTCTACGGGCTGTGCCTGGAGAGCATCTGATGGCGAACATCCTGCTCGTCGACGACAGACCGGAGAACCTGCTCGCGCTCGAGGCGATCCTCGAGCCGCTCGAGCAGACGCTCCTCTATGCGAGCTCGGGCGAGGACGCGCTCCGCCAGCTGCTCCGCAGAGACGTGGCGGTCATCCTGCTCGACGTCCAGATGCCGGGCCTCGACGGCTTCGAGACGGCGCGGCTGATCAAGCAGCGCGAGAAGACGAGACACGTCCCGATCATCTTCGTGACCGCGATCTCCAAGGAGGAAGAGCAGGTCTTCCGCGGTTACTCCGCAGGCGCCGTCGACTATGTCTTCAAGCCCTTCAACCCCGACGTGCTGCGCTCGAAGGTGTCGGTCTTCATCGAGCTGCACGAGAAGAACGAGCAGCTGAGCCGGCAGGCCGAGCAGCTGAAGGAGCAAGAGCTGGCCGAGCTGCGGCGCGAGAGTGAGGAGCGATATCGCTTCCTCGCCGAGGCGCAGCCCGACCAGATCTGGACGGCGCTGCCGAACGGCGAGCTCGACTATGTCAACCAGCGCGCGCTCGACTACTTCGAGACGTCGTTCTCAACGCTCGTCGAGACCGGCTGGACCCAGGTCGTGCATCCGGAGGATCTCGGTCGGATGCTCGACCGCTGGCAGATCGCCCTCGCGACCGGCGAGCCCTACGAGAACGACCTCAGGCTCCGGCGCCCGGCCGATGGCACGTACCGCTGGCACCTCACGCGCGCGATCCCGATGAGAGACCGCAGCGGCGCGGTCGTCAAGTGGTTCGGCTCGAACATCGACATCCACGACCAGAAGCGCGCCGAGGAGGCACAGCGCTTCCTCGTCGAGGCTGGAGCCGTCCTCACGGTGTCTCTCAACTACCGCAGCACTCTCGCGGCGGTTGCGAAGCTTGCGGTCCCCCGAATCGCGGACTGGGCGCGCGTGGACGTGGTCGAGGACGGTCGTCTGCGCACACTCGCGGTCGAGCACGTCGATCCGAAGAAGGTCGAGCTCGCGTTCGAGCTCGCGCGCCGCTATCCCGAGAACCCGGACGCCGAGCAAGGGCCCCCGCTCGTGCTCCGCACCGGCACGAGCGAGCTCGCAGTGGAGATCAGCGAGGAGCAGCTGGCCGAGCTCGCGCAGGACGACTTCCACCTCGGGCTCGTGCGCGAGCTCGGGGTGCAGAGCTACATGTGCGTGCCGCTCATAGCGCACGGAGAGGTGCTCGGCGTCATCTCGCTCGTCGCGGCGGAATCCGGCCGCCGGTACGGGCCCGACGATCTCGCGCTAGCGGAGGAGCTCGCGCGCCGAGCGGGCACGGCCGTCGAGAACGCGCAGCTGTACCGGGCGGTCGAGGAGCGCGCCCAGTCGGCGCGTGTGCTCGAGACGGTCGGAGACGGCGTCTTCCTCGTCGACACGGACGGCGTGGTCAGATTGTGGAATCGCGCCGCCGAGACGATCTCCGGGATCTCGCGCAGCGAGATCCTCGGCCGGCGCCTCGAGGAGCTCCTGCCGGGCTGGGCACGCGTCTCGACGCGCGCCGAGGCGCTCCCCTTCGAGCGTGACGGCCACGAGCGCTGGGTGTCGATCTCCGGAGTCGAGTTCGACGAAGGCGTCGTGTACGCGTTCCAGGACATCAGCGCCGATCGGGCACTCGAGCAGATCCGCCAGGACCTGGTCGCGACGGTCTCGCACGAGCTGCGCACACCGCTCGCCGCCATCTACGGCTCGGCGATGACTCTGAACCGCGACGACCTCGAGCTCGGCGACGACCTGGAGACGAGGCTGCTGAACGTGATCGTGGACGAGTCGAAGCGCCTCACCGCGATCGTCAACGACCTGTTGCTCGTGAGCCAGGTTGACGCGGGCCGGCTCGACGTGCGCATCGAGAGCTGCGATGCACGCGCGCTCACCGAGGGCGTCGCCGAGGCCGCGCGGACGCATCTTCCCGAAGGCGTTCGTCTCGAGCTCGATCCCGTCGGCGACGCCGTGCCGCCGGTCGCAGCCGACGCGGCTCAACTGCGGCAGGTGCTCGACAACCTGCTGGAGAACGCCGTCAAGTACTCGCCGGCCGGCGGGGACGTCCGTCTCGGCGTCGAGGAGGGCGACGGGTGGGTGCGGTTCTCGGTGGCCGACGTGGGCCTCGGGATCCCAGCCTCGGAGCGCGACCGGATCTTCGAGAAGTTCTACCGCCTCGACCCCGACATGACCGGAGGCATCGGAGGCACCGGGCTCGGCCTCTACATCGCCCGCGAGCTGGTCAGGCGGGTGGGCGGGCGGATCTGGGTCGAGCCCAACAACGGGCAGGGATCGGTCTTCTATGTCGAGATCCCGGCGGCGGCCGATCCCCCCGGGATGACCCATATGGGTCAAAAGACGGCAGCACGCCGCTAAAGAGTGTGGGTAACCGTATTCGGGCTACGGATTCGAGGGACGAGACTGTGGGTGTGACAGTTCTGATCGTCGACGACCACCCGAGCTTTCGGGCCAGCGCCAGGACACTCCTGGAGGCCGAGGGATACGACGTCGTCGGCGAAGCCGAGAACGGGGAGACGGCCGTGGGGGCCGCGCGGAAGCTCCAGCCCGACCTCGTTCTGCTCGACGTCCAGCTGCCGGGGATCGACGGCTTCGCCGTCGCCGACCAGCTCCGGAAGCTCGAGGATCCGCCCATCGTGATCCTCACCTCGAGCCGCGACGGTGCCGACTACGGGCCCTGCATCGGTGAGTGCGGTGCCCACGGTTTCGTCCCGAAGGCAGATCTGTCCGGCGCCGCGATTGCGGCGTTTCTCGTGGCGTGATCCTGTCGCGACGGCCCTGGCTCTTCTTCGGGCCTGCGGCTGTCTTCGCCGGTGCCGCCGCGGTCGCGTTGACGTTGAGCAGCGACCACGAGGAGCATCCGGCGTTCACGACCGTGCTCCTGCTCTTCGTGAGCATGTCGTTCGTCATCGCGGGGCTGATCGGCTGGCTGCGGCGGCCGTCGAACCGCACCGGCATGCTGATGGTGGCGGTCGGCTACGGCGTGCTCGCGACGAGCCTCTACGAGGCGAACGCCGCCGTGCCGTACACGATCGGGACGGTCTTCGGCAGCGTCTTCATCGCGATCTTCCTGCACCTGCTGCTCGCGTATCCGAGCGGACGGCTGCTCAGCCGGTGGGGACGGACGCTCATCGTCGCCGCGTACGCGACAGCGGTGCTGGCGCCGCTGCTCGACGCGATGTTCGCCCAGGAGCAGACGTGCAAGCCGCACGCATGTCCCGACAACCTCGTGCTTGTGTCGCACGACCATGCGGCGCACACCATCACGACCGCACTCTCGACGACTGCCGCCGTGCTTCTCTTCGCCGGGGCGTTCTGGCTCCTGGTCGGACGCTGGCGACGCGCGACGCCCGCCATGCGCCGCCAGCTGCGGCCCGTGTACCTCGCCGGCGGGCTCAGCGTCGTGCTGCTCGCGGTCGGCTTCATCGTCACGCCGTTCTCCGGCGTCGGGAACACCATCGTCAGCGTCGCCCTGATCGTGACGTTCACGGCGGTGCCGTTCCTCTTCCTCGCGGGTCTGCTCGGAACGACGCTCGCCCGCAGCGCGGGAGTCGGCACGATCTTCTCCGCGGTGCCCGAGCGGGCAAGCCCGGGCGAGGTGCAGGAGGGTCTCCGCGCGGCGCTGCGCGATCCGACCGCTGAGGTGGCCTACTGGTACGAGGAGGGTGAGCACTACGTCGACGTGGACGGCAACCGCTTCGACCTGCCGCCCGACACGCGCTCCCGGGTGGTCACACGGCTCGACTATGCCGACTCCCCGGTCGCGGCGATCGTGCACGACCCCGCGCTGCGCGAAGAGCCGGAGCTGCTGGAAGCGATCACGAGCGCGGCCCGCATCGCGCTCGAGCGCGACAAGCTGCTCGTCGAGGTGAAGGCGCGCGCCGAGCGCTACCGCGCAGTGCTCCAGGCGATGCCCGACCTGATGTTCCGGATCTCGCGCGACGGCACCTACCGCGGCTTCAACGCGCCGAATCCGCGCGACCTGCTCAGCGAGGTCGTCGTCGGCCGCAAGGTGCACGACCGGCTGCCCAAGATGCTCGCGGACCGCTTCCTCGAGGCGGGCCAGGCGGCCGTCGATCGCGGCACGCCGCAGATGATCGAGTACGAGCTCGACTTCAGCGGCGAGACGCGCAACTACGAGGCACGTTTCGCTGCGAGCGGCGAGGACGAGTTCCTGATGATCGTCCGCGAGATCACAGATCGGAAACGCCAGCAAGAGGAGCTCGAGGCGTCACGGGCTCGCATCGTCGCCGCCGGCGACGAGGAGCGCCGCAAGCTCGAGCGGAACCTCCACGACGGCGCGCAGCAGCGCCTCGTCTCGCTGTCGCTGTCGCTCCGGCTCGCGCAGGGGCGGATTCGGAGCAATCCCGGCGGCGCGGAAGAGCTGCTCGAGGCCTCGCGCGAGGAGCTGACGCAGGCGCTCGAGGAGCTGCGCGAGCTCGCGAGGGGCATCCATCCCGCCGTTTTGACCGACCGTGGCCTCGAAGCTGCTCTCGAGGCGCTTGCGGCGCGGGCACCGCTGCCGGTAGAGATCAGGGGCGCCTCCTGCGACCTGTCGGCGCAGGTCGAGGCCGCGGCCTATTACGTCGTGTCGGAGGCACTTGCAAACGTGACGAAGTACGCCCAGGCTTCAGCCGTGGAAGTGACGGTCGAGCGAAGAAACGGAAGGGCGGTGGTCGAGGTCGCGGACGACGGGATCGGCGGCGCCGACCCCCTGCGCGGCTCCGGCCTGCGCGGCCTCGCCGACCGAGTCGCCTCGCTGAACGGGAAACTGGACGTCGAGAGCCCGCCCGGCTCCGGAACCTGCGTTCGCGCAGAGATCCCTCTGGAGTAGGCTCCGGTGCCGAGTCTTCCCGATGGCACAGTCACACTCGTCTTCACCGACGTCGAGGGCTCGACCCAGCTGCTACAGCGGCTGGGCGACCACTACGCCCACGTCCTCGACGACCACCGCCGGCTCTTTCGCGATGCGGTGGAGGCGGGCGACGGCATTGTCATCGACCAGCGCGGCGACGAGTTCTTCGTGGTCTTTGCCGATGCGCGCGCGGCGGCAGACGCCGCAGTCGCCGCGCAGCGAGCGTTCGCCGGGCACGACTGGCCGGGGAACGCCGATCTGCGCGTGCGGATGGGCATGCACACCGGCGAGCCGGACATCCGCGACGGCACGTACTTCGGCCTGGACGTGCACCGCGCCGCGCGCATCTGCCAGGCGGGCAGCGGCGGCCAGATCCTGCTCTCCGCACGAACGCGCGAGGAGCTCGACCCCGAGCACGAGCTCGAAGATCTGGGTGACCAGCAGCTTCCGGGCATCGACCGGCCCGAGCGGCTCTATCAGCTCCATGCGGCCGGGCTACCGACGAGGTTCCCGCCGCTCAGCACCGCACGGAGAGGGTTTCGCGGCGTGCGTGTAGTCCTCGCAGATGACTCCGTCTTGCTCCGCGAGGGGATCGCGCGCCTGCTCGAGGACGCCGGGTTCGAGATCGTCGCGCAGAGCGGGACGGCCGATGACCTCTTGCGGCACGTGGGCATGCACAAGCCGGACGTCGCGCTCATCGACATCCGCATGCCGCCGACGCAGACGGACGAGGGCCTGCGCGCGGCGCAGCAGATCCGCGAGCGCTGGCCCGACACCGGCGTGCTCGTGCTGTCGCAGTACGTCGAGCCGGCGTACGCGATGGAGCTGCTGGGCGAGAACGCGGAGGGCGTCGGCTATCTGTTGAAGGACCGGGTCTCGGACGTGGACGAGTTCGCGGCCGCGGTGCGGCGCGTGGCGGAGGGCGGCTCAGCCCTCGATCCGGCGGTCGTCTCGCAGCTCGTGGGCCGACGTCGGCGGGACGATCCGCTCGACGAGCTGACGCCCCGCGAGCGCGAAGTGCTGGAGCTGATGGCGGAGGGCCGCTCGAACCAGGCGATCGCCGAGCGGCTCGTGATCACGCTGCGCGCGGTCGAGAAGCATGTGACGAGCATCTTCAGCAAGCTCCGCCTCTCCGCTACGTCAGAGGATCACCGGCGCGTCCTCGCGGTGCTGACGTACCTGCGCGGCTAGTAGGGAAAACCGCACCCCCAAGACGCCAGCGAACCCCCTGGTTCAGCAGGTGTCCAAGAAGCGATGCTGCAGCCATGGGATTCGACACGTTGACGGAGAGCTTCGCCCGCAGCGGAGCCGCCATGGACTCGCCGGTTCATGTGCTGTGGCAACTGTCGGACGCTTAGAGCCCACAAACCACTCCTCCCTCCTCCTGAAGACCGCCGCTCCCCCGGCGGTCTTCGCCTGGGTCTGACCCTTGGGGTCTGACCCTGGGTCAGACCCCAGCCTTTTGTACGCCGCTTCGCGGGGAACGCGCGCGGGCTGAGCCCGCGCGCTTCTTGGTGCTGGGCGGCTGTTCTCTTCCGTGCGGGGCGAGCATGCTTCGCGTGCTCGCCTCGCATCAGTTCGCCTGCGCGTAAGCCGCGCCTTGCGCTGGCTTACGCTTCGGCTGAGGCTATCCGGGGGTTCGTTTGTTCCCCTCCCTAGGTGTGGCCTGCAACACCGCGCAGACGCCTGTTGGCCGCATTTCGCACAAACCGCTGCGATGGGACGCTCGGTGTGTCAACCACAGCGAAGGAGCTGCACAAGCCATGTCCCCCCTCAAGCGCTCGAACAACATCGCGGCCCGCATGGGTCGCTGGAGCGCGAGTCACTGGAAGACAGCCGTCTTCGGCTGGCTCGCGTTCGTGGTGCTCGCATTTGCAGTGAGCACGCAGGTCACAACCAAGAACATCAAGGACGAGGATGTGAATACCGGGCAGTCCCACAAGGCCGACCAGATCCTCAAGCAGGGCTTCCCGCAGACCGATCCGAACACCGAGTTCGTCGTGATCCAGAGCAAGACGCTGACGGTGAATGCGGTCGCGTTCCGCTCGACCGTCGACGGCGTCGTCGCGGCAGTCGAGCACAACCCGGCGATCAAGAACCTGAAGAGCCCGCTGGATCCCAGCCACGGCGACCAGATCTCCGAGGACCGCAACACGGCGATGGTCGTGTTCGACATGAAGGGCAAGTACGACGACGCAACCAAGAAGATCGACCCGATCGAGGCGTCGGTGGCCAAGGTCGCGGCGGCTCACCCTGGCTTCTACGTCGGCGAAGCCGGCGCGGTCAGCTCGGGCAAGGCCCTGGACAAGATGTTCATCGACCAGCTGAAGACAGCTGGCGAGCGCTCGATCCCGATCACGATCATCGTGCTACTGCTCGTGTTCGGCGCACTCGTGGCCGTCGGCGTGCCGCTGTTGCTCGCACTGTCCGGTGTGCTCGCGACGGTCAGCCTGGTCGCACTGCCGAGCCACCTCGTGCCGATGGACAGCAACGTGAGCGCCGTGATCCTGCTGATCGGGCTCGCGGTCGGCGTCGACTACTCGCTCTTCTACATCAAGCGTGAGCGCGAAGAGCGGGCTGCCGGGCGCAGCTCGCGCGCGGCGATCGAGGCCGCAGCGGCCACGTCCGGCCGGTCCGTGCTCATCTCCGGCTTCACCGTCATGATCGCGATGGCGGGGATGATGTTCTCCGGCGACAAGTCGTACTTGGGCTTCGGTATCGCGACGATGATGGTCGTCGGGATTGCCATGCTCGGCTCGCTGACTGTGCTGCCGGCGATTCTCGCGAAGCTCGGCGATCGCGTCGAGAAGGGCAAGATCCCCTTCCTCCACCGGTTGCGCCGCGACAGTGGTGAGAACCGGTTCTGGAAGAAGATCCTGACCCCGGCGATGCGCCGGCCGGGAATCGCAGCGGCGATCGCCGGCGGAGCGCTTCTCGTGATGGCGTTGCCGGTGCTGCACCTGCATACCGCGCAGAGCGGTCTCGACGCTCTCCCGAACAGCGCACCGACGGTGCCGACGATCAAGAAGGTGCAGGACGCCTTCTCGAACGGTACTGCCGCGCAGAGCGAAGTCGCGATCAAGGGCGATCTCGACGCACCGGCGACGAAGCACGCAGTCGCGGAGCTGAAGTCGCAGGTCGTTGCTGCGGGCCTGAACAGCGGCTCAATCGACATGGAGGCGAACGCCTCCCACACGGTTGCACGCGTCGAGATCCCGCTCGTCGGCAAGGGCACCGACAAGGTGTCGATGGACGCACTCGACAAGCTCCGCAACGACATCTTGCCGGCGACTATCGGCAGAGTGAACGGCGCGGACTACGCAGTCACCGGAATCACCGCGATCTCGGCCGATCAGAACTCGCTGCTGAAGCAGAAGGCGCCGATCGTCTTCGGCTTCGTGCTCGTGTTTGCGTTCGCGCTGATGCTCGTGACGTTCCGCTCCGTGGTCATCGCTGCAAAGGCGATCGTGCTGAATCTGCTGTCCGTTGGCGCGGCCTACGGCGTCCTCGTCGCAGTGTTCCAGTGGGGCTGGGGCGAGAGCCTGCTCGGCTTCCAGTCGAACGGCGGAATCGCGTCATGGCTTCCGATCTTCATGTTTGTGATCCTGTTCGGGCTGTCGATGGACTACCACGTGTTCATCCTCAGCCGCGTGCGGGAGGCCTACGACCGCGGCATGTCCACCTCGGACGCCGTCGAGCACGGCATCACGACGACGGCTGGCGTGGTCTCCTCGGCTGCGTTCGTCATGGTCGGAGTGTTCGGGGTGTTCGCGCTCATGCCGATCCTCGACATGAAGGAGATGGGCATCGGCCTCGCAGCGGCCGTGCTGATCGACGCCACGATCGTCCGGGCGGTTCTGCTGCCCGCGACGATGAAGCTGCTCGGCGACTGGAACTGGTATCTGCCGAGCTGGCTCACCTGGTTGCCCCGGCTCGAGCACGAGCCGAAGCAGCAGCTGCCGGAGATCGCTCCGGCACCGGCTGCCGGCGCGTAACTCGCTTCAACTCCTTCGCTCAGACAAGAAGCGCCCCGGCGAAAGCCGGGGCGCTTCGTATTTCAGGAGGGCTGCGCGACGTGGTTCTTACCGTTTCAGCAGCGGAGCTCGAGCGGCGGCGGCACCGGCCGAAGCGGAGCTGACGTCACCCGTCCGAAGATGCGGTAGCGAACAGTGAGGTCCTTCGGTGGGCAGCCGCGTTCGAGTAGCGTGATCCAGCGGCTGCCGCGAGCGGGGACAACCACACCTCGCACCGGCCTTCCCTCCCACGGTGTGGCCCCGACGCGCGCGGGTGTGGAAACGTCGACGAGCGTGACTTCGGCGAAGCCGGCGTTGCGCAGAATGAAGGAAATCTGTCGCCCGTTGGCGTTCACGGAGTTCGGCCACAGCGGGTGCGCGACGCCGTAGCTCGCGGTGAGCGTGACGCCGGCGATTCCAGCCGCCGCCCCTGCGAAGAGCAGCCATCGCGGCGGCCTGATCGAGAGCGGCGGCACACGGGCGATGGCGAACCTCCGAACCAGATAGGTCGCCACGAGCAGCGCCGCTGGTCCCGTGAGCGGGAGAAGCCGCGCGTCCAAGAACGGCGCCACCCCAGTCAATGCGACGACAACGCCGACGACAAGGCGCGAGACAGGAAGTCGAAGTTCCGCCTGCATCGAGCCCGCGATGATCACGCTGCTCACGAGCACGACGACGATCGCGCAGAACAGGTCGGCAAGGATCGCCCACACCCCGGCCGGCACGTACGGCCCGTTCAACGGCCAGCCGCGGAAGCCGTCGTGCCAGTCGAACACGCCAACGAGTACGAGGCCGATCACCGGGACGCCGAGCGCAATCAAGGAGAAGAGGTACCCGACGATCAGCTCCCACAGCACTCGCCAGAAACCGGGCCGCTGAACCGTCCCCTCGGGGATCGCAACGGAGGTCACAAACCGGAAATGTACGTCAGCTTGGGGCCGGGCACCGCGGACGGCCTGCAGGTCCGAGCGAATGGGAACAACCACAGCAGTGAAGGTGGAACTCCGGGCCAAGCTGGGTCGCTCGGGCTAGCGGTCCTGGTTCCCACCTTGGTCTTGCGTGGCCGCTCGGTGAAGCGGACCTTTCCAAGTGTGCGAGGAGCCGGAGGTCGGACTCGAACCGACGACATCATCCTTACAAGGGATGCGCTCTACCAACTGAGCTACTCCGGCGTACCGGTATCGTAGGCCAGGGTTTTGTTGTCTGTTTTGGACACGGCCCAGCCGATCCATCAGGCATGGTGGAGGCATGGAACATCCCGTGGAGGTTGGAGACCGAACGACGCTTGCCGTCACGCGGTACTCCGCGAGCTGGGCTACGGCGTCTTGATGCCGTTCGGAGAGAACACGCTACGACCTCGTCATCGACGATGGAGGCGCGCTCGCAAAGTCGACGAATCCGCTTTGCGAACGAATACGAAATCGGGCGCGTGCACCTTGCACGCGCCCGATTCAGTTCAGCGAGTAGGGCCCCTACGCCGCGTGGACGAGGTCGTCGCCTGAGATCGCGACGACGTCGGCCAGCTGGTTCTCGAGCGCGGCCAGCGCATCCCGCTCGACCTGCCGGACACGCTCGCGGCTGATCTTCAGCTCTCGGCCGATCTGCTCCAGCGATGTCGGCTCGCCGTCGAATCCGAAGCGAAGCTCGAGGACTCGCCGCTCACGATCCGGGAGGCGACGCACCGCGTCGCGCACCGAACGTGCTCGGATCGCCTCGGCAGCCTCGGCCTCCGGGTCGATCGAGTTCGGGTCGGCGAAC
>VAXO01000125.1 GCA_005888435.1 Actinomycetota bacterium | reverse complement strand
GAACGGCGATCAGCGATTCGCGACGTAACGACTCTCGATATCGACTCGCGATCTTCGGCGACCGAATCCTGGAGACACCGTCCCTTGTCCCTTACCCATCTCCGTAGCGGTTTGGTTCGACGCGCGCCGATTTGGCCTCGTGTTGTCTCAGGCGTGCCTCACCGAGGACTACAGGTGACCGCAGCGGAAACCTAAGCCGTTTTGGCATCGGCACAACGCCGTGACTTCTCTGCGTTGCGCCTGAGTACTCGCCAATGATTTGCCATTCCGAGCGGGCGCGCGAAGCGCTAAGCCCCTTCTCTAGCAGCGGTGAGCGAGGCCGCCCCCGAGAAGGCGGCCTCGCCGTTCGATGCTTAGACGTGTGCCGAAGCAGGTGCCGTCGGCGCGTGGTGAGGCTCGTCGCCTCCACCGTCGAACCGGAATGGTGGATACTCGTCTGTCAGCAACGCTGCGTATGCGAGTACGCGCAATACCCAGCGGTTCAAGCCAACGATTAGGTCGAACAGACCACGCGGATAGCGCCCTGTGAAAAGAAGCGCGACAGCGGCGACCAGGACGAGCAGCCCGATCAGACCCGACCAAGGTGACGTGAACTGCCATGCGCCGATATGCCCGATCCAGTAAGCACCACCGCCGACGAACACGCCGATGATCAGCAGCTGCGGGAACGCGAGTACCAGCCTTGCGAAGGCGGTGAGGCGAGACTGCTTACCGGGATACGCCACGTCCAGGGTCGCTGGGTAATCGGGTTCCGCGTCGAGCGAGAAGGGTGGGTACCGGTCCGTCCCCAGCGCGCCGTACGAGTAATACGAAACACGCCAGCTCCAACGTAGGACTCCGACGTTGAAGTCGAAGATCGAACGTGGGTAGCGGCCCGTCATCACGACTGCGAACCACGCGATGACAGTCATGACCACGAAGGCAGCCCAGAGGAATGCGAGCACGATCAGATGCGGGAGTGCGAGCAGCCACTTGACGAGCCACAACCCGCGACTAAGCGGTTCGTCGAGCCGTGCGGTCAAGACCGCCGGATATGTCCCCGCCGCCCCTGCGTTCGGGGCTGAGCTCTCCGCCTGCTGCGAGTCTGCGGCGACAGGTGTGCTGCCGTCACGGCGGCGTCCGCCCCGCACGATGAGGAACACGGCGAGGGCGAGCATTGCCGCACCGAAGGCGAGCAGTCCGGCTGTCAGTCGGCCGAGGTAGCTGATGCCGAATCCGAGTTTCACGTTGGCGGCGACGTGCCTCGAGCCGTCGGCGTTCATGAGCACGACGGTCCACTCGCCGTTCCGGATCTTCCACGTGAGTGGCGCGGAATCCGTCGAGGAGGCAGCCCAGATGCCTGCCGTGGCCGGTGAAGCGGGTCGCTTCGTTCCGGCAAACGAGTCGTACTTCTGATCCGAAGTCGCAACGGTGTAGTCGCGGAGCTTCGAGTGCGAGACGTTCGCGAGATATGCAGCTACGTCGCGGTCCCGTCCGACCCCGACGAAAAGCGGGCGGCCGGTCTCGCTGCGGACGGCGATCTTGACCCGCAGCACCTTCCCGTTGTTGGCGAAGCCGGGCAGGTGGTGAACAGTCACCCCGTCCTGCGTGATCGCGTACGAGTCGGTCGTGACGCGATGACCGGCTTGGTTGAACAGGCCAGAGGAGTCGCGCTGTGTCTGGTCGGCCCAGAGCACAGTGCCTCCCCCGGCAAGCGAAGCCAGGGCGATCAAGCCCACGATGCTCCCCAGGACAATGAGGGCGACGCTCCGACTAGGCATTCGTCGCGGTGTTGGGTCTACAGACACTTCGATTCTCTCCTTACGTTGACCTCTCCACCCTTTCAGGGACGGCGAGCGAGATTCGCGTGCTAACACCACGATTCCTGGTACGGGTGGCACGTGTCTTCGCCGCCCAGGTCTCGGGCGACTATCGACTCGCCAACGCGCCGTGGCGGCATGCCGAAAAGCGTGGATAGAGATGGCGAGGGCCGGCGCGGTTGGTGGGCGAGGCTCACACCCAAGGCAAATCCAGAGTCAGTCATCGACCGTTACGGCAAGGGAGACACGCCGGTCGCTGCGGCGCAGCGGGCGCGCGAACGGAGCGACCCTGCAGATTACGCCGAGACGAGGTGCGCGCTCGCCGCGGGCAAGCTCGGCTGCGCGCGGTCCGCGCTGACCCGCCGCTGCAGCGGCACGCTCGGCCTCGTGTGCGCTCCGCAGCTTTTCGCGCAGGCGGCGGTCGCGACCGCGGCAGGAGTGGCAGACCGATCTCGCGGGCGCGGCCAGCCGCTTACCGCAGCTCGAGCACAACTTCGGGCCGGCGGGCGGCACGTTGCCGTTCCTGCCGTGATGCTCCTCGACGGCCATCGCGATCAGGATGCGCGCGACCGCGCGGACGATCTCGTCGTGGTGCTCGGTGAGGGCTGCGGCGAGTTCCGCTTCCAGCTTCGCGAGCGCCGACACAGCAACCTCGGGCACCACCCGATCATCGCGCACCGCTCGGAGCGATGATGTCGCCACGATGCCGAGCAATCGCGAGACGAGCGAGACGATCCTCCACGAGTTGTGCGCTGCCTACGATGGCGAGCTGCGAGATGCCGGGGTCATGATGTCCGCATTTGGAAGTTGGAAGAGAGAAGCTGAACGCGGCGAAGTCGCGTGGTCGATCGCCAGCGCTACCGCGATGCTCGAGGAGGACATCCTCATCGCACGACGGCGCGACGACCACCGCGGCGCCGCGATCATTCGGGAGTGGGTAACCCGGCTACGCAGGTTTGAGGAGCAGCCGGGGATGACGCCCTAGAACGACGGACGAGGTGGGTCTCGCGTTGCGGGCTACCTGCGGGCTACCTACAGGGTCCGGCGGGGTCCGACCGGGGCAAACTTGCGCAGCTCGTCGGCCGCAGACGGCGCGGCGGTCTGTGCCGCAGCCGGAGCGGGACGGTGCGCGTCATCGATCAGCTGTCGCAAGCGGGCAACCCCGGCGTTCACTTCTGCCAGTCGCCGGCAACCGGGATGGCGTTTGGCGCTTGTTTCGGATCATCCTTGCCCTGACCCCAGTACTAAGCCTCGGGAACCGGCGAACTTTCGCGTAGGCGGGGGAGCGGGCGGGTCTTCGTGAGGCCTCGACCGGGCTCCTTGACTCGCCTTACGGGTCGAGCAGGTAGCCCGCAGGTAGCCCGCAGCGAACCGACGAAGGTGAGGCGCACGCAGAAACAGCGGGATGACCAGGGCTTTCGGTGATGGAGCGTACCGGGATCGAACCGGTGACCTCCGGCTTGCAAAGCCGGCGCTCTCCCAGCTGAGCTAACGCCCCGTTCGGGCCACAGTGTAGAGGCGGCCTACGCCGACTCAGGCGGCACGGGCGGCGGGTCGAGCTCGGGATCGGGGTCCGTCTCGACCAAGGCGCCCCAGTCTTCCGAATCGAAGTAGTCCCCGACGATGTCGTCTGCGTGCGACCCCGGCATGGTGATCGACAAAGATGTCGGCCCCAGATTGGAGGGAGAGAATCCCTCGTCCGAGGCCGACCGGTTCCGCTGCTGGAGCGGAGGGAGAATGAAGATCTAGGCTGCCCGCTCGAGTCGCTCTTCGACTCGCGCTCTGGCGACGATGTGGTCGCGATCGCCGAAGCGGAGGGCCGCCTTCAGCGTGCGCTCCTCGTCCCAGAGGTGGTCGAGGCGCTCGCTGAGGCTCTTGAGCTCGGCTGCAGCGGTAGGGTTGTGCCCCTCGGAGAGGGTGTGCCACAACCCGGCCCGCTTCTCGCTGATCTCCTCGATTTCCTTGTGGATCTGGGTCAGGGTCATGTCTCTGAAAACGTCGCTGAGCCTCCGCTCATTCCCGCGGGCCGATGAAGAAAACAATGACGGCCAGGGCCCCGACGACGACTGCCGCGACGGTGAGCCAGTTGAGGAAGGAGACCATCAGGCGTAGCCGAGCTCGGCGAGCGTCTGCTCATCGATCCCGAAGTAGTGCGCCAGCTCGTGGAGGACGGTGACTCGGATCTCGTGCTCGAGCACCGCCGGGTCGTGGCCGAAGTCCGCCTCGAGCGGCCGGCGATAGATCGTGACCTTGGCCGGCATGTAGGGAGCCTCCTCGAAGAGGCCGAGCAGGCCGGGCTCGTCCGGGTTCTCCTGCTCCACGACGACGGCGACGTTCTCGAGCCCGCGGGCGAGCTCCGGCGGCAGCGCGTCGAGCGCCTGCCGCACGTGTTCCTCGAAGTCGCGCGTCACCAGGTCGGCTGCAGCGGTCGTCGCTTCTTGACGAAGTTCACCGTCAGGAACCCGAACGCGAAGCCGCCGATGTGCGCGAAGACCGCGACGCCGCCCGTCTCGTCCGGATGCGTGATCCCGATGCCGCCCTGCCACGCCTGCAGCGCGATCCAGATCCCCAGGAACCACACCGCCGGGATCTCGCGGAAGATGAAGAAGAAGATGAGGGTCAGCACACGCGCCCGCGGCAGGAGGACGAAGTACGCGCCGAGGACGCCGGCGATCGCCCCGCTGGCGCCGATGTTCGGAATGCTGGCGTCACGCACAGTGCCGAAATGGAGCGTGACGAATGCCTGCGTTCCCGACGCGACGACGCCGGCCGCGAGGTACCAGAAGATGAAGCGCGCTTTGCCGAGCGCATCCTCGACGTTGTTGCCGAAGATCCAGAGGAAGAGCATGTTCCCGAGGATGTGCTCCCAGCTCCCGTGCATGAACATCGACGTGAACGTGCTCTCCAGCCAGGAGAGGTGGTGCGCGATCGGCTGACCTTTGACGACGACCGTTTCGCACGGCCCCTGCACGGAGCACGGGTAGAACCCGTCCTTCACGACGTGGTAGTCGAGGCCGCGGCCGCTGAGCTCCCAGAACCAGACCATGAAGTTCGCGACGATGAGGGCGACGGTGACGACAGGGAACGTCCGTGTCGGGACGTTGTCGCGAAGCGGGAGCACGGGCGGTTCTTACCGGATTACGAGCGCCATCAACGCCTTCTGGGCGTGCAGGCGGTTCTCCGCCTCGTCCCACACCGCAGACTGCGGCCCGTACAGAACGTCTTCCGTGATCTCCTCGCCATAGTGCGCGGGCAGGCAGTGGAGGACGATCGCCTTGTCGCTCGCTTGCCGGACCAGGTCAGCGTCGATGCCGTATCCCGCCAGATCGCGTAACCGCTCCTCCCGCTCGGCGTCCTGGCCCATCGACGTCCAGACGTCGGTGTAGAGCACGTCCGCCCCTGCCACCGCGGTGCGCGGATCGTCGGTGAGCTCGACCGAGCCGCCGGCCTCACGTGCGATCCGCACCGCTTCCTCCGCGGGACGGTATGACGCCGGTGTCGCCGAGGCGAAGTCCATTCCGAGCTTCGCGCACGCGACCATGAGCGACGCGCAGACGTTGTTGCCGTCGCCGAGGTAGGCCACCTTCAGCCCTTCCAGCCGCCCGAACCGCTCGCGGATCGTCATCACGTCCGCAAGCGCCTGGCATGGATGCGAGCTGTCCGTCAGGCCGTTGATCACCGGGATCGACGCGTTGGCGGCGAGCTCCTCGACGTCCGTCTGCGCGAAGGTGCGGATCATGATCGCGTCGAGGTAACGGGAGAGGACGATCGCCGTGTCCTTGATCGTCTCGCCGCGGCCGAGCTGGAGGTCGCCGGCAGAGAGGTAGAGCCCCGCGCCGCCGAGCTGGTAGATGCCGACCTCGAACGAGACGCGGGTACGTGTCGAGGGCTTCTGGAAGATCATTCCGAGCGTCCGGCCGGGGAGGAGGCGATGCTCCTCGCGCGCCTGCTGCTTGCGCTTCAGGTCGTCCGCCAGGTCGAGCACCTGGAGCAGCTCCTGGGGGCTCCAGTCCGCGACCCTGGTGAACGAACGTCCCTTCAGGTCTCTCACGAGGCCGCGATCGTACTGCCCGATACTTGACACTCACGCACTGAGATTTTATCCTTCCAAGGTAGGCAAGTCGTGAAAGGAGGAGGAATGGCAACTCTGGTTCGCTGGGAGCCCTTCCGCGAGATCGCGGCGCTCCAGAACGAGATGGGTCGTTTCATGAACGGCCTCCTCGAGGGCAACGGTCGTACGAATGAGGCCTGGGTGCCTGCCCTCGACGTCTGGGAGACGGAGGATGAGCTCGTCTATGCGCTCGACCTGCCGGGCATTCCCGAGGACAAGATCTCGGTGGAGCTCGACGACGGCGCGCTGACGATCAGCGCGGAGCGTGAGCGCGCTCAGGAGGAGGCGCAGGACCGCTTCTACCGGTACGAGCGCCGCTACGGGACGTTCTCGCGCACCGTCGGCGTGCCGCAGGGCGTCACCGAGAGCGACGTCGCGGCGGAGTCCGAGAACGGCGTCCTCGAGGTGCACGTGAAGAAGCCGAAGCAGCCGAAGCCGAAGCGGATCCAGGTCGGCGCGGCTGCCGGCGCCACGATCGAGGGCAAGTCCGAAAAGAAGTAACTCCTGTCCCAGGAGGAGTCGCGACGAGGGTGGTGGAAACGCCACCCTCTGTCTATGTGGGACCGTCAGGCGTTCGGATGGATCGGCGTCGCCGGAGTCGTGGCGGCGCTCCTCGGGCTGGCCTCGCTGCTCTTTCATCCAGGCCGCGGCGTCGTCTTCGTCCCGGCGGGCGTGCTGCTGGTCGTTGGCGCGGTCGGCGGGACGGTCGCGCGGCGGCGCGAGGGCGATCGACCGCTGCCGCTGCGGAACGTCGCGGTCGCGGCGCTGACATGCACCGGCCTGACGCTCGTGCTCGCATACGCCTACTCGAGCCAGCAGGATGGCAGCTGTGACACGCCGACCGCGCACTCGTTCTGGACGGGCCTCACCGGGTGGGGCGCCGTCTTCACCGCTTCATGCGCGTTCCTGCTCGGCCTCGTCGGCCTCTCCGCGCGCCGCTGGTTCGTCGCGCTCGTCTGCGTCTTCGTGAACCCGACGGCCCTCCTATGGATGGTCGCGAGCAGTGGCGCGTTCTGCTGACCTCGTGATCCGCGGGGGCGTCCTCTACGACGGCCGCGGCGGCGCCCCGGTCGAGGGTGACCTCGCGATCGCCGGCGACTCGATCGCAGCCGTCGGGCAGCTCGACGGGTGGCGCGGCCGCGACGAGCTCGACGCGAGCGGGCTCGCCGTCGCGCCGGGCTTCGTGAACATGCTCAGCTGGGCGCACGAGTCGCTGCTCGAGGACGGTCGCGCGCAGAGCGATATCCGGCAGGGCGTCACGCTCGAGGTGATGGGTGAGGGCTTCTCGATGGGCCCGCTCACGGAACCGATGAAGGCGGAGCTCGAGGAGCAGTCGCTCCTCGGGCATCCGGTCGAGTGGACGACCCTGGGCGAATACCTCGAGCACCTCCAGCGGCGGGGCGTCGCGCCCAACGTCGCTTCGTTCGTCGGCTCGGCGACGGTCCGTGAGCACGTGATCGGCGCCGACGACCGTGCCCCGAGCGAGGCGGAGCTCGCGAAGATGCAGCAGCTCGTCGCCAACGCGATGGGCGAGGGGGCGGTCGGCCTCGCCGCCGCGCTGATCTACGCACCGGCCTTCTACGCGCAGACGGAAGAGCTGGTCGCGCTCGCCCGCCCGGCCGGGATGTACATCACGCACCTGCGCAGCGAGGGGGACGCCCTCCTCGCTGCGCTGGATGAGTTCCTGACGATCGTGCGCGCCGCGGGCGTGCGCGGCGAGATCTACCACCTGAAGGTCGCGGGCCGAAAGAACTGGCACAAGCTCGATGCGCTGATCGAGCGCGTCGAGGCGGAGCAGCGTGCCGGCTTGCAGCTCACCGCTGACGTGTACACGTACACCGCGGGTGCCACCGGCCTCGACGGCGCGATGCCGCCGTGGGTGCAGGCCGGCGGTTTCGAAGCGTGGCGCGCGCGCCTTCGCGATCCGGACACGCGCGCCCGGGTCGTCGCCGAGATGCAGCAGCCGACGGAGGCGTGGGAGAACATGTTCGAGCTCGCCGGGCCGAAGAACATCAAGCTGCTCGCGTTCAAGAACGAGCAGCTGCGTCCGTTGACGGGTAAGACGCTCGCGGACGTCGCTGCCGAACGGGGCACGCCGCCGGCCGAGACGGCCATGGATCTCGTGATCGAGGACGGCACGCGGGTCGGCGCCGCGTATTTCACGATGTCCGAGGAGAACCTCCGGCGCGAGCTCGCGCTGCCGTGGGTGAGCTTCTGCTCCGACTCGGACGCCCCGTCGGCCGAGGGGCGCTTCCTGCAGTGGAGCAACCATCCGCGCGCGTACGGCAGCTTCGCGCGCCTGCTCGGCAGGTACGTCCGCGACGAAAAGGTGATCCCGCTCGAAGAGGCGGTGCGGCGGCTCACGTCCCTGCCCGCGAACAACCTACGCCTGCAGCGTCGCGGCCTGCTCGAACCGGGTTACTTCGCGGACGTCGTCGTCTTCGATCCCGAACGGATCCAGGATCACGCGACGTACGACGATCCGCACCGGTACGCGACGGGCGTCGAGCACGTCGCCGTGAACGGGGCGCTCGCGCTGCGTGACGGCGAGCACACCGGCGCGCTGCCGGGCCGTGTCGTGCGCGGCCCCCTGTGGTCAGGCGATGCGGGTGCCCCCGTCGCCGCCCAGGGCTGACTCGAGCGCGTCGAAGTTCGTGATCAGCGTCTCGCGGCCGAACGCGAGGGCCGCCTCGACCTTCGGACGCATCGAGCCTTCCGCCAACTCCGGCAGCAAGGTCTTCGCCTCCGCGTGGGAGAGCGCACGGATCTCCTCCTGCGCCGGCTCGCCGAAGTCACGGTAGACGGCCGGCACCTCCGTCAGGACGATCAGCCGCTTCGCGTCGAGCCCGCGCGCGAGCAGCGCGGACGCGCGGTCTTTGTCGATCACCGCGTCGACCCCGGCCAGGCGCTCGCCTCGGCGCACGACGGGGATGCCGCCGCCGCCGCACGCGATCACGACGGCGCCGCTCGCGGAGAGCCCGCGGATCGCGTCGAGCTCGACCACCTCGAGCGGCTGCGGCGACGGCACCACGCGGCGATGACCCCGGTTCGCGTCCGCGACCATCGCCCAGCCGCGCTCGCGCTCGAGCTGCTCCGCCTGTTCGGCCGGGTAGAACGGGCCGATCGGCTTCGTCGGGCGGTCGAACGCCGGATCGTCCGGCGCGACGCGCACGTGCGTCAGGACGCAGACTGGCGTCGCGGCAGGGCGCAGCTCGGCCGCGATCAGGGCGCCGATCTCCGCCTGTGTCTGCGCGACGGCGAGCCAGAGCGGCAGCGGCGGCGCCTCGTCCGCGGCGCGTTCCTGCCGGATCAGCTCGTTGCCGACCTGCGGGCCGTTCCCGTGCGTGATGACGAGCCCGGGGCCGAGCAGGGATCGCAGAGCGGCGACCGCGCGGCGGAGGTTGGCGAGCTGCTCCGCGGCCGTGCCTCGCTCGCCGGGACGCATCAACGCGTTCCCGCCCAGCGCTACGACCGTCGCGCTCACACGAGCGCGGTTTCCAGCAGGCCCTTCTCGGCGAGCACGTCCTTGAGCGTCGGCTCGCCCATCTCCTGGAGCTTGTACGTCACTCGCAGCGCCGGTTTGTCGATGTCGATCAGCCGGCGCAGGTCGATCGGGGTGCCGATCAGGACGAGGTCGGCGTCGGAGCGCTCGATCGTCTCGCGCAGGTCATCCATCTGCTTGCGGCCGTAGCCCATCGCGGGCAGGAGCGTGCCGATCTCGGGGTACTGCTCGAAGGTCTCGGCGATCGTCCCGACCGCGGACGGGCGCGGGTCGACGAGCTCCGCAGCGCCGTGCTGCTTCGCCGCCAGCACGGCAGCGCCGAAGGTCATCTCGCCGTGAGTCAGTGTCGGCCCGTCCTCGATCGCCAGCACGCGCTTGCCCCGGATCTCCTCGGCGTCGCCTTCCACGTCGAACGGCGACGCGGCGAGCACGACGCGCGCATTCGTCGTGTTGTCATGGATCGAGTTGAGGACGGCGTCGATGCCTGCCTGGGACGCGCTGTCGATCTTGTTCACGACGCACACGTCGGCCATGCGCAGGTTCGTCTCGCCCGGGTGGTAGCGGAGCTCGTGGCCTGGACGGTGGGGATCGACGACGACGATGTGCACGTCCGGCTTCACGAACGGTGTGTCGTTGTTTCCGCCGTCCCAGAGGATCACGTCCGCCTCCTCCTCGGCGGCGCGCAGGATGCGCTCGTAGTCGATGCCGGCGAAGACGAGGTTGCCCTCGGCGAGGTGGGGCTCGTACTCCTCGCGCTCCTCGATCGTCGCATCGGCCGCCTCGAGGTCGTCGTAGCGCTCGAAGCGCTGCACCGCCTGCGCGGCAAGGTCGCCGTACGGCATCGGGTGGCGCAGGACCGCGACGCGCTTGCCGTTCTCGCGGAAGAGGCGCGCGACGTGCCTGGTGGTCTGGCTTTTACCGGAGCCGGTGCGCACGGCGCAGATCGCGACGCTCGGCTTCGTCGAGACGAGCATCGTTTCCGCCGGCGAGATGAGGTGGTACGAGGCGCCGGCTGCGAGCGCGCGCGAGCCGATGTGCATGACGTGCTCGTGGGTGACGTCGGAGTAGGCGAACACGACCGAATCGATCTCGTGCTCGCGAACCAGCTCCTCGAGCGCCGACTCGGGCAGGATCGGGATGCCGTCGGGATAGAGCGAGCCGGCGAGCTCCGGCGGATAGCGCCGTCCGTCGATGTTCGGGATCTGCGTCGCCGTGAACGCGACGACCTCGTACTCCGGCCGGTCGCGATAGACCAGATTGAAGTTGTGGAAGTCCCGCCCTGCTGCCCCTGCGATCAGGACTCGGGTCCTGGACATGCATAGAGCATATGCATCTACCCAGGACGGAGGGACCGGCCTTTAGTTCGGCATCGCTTGCGATGACGTGTAGAGCGGGGGCGGGCTTTGCCCGCGCCCGCGTCTCAACCCGAAAGCTTGGATCGTTGCGGTCTCGAAGCGGCGCTTCGGGCGCTAGGGCAGAACTTCCCTCACGCGCTCGGCGACGGCCTCCATGTCGAGCGTGGAGCCGGTGACCTCCTTGAGCATCTCCTCGGCCCGCATGCGCTGGCCCTCGCCCCAGAGCTCCCGCAGGAGGAAGCCGGCATCGCGGGCGGCGAACCAGCGGGTCCCGAACTTCTCCTTCAGGTAGGCCCGGAGCTGCGCTTCGAACGCCCACGAGCGCAGGTACGAGGAGACGTAGAAGCCGGAGTCGATGTCGGCGAGGTAGTTCGCGGGGGTGACCTCGATCTTCAGCGCGTCGGAGAGGAGCTCCGCGTAGCGCGCCTGCATCGTCGTCACGTCCTCGGCCGCGTGGAACTCGAGCTCGTAGAGCAGCTTGGCGGCGTAGCGGCGGACGAAATACAGCAGGCCGGTTGCGCCCTCGACGGCGTACTCGCTCGGCCGCGCGAAGTCGAGCATGCCGGTCAGCCACGCCGGCTCGTCCGTCAGGTGCTGCAGCAGCATGGCCCAGCCTTCGGTGACGGCGTTGTCGCCGAGGCGCTTCTCCTCCATCGAGAGGTCGCGAGAGGTGTGTGCGAAGTGCTCGGTGTGGCCGCCTTCATGGAAGAGCGCGCGCCAGTCGTCGGGACCGCCGATCGGCTGCATCACGAGCACGACGCGGTCGGGCACCTCGATCGGCGCGCAGAAGGCGCGCGGGCTCTTGTTCGGGCGCTCGTCGAGGTCGAGCGTGACGTTCTCCTGGGACTGCAGGTCGATCCCGAGGTCGGCCAGCGTCTTTTCGAGCGCGGGCACCATCCGGTCGGCCGGAAACATCTCGTCCCACTCGGGCGCGCGGAAGAGTCGTGGCACGTCCCACCGCTGTGCCTCCGACAGCGAGACGCCGACGCGCGCGCGGAACAGCTTGTCGGCCGCGTCCTCGTACAGGTTCTCCGTCGAGTCGAGGAAGTACCGGCACTGCTCGGCGAGGTCGTCGAGCGCGGAGGTCGGCAGCGCCTTGCGATACAGCTCGAGGTAGTTCGCGAACCCGAGATCGCGCGCGCCTTGCTGCACGACGCGCGCCGCGTCGAGGTTGAGCGGGTTCATGTGCTCGTCGAGGACGTCGTTCGCGCGTGTGTCCAGCTCGCGCCGCTTGTCACGGTCAGGCTCGTTCGCGAGCGCGGGGCGGACCATGCGGTACGGGATCTCGTCGCCGTTGACGGTGACCGACAGCTCGGCCTCCAGCTCGGCGACCTTTTCCGCGTGGTCCCGCGTCAGGTCGCCGAAGTAGCCCTCGCACGCGAACCGCCACAGCTCCCGCACGCGTGCGCCGCCGTTGACGGCGAGGCCGATCGACTGCACCTGGTCGAGTTCCGTCAGGTTCTTGTGACGCTCGTAGATCGGCGTCAGGTCGAACGTGTCCTTCAGGCCCGCGTAGTGGAGGTAGAACTCCTCGTCGAGCTCCGCGATGAAGCGGTCGGCCTGCTCGCGGTAGGTGTCGAGCTCGCGGTCAGAGGGCGGGGCCGGAGGCATCGGGGCTTTAGGATACGTGCGCCGTGCAGGAGATCCGACTCAAGACCGACCGCCGCACCCAGCTGGTCGACATCACGCAGCAGGTGCAGGAGGCGCTCGCCGAGACGAACGGGGCTGCCGCGGCGCTCGTCTACGTTCCGCACACGACGGCGGGCGTGACGATCAACGAAGGAGCCGACCCGGCCGTGGCCGCCGACCTCGAGTCGGCGCTCGAGAAGGTCGTCGACGACGGGTGGGACTGGAAGCACGTGGAGGATCCGGACGGGCCGAATGCGCCCTCGCACATCCGCGCGTCGCTGATGAGCCCGCAAATCATGGTGCCGCTGGACGACGGCAAGCTCGCGCTCGGCACCTGGCAGGGGATCTTCTTCTGCGAGTTCGACGGCCCGCGCGACCGGAAGGTCTACGTCACGGCGCTGGCGTAGGGCCCGACCCCGAAGGGGTCTGACCCCAGCCTTTGAAAGGGCGGATGGAGCCCTCTGCATGTCCCCAGTAGTCCGTCTGCTCGACCGCTCGGCCGTCGGCGCCGAAGCGCACGATCGATGTGCCTGCGAGCGAGACCTCCTTGCCGTTCTCCGTCACGACGGCCCACCACTCGATCGCCGCGCGGTCGCCCGCGACCACGGGCTCGCCCATCCACACCTCGGGCTCGCCCTCCTCCTCGGCGAGCGCCCAGCGCGCGTAGTCGATCGGATTGCCGGGCTCCCGGAACGGATGCGAGCGGTGCACCGTCTCCGGTGTGTAGATCGGCTGAAGCAGGTCCGCGTCGAGTTCGCGCCACGACCGCGACCACGCGTCGATCCACCTGCGCGCGGCGGCGTCGGCGTTCATTACGCCGAACATTAACGCCCACTTAACCCGTCCCTAAGAGATGGGAAGTAGAACGCGACCGTGCGAAGGTCGCTGATCGTCGTCGGCCTCACGGGCGCTGCACTCGCTGCCGTCTTCGCGCTGACCGCGCCCGCCGGGACCCATCGCAAGACGGCGAAGCCGCCCGCGGGCATTCACAAGATCAAGCACGTGATCGTGATCATGCAGGAGAACCGCTCCTTCGATCACTACTTCGGGACGTATCCCGGCGCTGAGGGGTTCCCGCGCACGCCCGACGGCGACTTCGCCGTCTGCGTCCCGGATCCGGCGAAAGGCGGCTGCCAGAAGCCGTACCACGACACGAGCGACCTCAACGCGGGCGGCCCGCACGGTGCGTTGAACGCGACCGCCGACACCGCCGGCGGCAAGATGGACGGCTTCATCGCGCAGGCGGAGTTCGGCCGCCGAACGGGCTGCATCAAGAACCCGAACGACCCGCTCTGCTCGCGCCGGGCCGAGAACCCGGATGTCATGGGCTACCACGACGGCCAGGACATCCCGAACTACTGGGCGTACGCGCGCAACTTCGTCCTCCAGGACCACATGTTCGAGCCGAATGCGTCCTGGAGCCTGCCCGCGCACCTCTTCATGGTCTCCGAGTGGTCGGCGCGCTGCTCGCGTCGCGGCGAGCCGATGAGCTGCGTCGCCGCGATCCAGAACCCGGTGAACCCTGCGAAGGCGCGCGCCGACTACGCGTGGACAGATCTCACCTATCTGCTGCACAAGCATCGCGTCAGTTGGCGGTACTACGTCTTCACGGGCACGGAGCCGGACTGCGAGGACGACGAGATGATCTGCGAGTCCGTCAAGCAGGGCGCCAAGACGCCGGGCATCTGGAACCCGCTTCCGTACTTCGACACCGTCCAGCAGGACGGTCAACTCGGGAACATCACGACGCTGTCGCAGTACTTCAAGGCGGCGAGGACGGGGACTTTGCCGGCGGTCTCCTGGATCAACCCGACCGGTTCGGTCTCGGAGCATCCGCCGGGGCTCGTCAGCGCGGGGCAGGCGTACGTGACGAAGCTCGTCAACGCGGCGATGCGCGGCAAGGACTGGAAGTCGACGGCGATCTTCCTCGCCTGGGACGACTGGGGCGGGTTCTACGACCACGTGCAGCCGCCGAACGTCGACCGGCTCGGCTACGGCCTGCGCGTGCCCGGGCTCGTGATCAGTCCGTATGCGCGGCGCGGCTTCATCGACCACCAGACGCTCAGCTTCGACGCCTATGTGAAGTTCATCGAGGACGACTTCCTCGGCGGGCAACGGATCGACCCGGCAACCGACGGGCGGCCCGACCCGCGACCCGACGTCCGCGAGAACGAGCCGATCCTCGGCACCCTCGTCCGCGACTTCAACTTCAAGCAAAAGCCACGCCCGCCTCTGCTCCTCAACCCACACCCCCAAACCGACCTGCACTGAGATAAAGGCCGGAGCGTAAGTTTTCGCGCGAAGCGCTGTACTCCCTTTGAGTGCGGATTTCCGCACTCAAAGACACCAGTGGCCCTCCTTCCTGCGCCACCCTCGGTGATGCGAGCTTGCTCGTATTACCGAAATTCCGAGGAGGTCCGAACGTGAAGAACGCACTAATCGTCCTGCCGCACGACCCGAGCTGGGACGACGCCCGGCTCGCCTGGAACCTC